>JAHBTB010000002.1 GCA_019638795.1 Fimbriimonadaceae bacterium | reverse complement strand
CGTCGGTATAATCCGCGCTGACCCGGGGGAGGCCCCGGTCACTTTGGAGGACCGCTGAACCCCATGTCTGCCGTTGGCACCGTCATTCAAGTCACAGGCCCTGTCGTCGACTGCCGCTTCCCGAACGAAGGCCTCCCTGAGGTCTACAACGCCGTCACGATCAAGGATGAAAAGCTCGGCATCGACCTGACCTGCGAAGTCGCCCAGCACCTCGGCGACGACATGGTGCGTTGCATCGCCCTGTCCTCCACCGACGGACTCGTCCGCGGCCTCGATGTCCACGACACCGGCGGCCCGATCACCGTGCCGGTCGGCGAAGCGACCCTCGGACGCGTTTTCAACCTGCTCGGCAAGCCCATCGACAACGTGGGCGACGTGACTGCCGAGGCCTACCTGCCTATCCACCGCCAGCCGCCCGCTTTCAGCCAACAAAGCGTCAAAGTCGAGTTGCTCCAGACCGGTCTCAAGGTCATCGACCTGCTGATCCCCTTCAACAAGGGCGGAAAGATCGGCCTCTTCGGCGGCGCCGGGCTGGGCAAGACGGTCCTCATCCAAGAGCTCATCCGCAACATCGCGGTCGAAGCCTCGGGCGTGTCGATGTTCGCTGGTGTCGGCGAGCGCACCCGCGAGGGCAACGACCTTTGGCGCGAAATGAAGGAGACGACGTTTAAGGACGCCAGCGGCGAAATGAAGCGCGTCATCGACAAGACCGCCATGGTCTTCGGTCAGATGAACGAGCCGCCGGGAGCCCGCCTCCGCGTCGCGCTGACCGCCCTGACGATGGCCGAGTATTTCCGTGACACCGTCGGCACCGACGTCCTCATCTTCATCGACAACATCTTCCGGTTCGTCCAGGCCGGTTCTGAGGTCTCCGCCCTTCTCGGCCGTATGCCCAGCGCCGTCGGTTACCAGCCGACCCTGGCCACCGAGATGGGCTTCCTCCAGGAGCGCATCACCTCAACGACTAAGGGTTCGGTCACCTCGGTCCAAGCGGTGTACGTCCCGGCCGACGACCCGTCTGACCCGGCCCCGGCCACGACCTTCAGCCACCTTGACGCCTACGTCTATCTCGACCGCGGCATCGCCTCGAAGGGCCTCTATCCGGCCGTCGACCCGCTGGCTTCGACCTCCAAGAACCTCGACCCGCGCATCGTCGGTGACGAGCACTACCGGGTCGCCCGCGAAGTGCAGCAAGCCCTGCAGCGGTACCGCGAACTGCAGGACATCATCGCGATCCTCGGCATCGACGAGCTCAGCGACGACGACAAGACGCTGGTCGCCCGCGCCCGCAAGATCGAGCGCTTCTTCAGCCAGCCGAACTTCGTCGCCGAACAGTTCACCGGAAACCCGGGCCGCTATGTGCCGATCGACGAGACCGTCGAAGCGTTCAAGAAGCTCATCGCCGGCGACCTCGACGACCTGCCCGAGCAGGCGTTCCTCTACTGCGGCGGCCTCGACGATCTGTACGAGAAGGCCAAGAAGCTGCAGTCTGCGTGAGCTTGATAAACCGATCCTCGCACCCTCCCGCTTCTCATGAGCGGTTCGTGCGGGGGTCGGTGGCAAACCGTGTTTCGGCCCGCAATAGTGTCATTTGGTTGCGGCCTAGACCTGAACGCACCGAGGAACCGCTATTTGCGCAGCACGCTTTGGTAGCCTTGTTCGAAAACCTCGCGTAGTTCGTCACAGTCCACCAACTCCAGGCGCACCAGGATCGCCGGGTAGTTCTTGTAGTGCGGTTCGGTGAAGAACTTGCCCGTCGCGGCACCCTCCTGGACCAACATCTCCTTGGCCATCATGTTCGGCGTGCGGACTGCGTAGACCTCGGGGTTGACCACCCTCGGCTTCTTAGGGTGCACACGCTCGCGCCATGCCCAAGCGATGCCCTTCGCCTTGCCCTTCACCATGACGTTGTAGCCCGGTTGTTCACCGTCTGCCGCCACGACCCCAGGGAAGGAGAGGGCGATCCGGCGGAGGTCTGCGACGGTCGCCATGTTCAGTTCCCGCTCACCGAGTCCACCCGGGCAAAGATCGTCCGGGCCCGGGCGACGACCTCCGGGGGCAAGGGCGGCGCGTTCATCGAGGTGACGTTGGCCCGCAGGTGGTCGACCGAGGAGGTCCCTGACAGGACGACGTCCATCCCTGACTCATGCCGGGCGAAACGGTACGCCGCGTCCACAAGGTCCGGGCCCATGAACCCCAGCGGGTCGGACCGGTCAAACGACGCGGGGTCGACCTGGCCGGAAGCGACCAAACCGTCCATCAACTCCATCAGGGCCTCAGGCCGCGACAACGCCCTTCGGACGGCGAACATGACCTGCGTCCCGCAGCCGTTCTTCCTCACCATGTCCATGACCTGGCCCTCCGCGGAGAAGTTGACCACACTGTAACCGACCATGACGACGTCCCACAAGTCGTCCTCGGCCAAGGCCTGTCCCAGCATAGCGTGCGCGGTGTCCTTGAGGAACTGCTCGGTGACACCCAGGAACCGGACCTTCCCCTCCTCGCGCATGCGGACGAGGACAGGCGCTAGGTCTGACCGCACCCGCGCATACTCACCCGGCAAGACGCCATGGACGTTCATCACGTCGATGTGGTCGGTGCCTAGGCGGGAAAGGCATGCCTCCACCCGTTGGCGATAGACGGACGGACTGAACGGGCCCTGGTCGTCGCCGCTCCCGACCTTCGTCGAGAGCACCACCGATTCTCTCGGCACGCCCTTGAGGGCGAGGGCGACGACCGGCTCCGTACCGTACGACTCGGCGGTGTCGATGTAGTTGACCCCCAAGTCGAGCGCGGCGCGCACGACATCCGCCGCTTCCGAGGTCGACCTGCCCAGGGCCAGACCCAGGCGGCTGTGCCCACCGCACCCCAGCCCCATGCGGCTGACCTTGAGCTCCGTCCGGCCAAGGGTCGTCTGCTCCATGGACTCCGTCATACCCCGCGGCCGGTCGTCCTCGGCCCCAGTCCGCCCAGGTTAAACTGAGGCGGATGCAGCGCACCGCCATGATCCTGGCCGCTTTCGCCGTCTTCGTCTTCGCCGGTTGTTCGTCGGAACCGGCCAAGACGAGCGATTCGCCCGCCCCGACGGCCCCTGGGGCAGTCGGCACCGCACCGGCCCCGGCCAACGCCGCCGAAAAGACCGCCAAGGACAAGGAGCTTACCGGGGCTGCCGCCCAGGTCGACCTCGAGAAGGACGCCCTGCCGCTGATCGCCAGCCGTTGCTCTGCCTGCCACACCGGCGCGGACGCCAAGGGCGGCCTGGATCTTGGCGCCATCAAGTCCAAGAAGGACGCCGAAGCGATGAAGGACAAGCTGGCCAAGGCCGCTGACCTGGTCGAGTCACGGCGTATGCCGCCGCGCAAGGCCCCCCAACTCTCCAAGGAAGAGCAAGACACCCTCGTCGCCGCCCTACGAGGTCTCTGAGCCGCCGTCGGCGGCGAGGGTAACATCGCCGCCGACCACCATGGCCACCGAGTTCCATCTTTCCGTCGTCTCCCCCGACCGGACGGTGTTCGAAGACAATGTCGAGGCGGTCGTGTTGCCGGGTGTCGAGGGTTACCTGGGTGTCCAGGCCAACCACGAGGCGACTATCGTCGCCCTGCGCCCGGGCATCGTGGAGTTTCGCGACAACGGCGGCCAGCGTCACTACGTGACCACCTCGGGAGGATTCGCCGAGATCGCGAACAACAAGGTCATCGTCTTGGCCGCGCACGCCCAACGGAGCACCGAGATCGACGTGGCCGAGGCCGAGAGGATCCTCGAAGAGGCCCGCCGCGCGCTCCGGGGCGAGGCCAGTTCGATGACGACCGAGCGGGCCGTCGAAGAGATTGAACTCGCCCAGGTCCGGCTCAAGGCGTCTCGGCTCAACTGAACCCAAGCCCGGCCGCCGGGCGTCCAAAGCCATAGCGGCCATGCTCGCCTGCCTGATCGTCGCCCTCGCCAACCGTGTCATCGATCCCCTGATGGTCACGCGTTTCGGGGCGTCTGAGACCGCCGCTGTCCGCGCCTGGTGGGCCAGTCCCGACCGGTTCCGGGTCGAAGACCAGAACCCTGGTGCCCCCTACGTCGCGGCACCGACTGCGGAAGGCTCCGCATGGCTCCTTGCCTACTACAAGGCTTTCTATCCCGGCCAGCCCGTCATGCCCGACCGCGACCCCACTCCCGTGACCCGCGACCAGATCGACGCCAACGTCTGGCTCCGCCGCCGGATCGACGTCGACTATGCTGTCGCCGAACAAGAGGCCAAGGCGCTCAACGAGGGGCGTGAACCCCTGCCCGACGCCCGGGCCGACACCCCCGCACGGGTCCGACAGTTGGTCGGCGAGGCACCCCGGTTCGCCCGGCCCTTCCATGCCCGCCGGTACACGGTGGCACTCCCCGATTGCACCGTCTTCACCGCCGACACTCCCAAGACCCGCCGCGAGTTTCCCTACCTGCGCACCGTCGGCGGGGTGGACATCCCCGGCGTGGCGACCGGCGAGTCGTTCTGGGCCGCCGCCCGCCGCCAGGTCGGCGCCAACGACCAGCGCGGGCGCGTCCTGCAGGCCGTCGCCCGCCTGGAAGGCGGGTTCGACACCGTCAACACCTACGACACCGGCCGCGTCAGCGTCGGCATCGTCCAGTTCGCCGCGATGGCCGAAGGCCGTGGCTCCCTGGGGTCGGTCCTCTTGGCCTGGCGTAACGCGGACAAGGCCGGTTTCGTCAAGCACCTCCACCGGTTCGGCATCGACGTCACGCCCGACGGCGCCCTGGTCGTCATCGACCCGGCCACGGGGTGGGAACTCCATGCCGCCGCCGCCGCGTGGCGGGTGCGCACCGACGCCCGGCTTGCCGCCGTCCTGTCCCGCGCCGGACGGTTAAGCCCCGGGTTCCAGGCCGCCCAAGTCCGCACCGCCATCGCCCTCTTCTGGCCCGGGGACAAGCGGGCCACCTGGACGACCGGCGGCAGGACGTACACTGCCCGCCTGGCGGACGTGTTCAGATCCGACGCGGGCATGGCGACCTTGCTCGACCGGAGCGTCAACACCGGTGACGTCAGCACCGTCCTCAACGTCGTGCAAGGACAAGCGGTCAGGTCCGGCGCCCGCTCCGCCGCCGACCTTGCCGTCTACGAGGGTGACTTCGTCCGTGCCCTGCGCTACCGCCAAGACTTCACCGCGGTCGCCGGGCTCAGCAAACCAGGGGCCGCCGTGGCCAGTAGCCGCCCCGCGCCGCCGCCCCTGCCCGGCACCACCGCCGGGCCGGGTGTCCTGCGCCCCGCCAACCCCTTGGCCTGGGAACCGCACGGGGGGACGGCGACGACTCCCGCCGCACCGCCCCGCGAGGAAACGGCGCCCCAGCTTCCCGAGGGTGCCGACCCCAAGGTCGCGATTCCCCTCGGCCCGCCTCCCGAACCGCGCAAACCCGAAGACTTCGAGTCGCCCCTTAAGAAAAAGCCCGTGGAAAAGCCACCAAAACAGAACGGAGGCTGATATCCTTCGAGACATGGTGACAATCGTCGCCGCCGCCATCGTGGGCCATGCCGCTCTGTTCACGCCGGACGAAGCCCGGCAAATCGTCGAATTTTGGAAGCCTGAGTACCGGCTGACGACCAAGCCGGTCATCGACGCCGAGACAATGGGCCCCTGGGCCGCGGTGTACAACCCGGAGGCAAGCACATGGCTCCTCGCCTATCTCAAGGCCCGGCAAGGCAACGGCGGCAAGGTGATCCCCACCCAGGACCCCGCCGGCAAGACACCGGAACAGAAGGCGGCGGACGCTTGGATCGACGCCAAGGTAAACCACGACGAGGGCGTCGCCAAGCACAAGGCCGTCGACCTCAACTTCCCCGCCGCCCGGGGAGGCGCCCCACGGCTGCCCATGCCGCCCGCCGACCCTGGCCCCTGCCCGGCCGACATGGTCGCCCTCGTCGGGGCACCGCCCCCGCCGTTCTACTTGACGATGCGGCGCACCGACTTCACCGTCCAGTTTGACGACCTCATCGTGCGCTACCACGACAACGTCAAGGTCAGGCGCAAGTACGCGTACTATCGGTTCGCCGACGGGGTCGCCAGCGAGGGGGTGCCGGTCAAAGAGATGGCACCGGCAGAACTAGACCGCCTGTTTGTCGACGCCGGGCTTTCCGCGTCCGACCGACGCGTCATGGGGGCGGTCTCGCTTCTTGAAGGTGGCTTTGACGCCGTCAACACCTACGACACCGGCTACGTCTCCATCGGCTTCATCCAGTTCGCTTCCCTGAAGGAGGGCGCCGGGTCTCTGGGCAAGATGATGCTCGCCTACAAGACGTCCGACCCCGTGAACTTCAAGAAGGACTTCCATGACTACGGCGTCGAGGTCGACGCCGACGGTGCGCTCGTCGTGCTCGACTTGGCCACGGGCGAGGAACGGAAGGGGCCCGACGCGAACATGGCCTGTGTGCACGACAAGCGTCTCGTCGCCGTCTTCCAGCGGGCCGGGCTCCTCTCCAAGCCGTTCCGCCTTGCCCAACTCCGCTCCGCCAAGCAACAGTTCTATCCCGGCGACGACCCCGTCACCGTCGTGTTCCCCGACGGCCACACCGAACAGGCGTCCGTCCACGACTTCATCAAGAGCGAGGCAGGTATGGCGACCCTCTTCGACAAGAAGGTCAACACCGGGCACATCCGCGAACTGGCCACCGTGCTCGCCGCCGTCGCCGCGGAGCACGCCTGCCCGTCTTGCAAAGAGCTTTCCCGGTACGAACTCGAGGTCGTGCAGAAGATGCGCTACCGGCGCGACTTCCTGGCCGACCCGACCTTGAGCAAGCCGGCCCCGCCGCCGGGCGGCTAAGCTCTGGTCTGCCAGCTCTTCCAGTAGTCGGGGTCCTCGAGGGCGAGGGCCTCGGCGGTGAGGGCCAGCGGCTTGAACGTGTCCATCATCACGGCCAGCTCGTTGGTCCGGGTCGCCCCGATCGAGGCCTCGACCGCCCCCGGTTGGGGACCGTGTGGAATGCCTAGGGGGTGCATCGTGATGGACCCTTCCTCAATGCCCTTGCGTGACCCGAACTTGTCGTTGCAGTAGTACAGGATCTCGTCCGAGTCCACGTTGGAGTGGTTGTAGGGGATGACGATCGCGTCGGGATGGTAGTCCAGCATGCGGGGGCAGAACGAGCAGACGACAAAGTTGGGCGTCGCGAACGTCTGGTGGATGGGCGGAGGCAGGTGGAGCTGACCCGTGATCGGCTGGAAGTCATGGATGCTGAACGCGACCGGATAGACGAACCCGTCCCACCCGACGACATCCAGCGGGTGGAAGCGGTAGCGGTACCGCGTGTGCCGTCCGCGGGCCTTGACGACGACGGCGTAGTCCCCCTCGTCGGTATGAGGCACCAAGGAGTCCGGGGCCCGAAAATCGCGTTCGGAGTACGGGGCGTGCTCCAACATCTGACCGTACTCGTTGCGGTAGCGCCGGGGCGTGGTGACGGGGCCGTGGGATTCAAGCACGACCGCGCGGACCGGAAAGGTCTCGAAGTGGAACCGGTAGATGGTCCCCCGGGGGATGACGACGTAGTCGCCGGGCCGCACCGCCAAGCTGCCGTACATAGAGTCCAACCGCCCCGTCCCGTCGTGAAGAAAGTAGATCTCGTCCGCCTCGGCGTTCTTGAAGAACGTGGTGTCCGGCTGGTTTTCCGCCACCAGGGCCTGGTTCCAAACGCAGTCGCGGTTCCCCATGAGGGGCACGCGGCCGGTGACGCAGTCGCCGCGCGGCGTCATCCGCGCGGTCTTGAGGTGGCGGTGGCGCAGGGGCTCGTCGGCCAGGTATGTCGGCGCGGCCGGGCCGAGGTCTTCCCACCCGGCGACTTCGGTGGGCAGGTTCCGGTGGTAGAGCGTGGTCATCGGCCCGTCGAAGCCGATGGTGCTGAACAGTTGCTCGGCGTAGAGCGAGCCGTCAGGTTGGCGGAACTGGACGTGCTTCTTGGCGGGCAAGTCGCCAAGGCGGTGGTAGCGGATCATCGTCGATGGGCCTCCTCCCCCAGTATAGGTTCTGGGCGGGGAGGCCCTGCGGACGACTAGCGGATCCGGTCGGCGATGGCCCGCCGGACCATCGTGTCGACGATGTCGTCGGCCGAGACGTGGTAGGTGCCCGCGTCGACCTTGGCCTTGATCTCGGCGACCATGGCGTCGCGGTCAGGGGCCCTCAGCACGTCGCGGGTGACAGACTGGACAAGGTCGGAGTCGACCAGGCGGATGACGGCGTCGTCGACCTTGTTGGCTTCCGGGGTGATGACCGGTTCGGCGATGACGCGGGCGATTTGTTCGTTCGATACTTTCACGACAGACCTCTGGGCTGATGGTCTTGGTTTGGCAGCCCGGCCGTCTCCGTGAGACCCGTCGGCTTTGCGGACCGGAGTCGCCTCCGGGGTGCCCTTGAACATCCAAGTCCGTCGCTATTGACCTACATGTGCCATTACGGCGCGACCTCCCCGGTTCTTTAGGGTGGTCCCGCAAAATTAACGGGGCAAGCGGGCCGGGGCGGGGACCGCTCCTCTTTGGTCGCCACCAACGCGCGCTGGACGACGCCGACGTACCACACCCCGTTCTCCCCGGGCGGGGTCTGGTGCCAGTCGTACAGGTACCCCTCGACGAGGTCGCGCCCGCTCAGCCGTTCCTTCAGATCGTACGCGGGGACCCACACCTCGGCAAGGACAGGGTAGCAGTCGGTGGGGAGCGGCGGTTGCATGAGCCGGTAGTCGTCCGTGACATCGACGACGACGACCCGCGCCATGTTGTATTCCCAAAGGTTCCCGCCGATTTCCGCCATCCGCTAAGGGAGAGGACGGACCGAGGGGCTAGTTCGCACCGCCGGCCGTCGGCTTCGGCCCCAGGGCCTGGTCTTTGGAGGGCAAGACGCCCCGGGGGTCCCGGGCGATCGCGCTGCTCTCGGGTGACGCTGGCGCCTGGGGCAGGCTGAGGTTGACCTGCTTCATGTACTTGTAGGGCATCACGATGCTCACGCGCCGGTTGCTGAAGTGGTACGGGTCGTCGGGCACCCGCGGCTCCTTGTCGGCCTTGCCCCGGACTTCAAGGATCTGCCCCTCCTTCACCCCGCCGAGTTGCAACAGGCGGCGCACCGCGTTGGCCCGGGCGCTGCTCAGGTCGTAGTTGTCCATGCCGCCCGCCATCGGGCGGGCGTCCGTGTGGCCGTCGATGAACATCTTGCGGTTCATTTGGGCAAGGACGGGGGCCAAGGTGTTGAACAGCTCCCGGGCCTTGGGGCGGATCTCCGCCGAGCCCAGTTGGAAGAACACCTCGCCGTTGGTCTCGTTCTCGATCAGTTCGATTTGGACGCCCTCGGCAGTCTGGTCGACCGTGACCGCCCCGGTCTGAAGGAGCGGCTTGAGGTTCTCGTCCTTCTGGATCTTCTCTTCGACTTCCTTCTTGACCTTCTCCCCCTCTTTGCGCTCATGCTCGGCGTTAGCGTCAAAGGTCGGCGAACCGGCCGCGCCCGCCGTCACCGGCGGGTTGTCGTCCATGAGGTTGGGCGGGTTGTTGCTCGACCCCTCGTAGACCCCGACGGGGTCGCGGAAATAGGAGGCGATGACGCGCTTTTGGTCCTCGCTCATGCCGAGGATCCACATGACCATGAAGAAGGCCATCATGGCGGTCACGAAGTCGGCATAGGCGACCTTCCACGCCCCGCCGTGGTGGCCGTGGCCGTGCTTCTTGACCTTCTTGATGATGATCGGGGTGCCGTCTTGCATGGCCCTGCCTTAGGCGGCGTCCTTCTCTTTCACCGTGGTTTCCATCTCGACGAACCCGGGCCGGATGCTCGGCTCGATTTGGCGTCGGGCGAACTCGACGCACGTGATCGGCGACTCGCCCCGGGCAAAGCTGAAGAGGGCGTGGCGGATGCAGTTCATGTACATGCCGCCCGACTTGACGCGGGCCGCCACCGACTTACTGACCGGGGCGATGCAGACGTAGCCGATGAAGATGCCCAGGAAGGTACCGACGAGGGCGGCGGCGACCGAGTGGCCGATGGTGGCCGGACCCTGGTCGATCTTGCCCATCGTGATGATGACGCCCAAGACGGCGGCGACGATACCGACGGCGGGCATCGCGTCGGCGACGTTCTGCAGGGCCTCGGCGGGGACCATCTCCTCCTCGTGGGCGACGTCGAGGTCCATCTCCATCATCTCGCTGAGGTCATGGGGACCGACCGCACCGGTGAGGACCACCTTCATCGTGTCGCAGAAGAAGTGCACGGCGTGGTGGTTGCCAAGGAAGGAGGGGAACTTCTTGATGATGTCGCTCTCCTCCGGCCGCTCAATATGCTTCTCGAGGCCCAGCAGGCCTTCCTTGCGCGCGACGGTGAAGAGCTGGTACATCATCTTGAGCAGGTCAAGATAGGCTTGTTTCCCCGCCTCCGGCTTCAAGAGGCCCAGCACGGCCTTGATCGTCGCCTGGAACGTCTTCATCCCGTACGAGCCCAGGAAGATGCCGAGCGCGGCGCCGACGAGGGTGATAATTTCGTTGATCTGGATCAGGACGCCAAACTGGCCACCATGCATGAGGTAGCCGACCAGGGTGGCGATCAGGCCGATGATGATCCCGATGAACGCGAACATGGGCGGTGGAAAACTCCGGGGCCGCACGCCGACAAGGGGCTCGCGGCTGCTCCCAAAGGGATTGTCGGAACGTCCCGTACAATTGCTTAGGAGCGTCAACCGGCGTTCCGGAGACTCGTGATGGCGTCGGCCCCCCTGAAGCCCCCTGGACAGACGGGCAGGGTGCGTCTGCTCGACAGCCACACCGTGAACCAGATCGCCGCCGGCGAGGTCGTCGACCGGCCCGCCGCCGCAGTCAAAGAACTGGTGGAGAACGCCCTTGACGCCGGCGCGACACGGGTCGACGTCGAGGTCGAGGACGCGGGGCGCCGGCTTATCCGTGTCTCCGACGACGGCCACGGCATGTCTGACGAGGACGCCCGTGCCGCGCTCCTGCGCCACGCGACAAGCAAGATCGGCTCGGCCGACGACCTCCTGCGCGTCGCGTCTTTCGGGTTCCGCGGTGAGGCCCTGCCGTCCATCGCCTCGGTCTCCCGGCTGACCCTCTCGACCGGCACGGCCGACGGGGTCCGGCGCGTCCTCGTCGTCGAAGAGGGGCTGACGACCCGCGACGCGGTCGAGGGCGGGCCGCAGGGGACCACCGTCACCGTCGAGGACCTGTTCCTGTGCGTCCCCGCCCGCCTCAAGTTCCTCAAGAGCGACACGACGGAGGTCGGTGCGGTCGCCGACGTCGTCGGCCGCGCCGCGACGGCCCGGCCCGACGTCGCCTTCCGCCTCAGCCATGGGGGCACCGTGGTCCTCCAGACGCCCGGCTCCGGCAGCCTGCTCGACGCGGTGGCGGCGGTGTGGGGGCGCGACCCGGCGCGCGGGCTTGTGCCCGTCGACACGTTCAACGGCCACGCCCGCGTCTGGGGGCTGGTCTCGCCGCCCCACTTCACCAAACCGACCCGGTCGCACCAGTGGCTGTTCGTCAACGGTCGGCCGGTGCGCTCCAGGCTGGGGACGGCGGCGCTCGACCAGGCGTTCCGCTCCCTCACCCCGGAGAAGCGCTACCCCTTGGCGGTGGTGATGGTCGAGGTCGACCCCGCCCAGATCGACGTCAACGTCTCGCCAAGCAAGAGCGAGGTCAAGTTCCATCAGGAAGGGGCCGTCTTCGACGCGGTCCGCCGGGCGGTCAAGGACGCTGTCTTGGCCAGCGGGGCGGTGCCCAGCCTGGAGGGCCTCGCCGCCGCCAACGCCGCCCTGTCGCCCGAAGCCGCCGCACCTCCGGCAGCCCTCTTCCACGTCGCGTTCGGCGAAGGGCTCTCGTCGACGCCGGCCTTCGAGCCGCCCCCCGTCGCCACGCCGGACAGCTTCGTCGACGGCCTGCGCGTGCTCGGCCAGATCGACGACACGTTCATCGTCGCCGAGAACCGCACCTCGCTCCTTGTCGTCGACCAGCACGTCGCCCACGAGCGGGTGCTCTACGAGCAGATCCGTGACACGCGGGGGGCGGGGGCGGTCGAGACCCAACGGCTCATCGAACCTGAGACCCTGGTGGTGGGGCGCCGCACGTTGGAGGCCGTCACCCCGCGGCTCGGGGAGCTCCGCGAGGTCGGGTTCGACGTGGAGCCGTTCGGCACCGAGACTCTTCTCGTCCGGTCGGTGCCCGCCCTCGGGCGGTTCCGGCCCCCGCTCGCCGCCCTGAAAGACATCCTTGACGAGATGGTCGAAAACCCGCCGGGCGCCCTGACCCCGACGCGCGACGACGTTTACATCCTCGCCTCGTGCAAACTCGCCGTCAAGGCCGGTGACCCCCTGGGCCACGCCGAGATGACCCGTCTGCTCCACGACCTGGCCCGCACCGAGAACCCGTACCTGTGCCCGCACGGGCGGCCGATCACGGTGGTCTATCCCAAGGACGCCCTGGCGAGGAAGTTCAAACGTTGACCGTCCTCGGCGTCGACCCGGGCTATGGACGGCTGGGCTACGGCGTGGTGCGCCGGGACGGGAGCCGCCTGGCCTGCCTGGACTGTGGCGTCGTCGAGACCCCGCCCGGCGACATCGGCGGACGGCTCGCCACGATCTACGACGCGGTCGAGGAGGTCATGGCCCGGCACCACCCTGACGCCTTGGCGTGCGAGCGGCTCTTCTTCACCAAGAACCAGACCACCGGCATGGACGTCGCCAAGGCGGCCGGGTGCGTCTTGCTCGCCGCGGCCCGCCGGGGGCTGCCGTGCCACGAGTACGCCCCGACCGAGGTCAAGCTCTCGGTGGTCGGGCACGGGGCGGCCGAAAAGAAGCAGGTGCAGTTCATGGTCGCCAAGCTGCTCGGCCTGGCCGCCGCCCCCCGCCCCGACGACGCCGCCGACGCCCTTGCCGTCGCCCTGACCCACGCCCTGCGGTCTGGGGCCCTGGCCGCGCGCCCCTAGGCGACCGAGCCCAGGGCCTCCCGGACGACCCCGGCCCCAAACAGCGACGGCTGGGGTGGGCGGGCCGGCCGGGACACCAGCCCCGCGACGAACGCGGCCGCCTCCGCAGGGGCCGCCGGGGCATGGACCGCCCCCAGGGCCACCAAGGCGGCACAAGCCGGGCACCCCGGCGGGCCCCACACGACCACCGACGACAGGCGTCGGCGCAGCGCGTCGGCCGCGCCCGCCCACGTGCCCCCGGTGCGGAACCGCGGCTGGACCACCAACGTCACGGGAGACGCGGCGTAGAGCAGGGCGTTGCGGGCCATCGCCTGCCCCGTGCTGAACGGCGCGTCCGGGGCCCACGGGGCGAGGCGGGCGACGCCCGGGGCGGGCGAGGCGGCGTCAAGGCCGCACGGGAGCACCTCGACGGCGCGGCCCTCGCCGCACGCCCGGGCCATGCCGGCGACGGCGAGACGGTCCACCCCATGGGCCCCACCAGATACAAGCGAGAGACCGGCCGCGGCGAGCCCGGAGACGACGGCGGCCAACCACCGCTCGGCCTGCGGCGTCGGCCGTCGTGACCCGGCGACCCCGGCCACGCGGCACACCGGCACCGTTCCGGAGGCCCACACGGCCGGCGGGGCCGACGTCCCGAGGGCGGCCAACCAGCGGGCCGGGTAGGCCGGGCATGACGGGGTCACGGCCCGGGACGCCTCGACAAGAGCCAGGGCCCCCGACAGTACCCCGGGGGCGTCGAGGGCGGCGGCCTCGGCCCACAGGCCCCGGCGGCGCAGGGCGGGGGGGACGGCGCCCAGCGTGGGCGCGTCGGCACGCAGCGCGTCCCAGACCTTGGGCCACCGGGACGCCTCGCCGGCCAAGGCCCCGCCCGGCCCGCCACGCAGGTACAGAGCGACCAGTGCGGCGGCGTGGACGCGCCGCTCCCCTTTGTCCGACCCCGTCACAACGCAAAAAGTATACTGCCGGGCCGTCCAGGTAGGGCCATGCTCAAGCACACGACGATCACGCGCGACCGCGTCCGGCAGTTCATCGAGTTCCAGTTGCGCGAGGGTCTGTTGCACTCGGCCGTGGACGTGCCCGCCGAACTGCTCGTCCAGGCCTGCGCGACACCGGCCGACGCCGCGGCGGCGAAGGGCTGGAAACCGGTACGGCCGGGTGACGTGTGGGGCCCGACCTACCAAGAGGGCTGGTACCGGGTCGCGGCGGACGTCCCTGCCGAACTCCGGGGGCAAAGCCTGGTCCTCACCTACGGGAAGCCCGAGATCGCCTGGGAGCGCGGCGAGATGGTGGAGGGGACGGTCTTTGCCGGCGACGTCGCCGTCGGGGGCCTCGACTTCGCCCACAACTGGTTCCGGCTGCCGGGCGGCGCGACACGCCTGGACTACCTGGTCCAGACCTACGCCCACAACGCCGAGACCACCGTCCACCGGCCCGAAAAGCCGCGCACGGCCAAGCCCGAGGTGTTCCGCGGCTTCATCCTCGCCGCCCTGGACGAAGAGCTCCTCGCTCTCTACTTCGACTGCGCCTTCTGCTTCGACTTCCTCAACGCCGTCGCCGAAGACGACCCGGCCCACGCCACCGTCCTGAGGGCCCTCAACGATGTCTGCAACCTCTGGGCGGGAGGCCGCCCCAAGAGCCTGGCCGGGTGCCGCAAAGTCCTTCGCGACGCGCTGGACAGCCTTGGCAACGAGCTCAAGCACACGATCACGCCGGTCGGCCACGCCCACCTCGACACCGCGTGGCTCTGGCCGCTCAGCGTCACCCACCTGAAGATGACCCACACCACCGCGCTCCAGCTGGACTTGATGGACAAGTATCCGGAGCACGTCTTTGCCCACAGCCAGGCGAGCCAGTACGAGTGGCTGGAGAAGGAACGGCCCGAGCTCTTCGATCGGGTCAAGCGCGCGGTCAAGCGCGGCCAGTGGGAGGTCGTCGGCAGCATGTGGGTCGAGGCAGACTGCAACCTCACCGGACCGGAGAGCCTCGTGCGCCAGTTCCTCTATGGCCGACGCTATTTTCACAAGCACTTTGGGACGACCACCGACGACTTGTGGCTCCCCGACGTCTTCGGGTACTCGGCGGCGATCCCCCAGATCCTCGACAAGTTCGGCATCCAGTTCTTCCTCACCCAGAAGATGAGTTGGAACCAGACCAACAAGATCCCCCACAACACCTTTTGGTGGAAAGGGATCGACGGCACGTCGGTGTGGACCCACTTCCCCCCCGCCGACACCTACATCGCCAGCGGCGCCCCCAGCGAGATCGTCGCGAGCGTCAAGAAGCACCGCGACCAGTCCCGGAGCGACCGCTCCCTCTATCTCTATGGCTTCGGGGACGGCGGCGGCGGCCCGACCGAGTTCCACCTGGAACGCCTGCGCCGGGCCCGCAGCGCGCCGGCGATGCCGGCGATCGAGACCCGCACCAAGGCCAACCACTTCTTCCACCGGGCCAAAGAAGAGAGCAAAGACCTCTGCACGTGGAGCGGCGAACTCTACTTTGAGATGCACCGGGGCACGTACACGAGCCAGGCCGCCAACAAACGCGACAACCGGGTGTGCGAGTTCCTGTTGCGCGACGCCGAGCTCCTCGCCGCCTTCGCCCCCGACTATCCGGCGGCGGAGTTGGAGTCGGCATGGAAACTCGTCCTCCTCAACCAGTTCCACGACATCATCCCCGGCTCGTCGGTGCGCGAGGTCTACGTCGACAGCGCCCGTGACTACGCCGAAGTCAAAAAGACCGGCGCGGCGGTCGTGGAGCGGTCGCTCCGCGCCCTGGGACAGCCGCTCGTCCCCGCTGGGGTCGAGGAACCGTTCGCCATCTTCCACAACGCCCGCGTGCCCAGCCAGGCGGCGGTGCCCTTTGCCGGCGGGCCGGAACCGAATTCCGTCGTGTGCGACGGCGAGAGCCTCCCCGTCCAGGTTGTCGAGGCGTTTGGCGAAAGGCAGCTCGTCTTCCCCGTGCCGACCGGCGCCCTCGGGGCCGTCGCGGTGGCCCACTTCAGCGACGCCCAGCCCCTCGCCCAGCCCCGTTTGAAGGCCGCCCCGCGCAAGTTGGAGAGCCACGAGTGGTCGGTGAAGTTCGACGCCCACGGCAACATCACCAGCCTGCAGACCCTGGAAGACGACCCGGTCGAGTTCGTCCAGCCGGGCAAGCTCGCCAACCTCTTCCAGATCCTCGACGACCGCCCGCTCTTCTGGGACGCCTGGGACACCGACGCCTACAGCCAAGAGGCCCCGCGGGACCTCGTGAAGTCTGAGTCGTTCGAGGTGGTCGAAAAGGGGCCAGTACGGGTCGCCGTCGAACTGGTCAAGCGGTTCGGGGACAGCACGGTCCGCCAACGCATCAGCCTGGGCCCCACCCCGGGGATCCGCTTCGACACCGAGGTCGACTGGCGGGAGAGCCACAAGATGCTCAAGGTCGCGTTCCCGGTCAACGTCAATGCGACCCGCGGGTCGTTCGAGATCCAGTTCGGCCACGTGGAGCGTCCGACCCACCGCAACACCAGTTGGGACACCGCCCGGTTCGAGGTATGCGCCCAAAAATGGGCCGACCTCAGTGAAGGCGGACACGGAATGGCGTTGATCAACACGGGCAAGTACGGCCACGACGTCCACGACAACGTCATGCGGCTCTCGTTGCTCCGTTCGCCCAAGGCGCCGGACCCGGTCTGCGACATGGGCGTCCACCGGTTCACCTACGTCCTCCTCCCTCACTACGGCCAGGTCCAGCACAGCGACGTCGTCGACGCGGCCTACGCGGTGAACGCCGAGCCCCACGTGGTCAAGCTTAAAGCGGGCAAGGGCGGGGCGGGGACGTCCCCCGAGTTGGCGCGGGTCGACGATCGGAACCTGGTTGTCGAAGCGGTGAAGAAGGCGGAGGACTCGGACAAGCTGGTCGTGCGCCTCTACGAGGCCCACAACTCGCGCGGGACGGCCCTGCTCAGCCTGGCCCGGCCGGTGAGGAGGGCCTGGCTGGCCGACCTGATGGAGAAGCCCGGGGAAGACCTTGAGGTCGTCGACGGGTCGGTGAGGCTCACCTACCGTCCCTTCGAGATCATCACCGTCCTCGCCGAAGTCTGAACCGCGACGCAGTAGTATGGCGGCATGCTCACCGCCATACTGCTGGCGCCGCCAGTGACCTGGCAGCATGTCGTTGTCGACCCCGCCTTCCGGTCGGAGGCGGTCGCGGTGGCCGACGTCGACCGCGACAAGAAGCCCGACATCCTCGTCGGCGACTACTGGTACGACGGTGCCGCGCGCAAGCGGCACGAAATCCGGCCCCCGCTGGAACTCGGCGACGGATTCTCGACCTACAGCGAGGCGTTCGCGGTCTTTGCGGGCGACGTGGACGGCGACGGCTGGGTCGACCAGATCACGGTCGGCTATCCGGGCACGGCGGCCAAGTGGTACGCCAACCCGAGGGGCAAGCCCGGCCACTGGAAGGAGAACGTCGCCTGGCCCAGCGTGTGCAACGAGTCACCGCTCTTCGTCGACCTCTTCCGCGACAAGAAGCCTGTGCTGGTGTGCGGGACCCAACCAAACGGTCAGGAAAACCAGGGCCAGATGGTTTGGCTCGAACCGGGCCGCGAGTGGCGGGCCCACCCGGTCAGCGGGCCGTCGACCCCGGGCCACGAGGTCCCCGGAACCCAGCGGTTCTCCCACGGGCTTGGCGTCGGCGACATCAACGGCGACGGGCGGGACGACGTCGTGACGGTGGACGGCTGGTGGGAGCAGCCCCGGGCGGGCCGCGGGGCGGCGGGGCCGTGGCCCTTCCACCCGGCCAAGCTGGGCGGGCCGGCCGCCCAGCTTGCCGTGCTGGACATCGACGGCGACGGCAAGGCGGACGTCGTGGCCAGCTCCGCCCACAACTACGGCGTGTGGGCCGCCGTCCAGCAGGGGGACGGTACGTTCCTCATCAAGGAGCTCTTCCCCCGACTCGTCGCCTCGGCCCACGCCCTGGTCATGGCCGACCTGGACGGAGACAAGGTTCCCGACATCGTCACCGGCAAAAGGTTCTGGGCCCACGCATGGAACGACCCCGGCGCCCGCGACCCGGCCCGCCTGTATTGGCTACGGGGTCGCCGGGCCCGCGACCGGTCGGTCACGTTTCAGCCGGTCGTGGTCGACGAGGACAGCGGCGTCGGCACCGGTCTCGTCGTGGCGGACTTTGACGGTGACGGCAGGCAAGACATCGTGACGAGCAACAAGAAAGGTGTCCATGCCTTTCTGCAGCGTCGCGGCTAGAACGGGTGGCTGGCCGGCGCGTCGATCCGGTCGCCGCCCATATAGGGCACCAGCGCGGCGGGCACCTCGACGTGGCCGTCACGCCAATACGTCTCCAGCAACGCCACCATCAGACGCGGCACGGCGAGGCCAGACCCGTTCAAGACGTGCACGAACTCGGGCGGGGCCCCGGCCTCACGCCGGAAGCGGATGTTCGTCCGACGAGCCTGGAAAGCCTCGAAGTTGCCGCAGCTCGAGACCTCCAGGTAGCGGCCTTCGCCGGGGGCCCAGACCTCCAGGTCGTAGATCTTGGCGGCCTTGTCGCCCATGTCCCCGGTACAGAGTTCGATGACCCGGTAGTGGAGGCCAAGGGCCTGGAGGACGTCCTCGGCGTCGGTCACAAGGGCCTCCAGTTCGTCGTACGACGTCTCGGGTGTCACGAATTTGACAAGTTCGACCTTGTCGAACTGGTGCATGCGCAGGATGCCCCGGGTGTCCTTGCCCGCGGCCCCGGCCTCGCGCCGGAAACACGGCGTGTAGGCGGCCAGCTTGACGGGCAGTCGGGCCCCGTCCAGGATGGTGTCGCGCATCAGGTTGGTGACGGGCACCTCGGCGGTCGGGATCAACCACAGGTCTTCTCCCTCGGCCTTATAGAGGTCGTCGGCAAACTTGGGCAGGTTGCCGGTCCCCTCCAGGCTTTGGCCCAGCACGAGCGCTGGCGGTGACACCTCGTAGTAGCCGTTCTGGCGCACCTGAAGGTCGGCCATGAAATTGGCGAGCGCCCGCAGCAGCTTGGCCCCGGCCCCGGTGTAGACGACAAACCGGCTCCCGCTGACCTTGGCCCCCAATTCGGCGTCGAAGAGGCGGAGGTCCGCGGCGATCTCCTGGTGCTGTCGGCTCGGCTCGGCGCGCTTCTCGCCCCACGTGCGGACCACCGGGTTCTCGGTCTCGTCCTTTCCGTCAGGTGCCGACGCATGGGGCAGGTTGGGGAACTGCAGTTCGACTTCGCGGAGCTGTTCTTCAAGCCACCGCTCCTTCTCCTCAAGCACCTTCTGCTGGCCCTTCATTTCGGCCGTTTTGGCCCGGGCCGCTTCGAACTCTTCGGTCTTGCCGGCCGCCCGCAGGGCCCCGATGGAGTCGGCCACCCGTTTGGCCTCTGCCCTCAGGTCGTCGAGTTCCTTTTTGGTCGCCCGCCACTCACCGTCGACGCGCAGGAACTCGTCGACCGGGGCCGAGACACCCTTGCGGGCGGCCTGGGCGCGGACGAATTCCGGCTGTTCGCGGACGAGCTTGCGGTCGAGCATGTGGACACACAATGTACCTTTCGCGAACCTAAACACCGCCCGACAAGGGCCTTCCGCCGATCCCGTCGATTTACCCGCACATTTGTTACACAATCCTGGACAGGCAGGGTGACTCGACGATGAGGGCTGTTGTGATGGCGGGGGGAGAGGGGACGAGGCTAAGGCCGATCACGGCGAACCGCCCGAAGCCCTTGGTGCCCGTCGCCAACAAGCCGATCATGGAGCACATTGTCGAGCTCCTCAAGGCGCACGGCATCACCGACATTGTCACCACCGTCCACTACCTGGCCCACGAAATCCAGAACTACTTCGGCGACGGCAGCGATTTCGGCGTGGCGATGACCCACAGCATCGAGGACAACCCCTTGGGCACGGCCGGCGCAGTCAAGCAAGCCGAGGTGCTCCTGAAGGGCGAGACATTTGTCATCATCAGCGGCGACGCCCTGACCGACTGCGACATCACCAAGGCGGTCGCGTTCCACCGGGCCAAGGGCAGCTTGGCCACCATCGTCCTCTCCCGCGTGCCCAACCCGTTGGAGTTCGGCATCGTCATCACCGACGAGGAAGGCCGCGTCCTCCGGTTTCTGGAGAAGCCGGGGTGGAGCGAAGTCTTCAGCGACACGGTCAACACCGGGATCTACATCCTCGAGCCGGAGATCTTCGCCTACATGGAGCAAGGGAAGAACTACGACTGGAGCAAGGACATCTTCCCCCAGCTCTTGCGCGAGGGCAAGCCTCTCTACGGCTACATCATGGGCGAGTACTGGTCCGACATCGGCACCTTGGAGCAGTACCGCGAGGCCCAAGCCCATGTCCTGCAGGGTCGGACGAAGCTCAACATCCCCGGTGAACGGACCGCCCCCGGCATCCACATCGGCCATGACACCGTGGTCGACCCGCTTGCCGAGCTGGTCGCCCCGGTGTGCATCGGGAGCAACTGCCGCGTGAAACGCGGGGCCAAGGTCGGCCCGTTCAGCGTCGTCGGTGACTCGTGCCTTATCGAGGAGCGCGCCCAGATCGAGCGGAGCGTGATGTGGGACCGGTGCTACATCAGCATGGACGTGGAAGTCCAGAGCGCCACCCTCGGCAGCCGGGTCACCGTGAAGCGCGAGTCACGGATCAACGAGGACGCGGTCGTCGGAGACCGCTGTCTGATCGACGTCGGCTGCACGATCCGGCCCCGGGTCAAAGTCTGGCCCGACAAGACGATCGAACGGGGCAGCACGGTCACGATGTCGCTCGTGACCGGGAACCGTTGGCGCGGCACCCTGTTCCGCGACCTGGGGGTCGCCGGCATCAGCAACATCGAGATGACGCCGGAGTTCGCCACGCGGTTCGCCTTGGCCTACGGGTCGGTGCTCCCGCCCGGCAGCTTGGTCGTCAGCAGCCGCGACAGCAGCCGCAGTTCCCGGATGATCAAGCGGAGCGTCATGGCGAGCCTGCTCAGCACGGGATGCCGCGTGGTCGACCTGCACGGCCTCCCTGTCCCCATCACCAGGCATCACACCTGCCTCATGGGCGGGGCCGGAGCGGTGAACGTGCGCAAGCTGCCCGGCAATACCAAGCTGACTCTCATGGAGGTCTTTGACTCCAACGGGGCGTACCTGCCGCGCGCCGTCGAACGCAAAGTCGAGGCCAGCTTCTTCCGCGAGGACTTCCGGCGGGCCGACATGGACGACCTCGGCCAAATGGTCGAGGCGGTCCAGCCGGTGGAGGCCTACACCCGCGACTTCAAACTCAAGTTGCCCGAACCCGGAAACCGCCGCATCCGCCTTGTTGTCGACTATGGGTTCAACTCGGTCAGCACGATCTTCCCCGAGATCCTGTCGCAGGTCGGCTTCGAGGTCATCAGCCTCAACTCCTTCAACGACGCCCGGTCGGCCCCGAGGCGGCGGGACCAGATCGACAGCCACCTGGACAACCTGTCGCGTATCGTCCCTTCGGTCGGCTACGACATGGGCGTGCTCGTCACCCAAGAGGGTGAATCCCTCCACCTGGTCGACGACAAGGGGCTTCGGGTGGTGGGCAACACCCTGTTCACCGCGATGTGCCTTCTCGTGGCCCGGTCGAAACCAGGGGCGCGGATCGCGATGAGCGTGACCGCCCCCAACCGGCTCGAGGAGCTCCTCACCAAGCATGGGGCGACCACCGTCCGGTGCCGCTCGGGCGTGCGCGACCTGATGGCCGCGGCGGCCGACAACGTCGACTTTGCCGGCAACGAGTCGGGGGGGTTCATCTTCCCCAACCTCCATCCCGGCTTCGACGCGATGTTCGCCCTCGTCCACTTCGCGAGGCTCCTCCAGGCGGCCGGCACACCGCTCAACGACCTGGTCAACACCCTGCCGGAGTTCCACCTGGCGTACCGGCAGATACCCTGCGCCTGGGAGACGAAGGGCACGGTGATGCGCAAGTTGAGCGAAGAGAGCCGCCAAGGTGCCCGGGTCGAATTGGTTGACGGTATCAAAATCTACGACGAAGACTCTTGGGTCTTAGTGCTACCCGACTCGTTTGAGCCCGTGTTCCACGTCTTCGCCGAGAGCCCGTCCCTGAACAACAGTGAGGCCATGGTGCACGAGTTCGCCGGAAAGATCGACGTGATGAGGTCGGGACGTTGACCCTGGCCCGGATTCTGAGCGCCGCTGTTCTGGTCGGAGCCCTGGCAAGCCACACCCCTGTCGCCGCCCGGCCCGCCCAGGTGTTCACCCAGCCTGCCCGGGTCACCGAACGAAAGGGCAACACCGAAGGGTCGGTGATCGTGCCGATGTACCACCACATCGGGCCGACCGAGAAGTACATGTTCCGGTCGTACGAACACTTCCGCAACGACCTGCTGCGCTTTTACAAGATGGGGTTCCGCCCCGTCACCATGCGGGAGTACGTCCATGACGACATGAAACTCGCCCCCGGGGCGTCTCCCGTCGTCATGACGTTCGACGACTCCCACCGCGACCAGTTCAACATCCTCGAGGACGGCACCGTCGACCCCAAGTGCTTCGTCGGCATTTGGATGGCCTTTGCCGCCAAGCATCCTGACTTCCCCGTCAAGGCCACATTCTTTGTCAACGCGAACGGACCGTTTGGCCAAAAGAAGTGGGTCGCCAAAAAGATCGAGATGCTCAAGGCCTGGGGGTGCCAGGTCGGATCACACACCATGTCCCATCCGAACCTCAAGAAGCTCTCTGAAGAACAGGTCGTCAAGGAAATGGGAGCCTGTATCGACATGATCGAGGCGTTGGGCATGGAGGCAGACTCGTTCTGCTACCCTTACGGCATCAAGCCCAAAGACATGACGTTGCTGACCAAAGGGTTTGAGTACAAGGGCAAGCGGTACAAGCACACCGACGCGTGCCTGGCCGGAGACCAGCCCGCCTACTCGCCCAAGAGTAAGAAGTTCAACCCCTACAACATCGCCCGGGTCGGTGCTGACGATAAGGACCACGGCCTGACCTATTGGTTGAACCGGATCGCCGACGGCAGGCACAAACCTTATGTCCAACCCTGAAGAAACCCTCGTGCCGGCCACCGAGAGAACGGAGAGTCGGACAGTGACATTCAAGCGGGTTAAGACTAACCCAAAGGTCAGGGCGTTGATCGCCGGTGCCAACGACGTCATGCGGGCGATGGGCTACACCGAACACGGCCAGCGGCACGCTGACGTCGTGAGCGGCATCACACGCTACATCATGGAGGGACTAGAGATGCCGCCTCGGCAAGTCGAACTTGCCACCATCGCGGCCTACCTCCACGACATCGGCAACTCGATCAACCGCAACAACCACCCGATCTCCGGCGCCGGACTGGCCTACAACGTCCTCAACGAGATGGGCATGCCGACGGAAGAGATCACGCCGATCCTGGGGGCGATCGGAAACCATGAGGAACTGGTCGGCCAGCCCGTCAGCATCATGTCGGCCTCGCTGATCATCGCCGACAAGGGCGACGTCCACTTCAGTCGTGTCCAGAACCCGGTGATAGAGACCTTCGACATCCACGACCGCGTGAACTACGCCGTCCAGAAGAGCCGCGTCGAGCTCGACGCCCATGCCAAGACCATTCTCCTTGCCCTGGAGATCGACACGTCGTTCGCTACCGTGATGGAGTACTTCGAGATCTTCCTGTCCCGCATGGTCATGTGCCGCCGCTCGGCGAACATGATGGGCTACCGGTTCGCCCTCTCGGTCAACGGAACCTCGTTGGAATAGTAAAGGAAGTCCGCCCGGGGCCAGTCAAGGCACCCGGACGGACATCATCGAGGCGGGGCCGGGCCTAGACACCCACGGAGCCAGCGGCCTTGCGTTCCTTGTTCTTGATGCGGAGGTGCTTGCCGTCGATCGAGAACGCGAACTCAAACTCACCGTCACCCATGTCACCCAGCAGCTCGCGCTGAGCGGGGGTCAGGTCGGCCGGGGTCAGGTACCCCTGGTCCGCCATCATCTTCTTTTGGCCGTCGGTCAGGCTGTCCAAGATCTTGCGGGCCTTGTCTTGGTCCATGGTGAAGTGGCGGTCGATGTCCAACGTGTGACCGTCGAACCCTGACTTGACCTTCGTCGCCTTCTTCACCTCGGGGCGGGTGACCTTGTAGGTGCCGTCCTTGTCGATCGTGATCACAACGTCGCCACCCTTTGACCGAAGGTCGATGACCTGCTTCTTGCCGTCCGGACCGACGACGGTCACTTGGCCGCCCGGGCCAATGAGCCAGCTATGTCGGCCAAGTTCAGCCAAGGCCTTCGCGTCAAAGCCGAAGCTGCGGCCCGTCTTGCCGTCGGCAAAGCCCTTCTGCAACTGCTCCATCTGTTGGTGGAGCTTCTTCATAGCCTCACCGTCCAGCTTCATTTCACCGGCATGGGCCTTCATCTCCTTGGCCAGCTTTTCCATCTTGGCCTTCCACTCGGGCGAGTCGAACTTCTTGGCAAAGTCCTTGCCCCAGGCTTCCATGTGCTTCTCAAAGGCCTTGGAGTCGAACTTCTTCTCGAACTGCTTGGACCACTCGCCCATGTGTTTTTCGACAAGTTCCTTGAAGCGCTGCTTTGTCTTCTCGTCGGCTTGTTCGATGTCCTTAAGGTCCTTGACCCCCATCTCCTTCTTGATCTTGTCAAAGACTTGGGGGATCTCCGCGAACATCTCGACCGGCGGGACAGGGACGGCCTCCGCCGACTGCGGGACTTCGGGGACCTCGGGGATGTCAAAGTTGCCCGCCACGATCTCCGGGAATCCAGCCGGGCAAAGGACGTACTTGTCCCCCTCCTTCTTCGCCTGTAAGCCCATCGCGCTGGCGAGGAGCGGGCCGACGTCCGCGGGGTCGACGTCGGTCAGGGTCAAGGTGACGTCGCGGTCCGGGATGTCCGAGTCGGCGATGGAGATGGGCAGATTGCGGGAGCGTGCCCATGACACGACCTCCCGGGCAGGCACATGGTCAAAGGTTTTGGTCACCTTTTGGGCTGAATCGACCGGGTTGGACGCCACGTGCATGGCACTACCGTCAAGACTGACGAACTGGGCCTTGGCGATCATGACACCTGTCACAGCAACGGCTACTCCAGCCGCTACAACCAGCTTAGAACGGATATTCTTCATGAATCCCCCACCTTGCGAAAGCAAAGCTAAGTGTCCTTACCGGACGAAGGATGCGGGAGGTTCCATGGTCCCTGAGGAAAGGTGAAAATCAGGGAACCCAGGGCCGACCGGGCGGTCCGGGTATCTTGGCGCACTGTCTCACGCTCTCTGTGCCAGGCCAGTGGGCCGGGCACTGTACAGAGGCCATAGGGAGCCAAACAACATGAAGACGTCCAAGTACGAAGCGCTTTATATCGTCCCCGCCTCGCTCACCAGCGAGGAAGTCCAGGCCGTCGCCGACAACTTCAAAGGCGTCGTCGAAAAGAACGGAGGGACGGTCGAGTCGGCCGGTCTTTGGGAGAAGCGGAAGCTTGCCTACGAGATCAACGACCATCGCGAGGGCAACTACATCCTCATGCACTTCGAGGCCCCCGGCAACGTCCCCGCCGAGCTCAACCGCCTCATGCGGATCAACGACCAGGTCATCCGCCACACGATCCTCACCCGTGGCCCCGAGACCGAGACTCCCGCCGAGGTCAAGGCATGAGCCTGAACCGCGTCGTCCTCATCGGCCGGCTGACCCGTGACCCCGAACTTCGGTCGACGACTTCCGGTAAGTCGGTGGCCAACTTCGCGATCGCGGTGGACAAGCGGGTCAAGCCGACGGACGGTTCGCCGACCGCCGACTTTTTCAACATCAGCGCCTGGGGCCAGACCGCCGAGTTTGTCGCCAACTATCTCTCCAAGGGGCGGCTTGTCGCCGTCGACGGCCGACTGCAGTCGCGCAAGTACACCGACAAAGAGGGCCAGAACCGCGAAGCCTTCGAGATCGTCGCCGACAGCGTCCAGGGGCTGGACAGGCCGCGTGACGACGACGGCGCACCGCGAGGCGGCTCCTCCGCCCGCGCCACCGGGACCGCCCCGGCAGAGAACGAGTACGACCCCTTCGCCGACGAGTAAATGCCCCTCCTCGACGACCGCTCCGCCGTCACCCAGCACGACCCGTCCGGCTTCGTCGGGCTGGTCGAGGCGTTTCCTGAGCAGTGCCTCCGCACTTTGGAGATCGTCCGGGGCGCCGACTTGCCCGACGCCCTGCCGGGCGTCACGTCGGTCGTGCTCACCGGCCTCGGCGGCAGCGCGGCCGGAGGAGACTTTGCCAAAGGTCTCTTCGACGCCCAGTCCAGCGTCCCCTTCCAGGTCAACCGCGACTACCACCTGCCCCACTGGGTCGGGCCGTCGACGTTGGTCTTTGCGACCAGCTACAGCGGCAACACCGAGGAGACTCTCGCCGCCTACGACGAGGCAAAGTCTCGCGGCGCCACGGTCGTCGCCGTGACGAGCGGCGGCCAGTTGGCAGAGAAGGCAAAGGCCGACGGATTCACGTGTGTCACGGTCCCCGGAGGCCAGCCGCCCCGCACCGCCCTCGGCTACATGCTCGTGCCGGTCGTCTTCATCAGCGACAAACTGGGCTTGCTGCCCCGGCAAGATTACGAGGGTGTCGTCGCCACGCTCTTTGAAGCCCGCGACCGGTTCGGTCTCGACCGTCCCACCACCGGGAACGAAGCCAAGCTACTCGCCGAAAAGCTCAGCGGCAAAGTCGGCCTCCTGTACGCCGCGGGGGCCTGGCAGGCCGGGGTCGCCAACCGCTGGAAGGGACAGATCAACGAGAACGCCAAAGAAATGGTGTTCACCCACGTCTTCCCTGAGCTCTGCCACAACGAGATCCTTGGTTGGGAGGGGTCGGGCGAACAAGGCGTCGACGCGTGGGTTACCGTCCTCATGCTCGGCGGCGACGAGAGCCCGCGCATGCTCGCCCGGATCGCGGCGACATTTGAACTCATCGAAGGCAAGACCTCGTTTGCCAAGGCGAGCGGATTCGGTGAGAGCCTGCTGGCGCGGATGCTGTCCCTCGCCCATTTCGGCGACTACGTCTCCGTCTACATGGCCGCGTTGGCCGGACGCGACCCGGCCGCCATGGTCGCGATCGACCGGCTCAAGGCCGAGTTGGCCAAGATCGACGCGCCGGCCTAGTCTCGCGTGACCAAGCCCCGCAGCAGCGTGACGTCGACCTTGGTGAGTGAGTCGACCACCACGTCGGCCAAGGAGAAGTCATAGTCCCTCGTGACCGCATTGGGCACGGCGACTGCGGCCATGCCCGCCCGCTTCGCGGCCAAGACACCGTTCGAAGAGTCCTCCAGCGCAACAGAGGCAGTTGGCTCCGCCCCAAGGCGAGAACATGCGCCCAGGTAGAGGTCGGGGGCTGGCTTGGGTGCGTGGTCGTCGCGGGTGACGACGGCGGCGAACCGCTCAAGCACGTCAAGCCGGGCCAGGTGGCCCTCCACCCAATCCCGCCGCGAGCTTGACGCCACCGCGACCGACACGCCGTCGTCGCTCAGGGCGTCGAGCAGGGCCTCGACCCCGGGGAGCAGCAGCAGACCTTCGTTCAGCCGGTCTCGACGCGAAGCCCATTCGGCCATGGTCGCCGCCCTGTCCAGGTCTTGTCGGGAAAGGACGACCAGGTGTTCGAAAGCGTCAAAGGCGGTCGGGCCCGCTCCGACCGCTTTGGCCCAGTCCTCGGGCGCAAGGTCGCACCCATGGTCGGCATAGACCGACTGCCACGCCGCGTACTCGTTCGACTCCGTGTCAGCGATAAGGCCGTCGAAGTCGAAGACCACCGCTTGCAGCATCTTCAGTCGTTGAGTTCCTTCGCCTTTTCCAGGTCGAGCTCCACTGGGATCGCGACCTTGAACGTCGAGCCCTTGCCGACCTCGGACTCTGCCCACACACGGCCAAGATGGACGGTCTCGACCAAGTGCTTGACGAGGTAGAGGCCAAGGCCGGTGCCGTAGATCTTCCGGTTGTCCTCGTTGTTGACCCGGTGGAACCGCTCAAAGACCTTGGAGAGGTGGTCGGCAGGGATGCCGATGCCGTGGTCCTCGATGCCGAAGACGACCTCGTCCCCTTCACGCTTCAGGTGGACGATGACGTCACCACCCTCGGGCGAGTACTTGATCGCGTTGTTGAGAAGGTTTGTCAGGATCTGGTCGAGCTTGTCCTCGTCGCCAATGATGCTGTCGGGGATGCCCTCGGGGACGATCTGCAGCTTGACCTCGTGCCGGTGCGACGCCTGGTTCTGGACCCGCACGACTTTCTCTACGAGCGGCACGACGGCGAACCTGGTGTAGTTGGGTTTGAGCGACTCGCCCGCCTCGATCCGGGCCGTGTTGAGCAAGTCGTCGATCAAACGGCGCAACCGGTCGCACTCGCTGACCACGATGCCAAGAAACTCCTTGCTCTCTTCCTTGGAATACAGGTTGTCGTCCAAGCCCTCGAGCAGGGTGCTGCTGAAGCCTTTGATGGCGGTCAGTGGCGTGCGGAGCTCGTGGGAGGCCATCGCGACAAAGCTCGACTTCATCTTGTCGATGTTCTTGGCCTCGGTCACGTCGTTGAAGATGACGACGAAGCCCAGGTTTTTGGCCTCTTCGTTCTTCACCAAGGCGCCCTGCACGGTGTAGATGCGTTCGACACCATGGAAGTCAAGGCTGACCTCATAGGGATCTGGTTCGTTGCCTGCCGCGCCCATCACCATGAAGGCGTTCAAGCTCTCTTCGGGAAACGCCTCGGAGACATGCTTGCCGACCACGTCGGCGCCCAGCCGGAAAATCGCCCGTGCGCTCTGGTTGATCTGGCTGATCCGCGCGTCGGGCGAGACAAGCACGAGGCCGCTCGTCAAGCTCTCGAAAGTCTGGAGAAGCTCTTCTCGCTCCTCGACGACCTTCTTATACAGCTGCAGGTTGGCGATGATCGACCCGACGTTGCGGGCCATGCGCTCCAACAGGCGGACGTCCTCGTCGTTGAAGTCCTCGCCGTGCCGCTTGTTGAAGGCGTGCAAGACACCGATGGTGGTGCGGTCGACGATCCGGTTCTCTTCGTCGCGCCGCTCGATGACCAAGGGGACGGTGATGCCGTTCTGGACGTGCATCAAGGCGACCAAGTCCTTGCGGGTGCGGGGGTCGTCGTCCGCGTTGTGGAAGATCAGCGGCTCGCCGTCACGGAACACCTGGCCGGTGATGCCTTGGGTCGCGCGGACCTTGAACTTCTCCAGCTTCGACTCTTCGACGCCGTAGGCGGGCGGAATGGCGACCAGTTCGCCGACCTCGGCCTGGTAGAACATGATGACGATCTTCTCCGCTTGGAGGATCATCGCGATGCGTTGGACCAGCCGTCGAAGGGTGACGTCCCCTTCTTGGATGCTGGCCACTTCGCTGGCCGACTCCATCGGCACGGCGGCAGGCACGTTGTCGGCCGGTTTGGACTGCCGGTCAGGTTCGCTGCTGCTGCGAAGGCGCTGGTTCTCCGCCTCCAGCTCAGCGATCCGACTTTGAAGAGACTCCAACCCCTCGTTGCTGTCCGGTGCATGCATCTCGCTCATTGGTTCGCTCAGGGGTCAAGTCCGCTCAACGCGAATGAGGAAGGATACCCAGCGGGCCCTTCGGTCCCACCATCCCGTCAGAAGTCCCGGCCAGCTCTGACACCTCAAGGTCAGGGCTCCCCTAGCTATAATTGAACCATGTCCGAGCACCTGGAGGAAATGCCGCTCTTCCCCCTCAACGCGGTGCTGTTCCCCCACGCCGACCTCCAGGTCCACGTCTTTGAGGACCGGTACCGCGAGATGGTGCGTGACTGCGTCCAGTACGACAGCGGCTTTGGGGTCGTGCTCATCCGGTCGGGGAGCGAAGTCGGACCAGGCGCCGAGCCATACATGGTGGGCACCGCCGTCCGGATCGTCAAGGTGCAAACCTTCGAAGACGGCAAAATGGACGTCCACGTCCGGGGCCAGCGCCGGTTCAGAATCCGCAAGCTCGACGAGTCACGCAGCTACCTCGTGGGACATGTCGAGCCCGTCGTCGAGCTGGAGGTCTCCGACGAGGAATGGGCCACGAAGTTGATCGACCAGGTCCGCGGGACAGTCCACCAACTGCTTGAAGAACAGTTTTCCAAGCTCGACGTCAAAGTGACGTCGATCCACTTGCCCCAGGACGCGACGGACCTCTCGTTTGTCATCGCCAACCTCCTGCACTGCGACAACATCCGCAAGCAATACCTGCTGGAGACCACCGACACGGTCGACCGGCTCAGCGAGATGCTCCCGATCCTAGAGCAACAGATCGTCCAGGCCGAAGAAGCCGACCGGGTGGAGTCACCCACCAATTTCCGCCTGACCACCCAACACTTCGACGACGTGATCTCGCCGAACTAGCGGCGCCGTCAGTCGTGGGCCCCGCGTCCCAGTCCGGCGACCGACATCGCCCGTCGCGTCGCGCGGTGGGCCGTCGGCCAGTCCGCCGCCGTGTATTCGATCGTGAAAGCGTCGAGCCGCTTCCACCCGTCCAGCAAACAGGCGGCGTCCGTCTCCTCGCTCCGGTTGTGCTCGAGCCTGACCGTCACGGGCGAAGTGAAGACCGTGGGCGCAGACCCGGCCGAGCGCACCGCCTCGGCCGCGGCCGCTTCGATGAGCGGACCGGTCACCGACGGGTGGAGGAGCCGCCCCATGTACCGGCCGATCCCATGCTTGACCACCGCCGTCTTCACCCCCGGGACCAGGCCGGCCGCCTCGGCACAGCCCGCCGCGTCACTGGAGACGAAGACGAGGGGCACACCGTAATGGCCCGCCGTCGCCGCCGAGAGGCCGATCTCGCCGGTCTCGACGCCGTTCACCCAGCAGCGGTGCACCATCCCGCTGATCGTGTGCTCCATGATCCCATGGAGCGTCCCCGCCATCCCGTGGTAGCCGACCAGCATGGCCGCATCGAAGCTCCCGTCGATGCCTTCCATCATGCCGTCGGCCCCGCTCCCCTGGCCGCTCATAAGCTCGACGCCCGGCTCCAATTCGTCGATCAGCAGGTTCTTGCTGTTGCCGTGGCTGTCCTTGACCAAGATCATGTCCGCCCCGCCAGCGCGTGCACCCCGGACCGCCGCGTTCACGTCGTGGGTCATCATGCGGCGGGCGAACGCCCAGTCGTAGCAGTCGGAGTTGGGGCCACCGGTTTGAGCCCAGCTCACTGTCCCGGTCGTCCCTTCGATGTCGGCGGAGATATAAACTTTCATGGCTTGTCGTCCCGCACTTCGATGTGCTCGAAGTGCCAGATCGGCACGACCGTCTTTCGGGCGACTTCGACCTCGACGACCGCGGCTTTCAGAGAGCCTGGCACATGGAGCCGCATCTTGACGACCTGCCACATCTGGTCTTGGCGTTCACTGGTGTAAGAACTGAACGGCTCAAGTCGCACCGGCCCGGCCGCCTCACCGTACGTGGCCTTCCACTTGGCCCAAGCCGCCTGGTCAGGGGCCGCCTCCTTGGTCTGGGCGTTCCAGGCGTCAAGGACCCCGGAGCCGTCCCACTTGCCGAACGCCGAATCCGCGAACGGGGCGACGAACGTCGTCGCCGACGCCCGGATCTTTCCGTGGGCGTCGCCCCAAACGACCATCATCCCTGCCAAGGGGAACCCCAGGAAGAACGCCATCAGGCCCGCGACTTTCCACTTTTGGTTCATCTATAACCCCAACTTGGCCTGCAGGGCCTGGTACGCCACCCACTGCGCCCCCGACAAGAACACCAGCAGGGCCAGCTTCGCCCACACCACCCGGCGTCCAAAGAAACGCTTCAGGTCAGCCTTGGCGACGATGTAGAACGTGAAGACGAAGGCACCGAACAGGCCCCAGTTGTTCATGGGCCGAAAAGGGATGTCGTCGAGGCGGTACACCGCCCCGTGGCGGGCGCTGAGCGCCACGACGACCTCGGCCCAGCAGTTCAGGAGGCCGACGATCGCAAGGGCCCCCAGCACGGTCTCGGGCCAAAACCTCCGGTACGGCCGCAGGAACCATACGACCATGGTCAGGATCACCGCGACGTCGACGGCGAACCCCAGGGCGTGCGTCTGGGCCACGCCGCCCACCTGGCTGTAGTAGCGGACCGCCGTCTGAAAGCCTTCCAGGTTCTTCAGGTAGGCCAAATCGGTCCCCAAGAGGACAGTGACCGTCAGGGCGAAGAGCCAGTCCTTACCACCCGGGCCCTGCCCGGTCCTTGGCTCGTCAGGCAGACGGTCGTCGATGCTCATGCGTCGAGCTCGGTGTCCGGCATGGCGTCCGGACGGGTGGCGTGGACGACCGGGACGATGTGGCGTCCTTGGGTGCTCGACTCGTGCACCGCGTGCATGACGTCCAGCAGGTGGGCCGCCATCTGCCCGTTGGCCCGGTGCGGCCGGCCGGACTGGATGGCCAGGGCCATGTCCAGCACGCCGACGCCACGGCTGTTCTCCGCATAGGGGCGTCGCACCTCGACTTCGGTGAAGCTGTCCGCACCCTTCTTCTTGAGGAGCACCGGCCCGCCAAAGCCGTTGGGGTCGGGCACGCGGACCATGCCCTCACTGCCGAAGATGTCAATGTGAGGGTAGCCGGGGTCGGCCATCGTGTCAAAGCTGGTCGTCAACTGGGCGACCGGGCCACCCTCGAACTCCAGGACGCTGTGGATCAGCGTCGGTGTCATGACGGGGATCTTCTTGCCCTCGTTGCCGGCGCTGCTGGCGGTCCTCTCGGCAAAGGTGGTCTGGGCCGAGCCCGTGACCCGGGCCACCGGGCCGACCAAGGTCATGAGCGCTGACAAGTAGTAAGGCCCCATGTCGTAGAGCGGCCCTCCCCCCTTGGCATAGTAGAAGGTCGGGTTCGGGTGCCAGCCTTCCGGCCCGGCCCCCATCATCCAGGCCTGGGCGCTGACGACCCGGCCGATCTCGCCTCGGTCGATCAGTTCGCGGGCCGTCTGCACCCCCGCCCCGAGCACGGTGTCGGGCGCGCAACCGACCCGGACCCCTTTGGCCTCGGCGGCGGCGAGGAGTTCTTGGGCCTCAGCCCGCTCAACCGTCAGCGGCTTTTCGTTGTAGACGTGCTTCCCGGCGCTGACCGCCTTCATCGCCACCTCGTGGTGCGCGTCGGGGACGGTGATGTTCAGGATAATTTCGACTTCTGGGTCGGCAAGGATGTCGTCGAGGCCGTACGCCTTCGGGACGCCGTGCTCTGCCGCCTTGGCCTTCGCCCGGTCGAGGTCGAGGTCGGCGACGGCGGCGACCCGAGTCTGGGCGAATCCGGTGAGGTTTTGCAGGTAGATGCCGCTAATGTTGCCGCAGCCGACGATTCCCACGGCAGTTTTGCGCATGGCCGATTCTGGGGGACGCTTAGCCCCGGTCACGGGACCGGGAGCAATCATAATCACCCTGCCTTGCCCACCCTGTACGACATCTTGGGCGTCCCTCCCAAAGCCGACGAGAAGGAGGTCCGCTCTGCTTACCGCAAGCTCGCGCGCACCTTCCACCCGGATTTGAACCCGGACCCCAAGGCTCACGAGCGGATGGCCCAGATCAATGTCGCCTTCGAGGTGCTCAGCGACCCCGTCCGTCGCATGGAGTACGACGCCAGCATCGGCGAGACGGGCAATGCCGAGCCAGAGCAACGGCAGACGAACCGTAAGCGCGCGGTGGTCGCCACCATCGCCCGGCGTCTGCGCGACCACCGGACCCCCGTCTACGCCATGGGCTTCGCGCCGGGCGCCAACCGCCTCGCGACGGCCAGCTTCGACAACGAGGTGATCTTCTGGTCACCCAGTTACGAGTACCCCGAGTCGCGGGTGAGGCTGGAGGGAGGCGTGGTCAGCGCTATGAGCGTCCAGGGCCCCGAGAGGGTCGTCGTCGCAGGGAGCACCGAACAGAACCTCGCTTGCTGGCGGGTGGACGGAGGCCGCGTGGACGTCTGGCGCACCCAGCCCAAGGACTGGGTCGTGACCCTCGCCCCGTCGCCTGACGGCGAGAGCCTCGCCCTGGGGAGCGTCGACTGTTCGATGCGGGTCGTCCGGGTCTCGGACGGCCAAGTGCGCTTCAGCGGGCACACCCACACCGAGTCGGTGACCGCCCTGGCCTGGAGCCCTGACTCGGCCCGCCTCGCCACCGGTTCGGCCGACGCGACCGTCAAGATTTGGTGCGGATTGACCGGCCGGGAGTTACTGGCCCTGAGCAACGTGCGGTCGACGGTGACGGCCCTCGCCTTCAGCCCCGACATGCGGCTACTCGCGGTGGCCGCCGTCGACCTCTCGATCCGGGTCTTCAACTTGGCCGACGCCACGTTGACGAAGACTTTCTTCGGCCACCAGCGGCCGGTCGAGACCCTGGCTTTCCACCCGCGCAGTTGGCTTCTCGCCTCGGGCAGCCGGGACGGGCGCGTCGGGCTATGGAACGCCCGCAACGGCACCGGTCACGGCCAGATCGACGCTTCGCACCAGCCTGTGTCGTGCGTCGCCTTCTCCCCTGACGGGCTGGCCTTGGCCGCAGGCGGTCTGGACAAGACGCTCCGCGTCTGGTCGCTCAGCACGCCCGAGATCGAAGACTAACCCCGGGCCGCCGCTTCAATCTTGGCGACGTCGATCTTGCCCATCTCCATCATCGCCTCAAAGGCGCGCTTGGCGACGTCGCCGCCTTGGGCCAAGGCGGAAGTGAGGGCGCGCGGCGTGATCTGCCACGAGACGCCCCACCGATCCTTGCACCAACCGCAGGCGCTCGCCTCGCCTCCGTTGCCGACAATGGCGTCCCAGTAGCGGTCGGTCTCGGCCTGGTCTTCCGTGGCGATCTGGAAGGAGAACGCCTCGCAGTGGGTGAACACAGGCCCGCCGTTCAAACCAAGGCATGGGATTCCGCAGACGGTGAACTCGACCGTCAGCACCGCGCCGGCGGTGCCGCCGGGATAGTCGGACGGCGCCCGGTGCACGGCGTCGACCGAGCTGCCCGGGAAGGTCTCGGCGTAGAACCTCGCCGCCGCTTCGGCGTCGTCGTCAAACCACAGGCAAATTGTGTTTTTGTGCATCAGCGGCATTGTGGCCCGAAGCAGGCCGGTCACCCGCTCGTCACCGGCCCCATCTGGACGACTTCGAAGTTCGAGCCCTGCACCGTTTTCAGCGTGTTCAGTTGCTCGTCGTCCCAACGGGAGTCCGGCGCGCCGGACACGTACCAGTCCGAACCGTTGTCGGCGACGATCATCCCGTACTTCTTCATGGCCCGGAGCACGACCTGCGCCTGGGGCGGGAAGGTCGAGATGTCAAAGGACGCCTTGAGCCGCACCCGCATCCCCATTGGCGGGCGGTCCGGGTCGGTGTTGCTGCTCGCCCAATGGCGGGCCGGCGCGACGTAGGCGCGACGGGTCGTCGCCACGGTGAACCGCAAGGCGTGGTTGATCTCACCTGCCGAGACCTCGTCGTAGCGCACCAGCCCAGGAAAGACCGGCAGGCCCGCCGCATCGGCGCTCGTCCACCCGGCCGGGCGGGTCGTGCCCGTGGTCAGGTTGAACTTGGCCCCGGAACCGCAGTGCCAGGACGCGCCCCCACCCTGCGGGTGGCTGTCCCATGTTTCGTAGAGCGTCCAGTTGTCGCGGTCGATCACGAGGACATGGCGGTCGCCGTCGCTGGCCGCCCCGCCTTCGATAGGCGCGTCGGCCGGGAACGGGTACGGGCCAGGGTCACTCTCGTCGGCGTAGTCGAAGCTCATCGGCACCTTGGCCTGGCTTCCCGCGACGACGATGTAAGGGATGCCGAACGGGCCGCCGTTCCAATTCGCCCCGAAGTCCGGGTGCAAGCCTTTGGTGAGCCCGATCGACGCGATGAGGTTGGCGCTGTTGCGGTCCACCGGCATCGTGTCGACCGGGGTGTTCCAGGGGTCGTCGGCAGGCAGTACCCGTTTGCCCCGTAAGTTGGCGTTCGGCCCGAGGTCCGGAGTGCCGGGCGTGCCTCCGGTCGTGCCCGTCGTGCCGCCTCCCGTCGAGCTGCCGCCCGTCGTCCCTCCCGAGGTCGACCCTGTCGAACCAGAAGTGCTTGCCGCCGTACCGCCGCCACCCCCGCCGCAACCGACGACGACCACCATGGCCGCAAGCAGGGCGGCGAGCGCTTTCATGTAATTCTTGTTCCGCATTGCAAGTTGGCGTATCATGCGATTTCGACTGGTCTCGGCGTGGCCTGACAATGGTCAGGACGAGGGACGAGGCGAATCCAGTGTGCTTTCTGACGGTTCAAGGCACGTCTAGGGGCGGTTTGGCATGAACGACCTTCAGCTCGGTATCCACGTCTTCTTGCAGATTGCGATCATCCTGGCGGTGTGCCGCCTCATCGGTTGGCTCGGGCGCCGGTTCCTGGGCCAGACGCAGGTGGTCGGCGAGATGATCGCGGGCGTGTGCCTCGGCCCGTCGCTCCTGGGCGCGGTCGCCCCTCAACTGTCGGACGCGCTCTTCCCGCTCACTTTGCCCGGTGGAGGGCGGCATCCGACCATCCAAGTCGTCTACGCGATCAGCCAGGTCGGCCTGTCGCTGTACATGTTCCTCGTCGGCGTCGACTTGGACATCAACCTCCTCCGGTCGAGGGCCAAGGGCGCCCTCGCCGTTTCAGCAAGCGGCATCGTCGTCCCGTTCATCCTCGGCATCGGACTGGTCCACCTGGTCTATCCCCGGTTCGGCCTCTTTGAGCCGCACGTCGGAGTCGACCAAGCGGCGCTCTACATGGGCGCGGCCATGTGCATCACCGCGTTCCCGATGCTCGCCCGGATCATCCGTGAGAAAGGCATCTCCGGCACGTCCATGGGGACGCTCGCCCTGTCGGCGGGGGCGATGGACGACGTCGTGGCGTGGGTCGGACTCGCCGTCGTCGTCGCCAGCACGAAATCCAACCCGTCGTACGCCTGGTTGGCCATCGGCGGCGGCATCCTGTACGCCATCTTCATGCTGACGGTCGGCAAGGCCCTGTTCAGAAAGGTCGCCCAAGCCGTCGAAAAGGCCAATGAGATGAGCGCGGACGCCTTCGCGGTCGTCCTCATCGTCGTGATGCTGGGGTCGTGGTTCACCGACCTTGTCGGCGTCTACGCCGTCTTTGGCGCGTTCATTTGCGGCACGGCCATCCCCAAAGGTGCGCTGGCAGAAGGCCTCAAGGAGAAAATCGAGCCGTTCGTGGTCTCGTTCATGCTCCCGCTCTTCTTTGTCTTCAGCGGCCTCAACACCAAGATGGGCCTGATCGACTCGCCAGAGCTTTGGACGTTCGCCCTGGCCGCCCTGGGCGTCGCGGTGTTCGGGAAAGGTGTCTCCTGCACCCTTGCCGCGCGGGCCAACAAGGAACCGTGGCGCGAAAGCTTCGCCATCGGCACCCTGATGAACTCGCGCGGCCTGATGGAGTTGATCATCCTCAACATCGGCTTGCAACAAGGGGTCATCACCCAGCGGCTGTACACGGTCTTGGTCCTGATGGCCGTCATCACGACCCTCATGGCCTCACCGCTCTACAGTTGGATCATGGAGAAGAAGCGGCCCGGGGTCCCCGCCGGAGAGCCCGCCTGACCAGTCCCCCGGTGCCTCGCACCGGTAGACTGGCCGGGTCACGAGGCATTCAATGGCAAGGATCGGCATCAACGGTTTTGGACGGATCGGGCGGCTCAGCCTACGCACCCTGCTGACCCACTACAAGGGAAAGCATGACGTCGTCGCGATCAACGACTTGACCGACACAAAGACAAACGCCCACCTCTTCAAGTACGACACGACCTACGGGCCCTGGGCGGGGGGCGTGGAGTCCGCAGAAGGGTCGATCACGGTGGACGGCGACAAGTTCAAAGTCTTTGCCGAGACCGACCCCGCGAAAATCCCGTGGGGCGACCTGGGGTGTGACATCGTCATCGAGTCCACCGGCCGCTTCACCGACGCCAACGCGGCCCGGGCCCACATCACCTCGGGCGGCGCGAAGAAGGTCGTCATCAGCGCACCGGCCAAGAACGAGGACGTCACCATCGTCCTGGGCGTGAACGACGGCATGTACGACGCGGCCAAACACAGCGTCATCAGCAACGCGAGTTGCACCACGAACGGCCTCGCTCCGGTCGCTAAGGTGCTGCACGAAAAGTTCGGGATTGAGAAGGGGCTGCTGACCACTGTCCACGCCTACACGAACAGCCAGCGCACGGTGGACACCGCCGCCAAGGACTTGCGCGACGCCCGCGCCGCCGCCGAGAACGTCGTGCCAAGCAGCACCGGCGCCGCCAAGGCCGTCGGCCTCGTCATCCCCGAGCTCAAGGGCAAGTTCACCGGCATGGCGTTCCGGGTGCCTGTGCCGACCGTCTCGGTCGTCGACTTCACCGCCCACCTGGGACGCGCGGCGAGCGCGGACGAGATCAACGCGGCGATGAAGGAGTTCGCCGACGGCCCGATGAAGGGGATCCTCCTTTACAGCGACGAGCCGTTGGTCAGCAGCGACCTGAAGGGCAACCCCCACAGTTCGGTCTTCTCGGCGGTGGACACGATCGTCCTCGACGACATGTGCAAGATCGTCGCCTGGTACGACAACGAATGGGGTTACAGCTGCCGCATCGCCGACATCTGCGACTTCATCGCCGCCAAGGGCTTCTGACCCCGACGACCGGCCCCCTGCTCTTCGAGGGGGCCGGTCCGCACACATCTTCGGCGACAACGCCCGTGTCGTCGCGTATCCTATCGGGGCGGCCATGCCATTTGAACCGCTTCAGACCGACGAAAAGATCGAAGGGGGGTATCCCCGACGCAAACGCGACCTTGAGACGCAGTTGCTGGGCGGTTGCATGGTCGTCCTGGTCGGGAGCCTCATCACCTACGCCATGGTCGTCTGGCCCTGGTTCGTCTTCAAGGAGTACGCCGTCTCGGGGTTGGGTCAGATGGCCGTCTTTGGCGGTGTCCCGGCCACCGTCTTTGGCGTCGTCGTCATCCGCAAGCTTGAGGCCGCCGGCTTGGCCGCCTTCATGGGCGGAGCGATGGCCGCCGGGGTGTTTGTCTTTCTGCGCCTCCAACAATCGAACCTGGGGCGCTATGCCCAAGACCTCCCGATGCCGGAGTACCCGGAACGCTGGGTCGTGATGGTCCCCCTCGGCTGGCTGGCCTGGATCATTCTCGTCGGGTTGGCCACCTATCCGCGCCGCCCCGAACAGCCATCAAGTTAGGCCCGGCTCGGGCCGACAATCTCCTTGGGCCACCAGCCCCCAAGGACCGACCGAGTGACGTACGGCAAGTCGATCGACCAATACCGCAAGGCTGCGGTGACCAGCGCCTCCCCCCTCCAACTCGTCGTGATGCTCTATGACGGCGCCCTCCGCTTCATGGAGGCCGGCAAGCACGCCATGGAGACCGGTGACCTCTACAAACAGAACGAAAACCTTCAACGCGCGCAAAAGATTGTCGCCGAACTGACCGGTACCCTCGACTTGGAGAAGGGGGGCGAAATCGCCCAAAACCTCGCCGCGCTCTACTCCTTCGTCTACGACCGTCTGGTCCAGGCCAACGTCACCGACCAGTCGAGCTATATCGACCAAGCAATCAAGGTGATGAGCGACCTGCGCGAGGGTTGGTCACGGCTGACCGCCCAAGACAAGGCGCCCCAACTGCTGACCGTCGGGGAGGGGCAAAGTGCCGCTTGAGACCAGCCAACTGAAGTGCGCCGAAAAGGTGCTTGTGCTCACCCACGCCCTCCTCGCCGCGGCCCGGCGGGGCGACTGGGACGATTTCGCCGAGACACTGCGTGCCCGGGAATCGGCGATCTTGAGCCTGGCCAGCGCGCCACTTGACCGGGAGTCGGCTGCGGTCTTGGAAGCCGCGCGGTCCTGCGAGCGGGCCGTCGAACAGGCGATCGCCGAAGCCCAGGGCGACCTCGTCGGAGAGATGGCGGCCGCCTACCGCGACCGGCGCGGCCTGGCCCGCTACGCCGCCTCGGGTCGCCAAGGCGGACTGTTGGACAGCCGCGGCTGAGCCCGCCGGGTACAACCAGCCCCATGTTGACCATGGAGCAGCATCAAGCGCTGTCCGAGGCGAAGGCCCGCCTGGACGCTATCAGGGGGCATCTTTGACCTGCCCCGCTTGGAATCCCAGCTTCAAAAACTAGAAGAAAGGCAAGCAGAGCCTGGGTTTTGGGACGATCCTTCGGCCGCACAGAAGGAACTCCAAAAGGCAGCCCGGCTCCGAGACATGATCAACCCCTTCAAGGCCCTCGCCAAGAGGGAGGGGGAGGTTCGTGACAACTACGAGCTTCTCGCCGGCGAAGAGGACCCCGAACTGGAGGCCCTCGCCGACAAAGACGCCCTGCAGTTCATCAAAGACTTGGACGCCTACGAGCTCCAGACTCTGCTGAGCGGCGAGCACGACGGCAACAACGCCTTGGTCGAGATCAGTGCCGGAGCCGGAGGCAGCGAGGCCTGTGACTGGGCCGAGATGGTCTTCCGGATGTATTCGCGCTGGGCCCAGACCAAGGGCTACAAGATCGAAGTCGTCAGCGAGACCCCGGGCGACGTGACCGGCTACCGCAACGTCAGCTTCGAGGTCACCGGCGCGAACGCCTACGGCTACCTGAAGTGTGAGGGCGGTGTCCACCGCCTCGTCCGCATTTCGCCCTATGACGCCGCCGCACGCCGCCACACGTCGTTCGTCCGCGTCGAAGTCCTGCCCGAAGTCGAGGAAGCCGAGTTCCAGATCGACATGTCCGAAGTCAAGGAGGAGACTCTCCGCGCCGGAGGGGCTGGCGGACAGCACGTCAACAAGACCGAGAGTGCGGTGCGCATGACGCACATCCCGACCGGCATCGTCGTCTTCGCCCAGAGCGAACGGAGCCAGCACAAGAACCGCGCGGCCGCGTTGAAGGTGCTCACGTCGCGCCTCGCCGCCCTGCAACAGACCGAGGACGCGGCCAAGCTGAAGGCCCTGAAGGGCGACATCGGCCCCGCGGAGTGGGGCCGCCAGATCCGGAGCTACGTCATGCAACCGTACACGATGGTGAAGGACCACCGGACCGGCCACGAGACGGGGAATGTCCTGGCGGTGATGGACGGTGACATCGACGGCTTCATCGAGGCGTTCCTTAAGAGGCCGCCGGCATCAGAAGACGACTATGTCGAGTAATCCGGGCCCCTTGGGCCCGTCTACGGAGTGATGATGCTGACCGCCTTTGTCCTCGCCTGCGCGCTGAACCGGATCGGCCAGCAGCCGATGCCGGTGGTCCCCGCCGGTGCCGACCGGACGTTCCAGGCGACGGTCCAGAAGGTTGTCGACGCCACCAACGCCAAAGACTGGGAGAAGGCGGCCCGCCTGGCGGACAGGCTGCCTGAGGACAAGGTCGCGATCCAACTTGACTTCGCCGGTGTCCCCGAAATCCGTCGGCCCGGCTTCCGGGCCGCCGTCCAGAAGGCCGTCGAGGTGTGGAAGGCCGCCCTGCCTCACTTCACCGTGACCGTGGCGGAGAAGGGTCAGATCAAGATCGGCTTCGTCGACAAGCTTCCGCCTGACGAGACCACCAAACTCCCCAAGGGTCTCGTGTCGTTTGTCAGCGACGACCCGGCCGACCCACGGGTGGAGGGCGTCGTCGCTCTGCACCGGGTGAACGACACGACCTCGATCGACGACATCCACGTCCAGAACGAGACCGTGTTCCTCATCGGCCAGTACCTGGGGCTTGGCCAACTGCCACCCGGCACGTCGGCTATGGCCCGGGCTGACACCATCGCGAACTACCCGCATGCGGTCAACGGTGCCGAGAAGGGCGCCGCGGTCGGCGACCTTGAACTCGCCGCGTTCCTGCGCAAAGCGGTCAAGGACCGGAAGCAGGTGTACGCCGGCAAAGCCCATACCCGCGTCAATCCCACCGTCGTTGACTTTGGCGAGGTGACCCAGGGGCAACCGGCGTACGGAGTCTTCGAGGTCACGAACCTGGGTGACGGGCGGAGCGCCCTCCAAGTGGTCCCTGACTGCAGTTGCTTCTCCATCCGCGCGACCAGCATCCTTTCACCGGGCGAAAACACCCGGGTCACCTTCGGGGCCGACACGACGATGTTCCCCGGCCCGTTCCACAAGCAGCTCTATGTCACCACCAGTGACCCCGACCGGCCGATGACGATCGTCGAGGTCAAAGGCAACGTCAAGCCGGCCTACCGGTTCCTGCGCGACAAGGGCCGGGGCCTGGTCTACATGGAAGACGACAGCGGCAAGGCGACCTATTATCTGGCCCTCGCCAAAGGCGTGGACCTCAAAGTCAAGCGGGTCTATGTCCAGGGTCTCAACGCCGCCGTGGCCTTCGAACCCTGGTCGGGCAAGATGGCCGACCCCGAACTCGGCGGCCCCACCGAGGACCGACACGGCTACAAGATCGACCTCCTGATCAGCCCAGGGTCGGTCACCGGTCGCATGCTGGCGACCCTTGTCGTCGAAACCGACGACAAGGTGTGGCATCACCTCTACCACGCTTTCAACGTCCAGCGCGGCATCGCCGCCGACCCGGGCCAGCTCTACCTGGGACTCATCGACAAGGCACCGCGGCGCTACGCCGTCTTTGTCACACGACCTGGCCGCCCCTTCACCGTCAAGGGCGCCAGCGTTGACAACGACCACCTGAAGGTGTGGCCGGAGAGGGTGTCCAGCGACACCTGGCGGGTCGTCGCCGAGTTTGACGGCAAGGCCCTGACCGGTAGCTTGAGCGGCACGATCAAGATCCGCACGGACGACAACGCCCAGCCACTCATCGAGGTCCCCGTGGCGGCCGAGGTGCGGTGAAACTCCTTCTTTGGCTCGTCGCGGCTTTGGCGGTGGGTTGCGGCGTCGCCGCGCCACGACCCGCCGACACCTGGACGGTCGTCATCATGGGCGACACCCAGGGCTACCTGTCCCCATGTGGCTGCACCTCGCCCATGACGGGAGGAATCGTGCGCCGGGCCCAGGCGTTGGACGGGCTTGACCCCGCCCGGTCGCTCGTGCTGGACATGGGTCGGCTCTCGGGCGGGCTGACCCGCCAAGACCAACTCAAGGCCGAGGCCCTCGCTGAATCGATGGCCTACTACCGCGTCGACGCCGCGCTCTTGTCCGAGGAAGACCTGAGAAGCGGCCCCGGGTTCGCCGGGAACCTGGCGGCCCTCGGCAAGTTCCGCTGGATCGGGCGGGTCTTCACCGGCCCGGGCATGGAGATCCTGACCGACATGGCGAAGGGCCCCTTCGGCGTCACGGTGGACGACCCGAGCCAGCCGGTGGCGGTCCAGCCAGGCACCAACATCGTCCTCACCACCGGGGGGCAAGACCGGGCCAGGAAGCTCGCCACCGAGCACCCGTCCCTCCGATTGGTCGCCTACCGCAGTTCTTCGTTGACGACCAAGCCGGTCAAGGTCGGCCAGACCCTGCTCGTCAGTTGCGGCGAGCGGGGAAAGGCGCTGGTGCGGGCCGAGTGGTCCGGTGGGTCGTTCAAGTCGGCGACGGGGATTGAGTTAGGGCCTGGCTTCGACGTCTCCCGACCCAGCCCAGCCGCCCAGGAAGTCGCCGGTGTGTTTCGGCGCTACCTCAAGCGTGTGGAGGGTGAGAAGCTGGTCGAAGCCCTGCCCCGCACAGACTCCGCCTCGTACGCCGGCTCGGCCGCATGCGCCCCCTGTCACGCGGCCGCCGACGCGGCCTGGCGTAAGTCGGGCCACGCCCACGCCCTGAAGACACTGGAAGACAAGGGCCAAGGGCGGGACCCCGAGTGCCTTCCCTGCCATGTCGTCGGCCTGGACAGCAAAGTCGGCTTCCGTGACCGGGTGACGACGCCAGGCCTTGCCGACGTCGGCTGCGAGTCTTGCCATGGCCCACTGCAAAAACACGCCACCGCCCCGGCAACGGAAAAACCAGCCCGGGTCGGCCCAGACACGTGCGCCAAATGCCACAACCTGGAACACAGCCCGGGGTTCGACTTCGCGAAGGCCTGGCCGAAGATCGCCCACTGAAGGAGTTCACCGGCCGGTGTGGATAAGCGGTTGAAAGATCGGCAATCTTCCTGACCTTCGCGACCCAGCTTGAATATAGGCTTGCAAGACACGTTTACTACAGGTTCTAGCCTTGTACTTGTCGTTATTTTTGCATGCCCGGTCTTGAACCGTCCGCGTCCGGACCGGGACAATGAGGTTCCCAGTCCGTTGGGACGAGACTCCTCGAAATGGCCGGAACCGCATTGCGTCCACCTTCATGTGCACAGCCTTTGGGCGGCAGAGTTGACGCTACCGGCACCAATCCTGTCGTGACTTTGGCGTGCAACCAAGGGGCGGTCGAGTTGGCCAGGGAGTTTTCCACCGACCCTTCGCGCCATATCGTCATCGTCGGTCCCTCAGGCTGGGGCAAGACGACCCTGCTGGAGGCGACGGCCCGCGCACTCTGCGAAACCACGGGGCGAGGTGTCTTTGTCGTCCCGGCGACCCGCTGGGTGGAGAGCAAGGCCCTCGTCGGAGACATCGGCCCGGTCGTCGTCGACGACGCCCAGGACGCGACGAAGAACCCGCGGTCGACCCACAAGTTGCGGCAAGCCCTGGAAAGCCGGCTCCGGTTGCACCGTCCGACACTGCTCAGCTTTACGGTCGCCCCTGGGCACCGGATGCGGCCGCCGCTCTGGCTGGCGTCCCGCGAATGGACGGTCGGCACCATGGGTGAACCGGAGGGACCCGAACGCGAAGCGGTGGTCCGGTCCCTGGCCCGGGCCGAAGGTGTCCTCCTAGGCCCGGCCGTCGTCCGGCTCATCGCCCGCCACCTCCGCGGCAACGGCCGGTCGGTCCGCGGCGCCCTCCAGCGCCTTACCCTGGTCAAGCACAACTGGACCGGGGTCGAAGACGCGTGCCGGGCGTGCGGCGTCCTGATGCCCTATTTGATCGGGGAAAACGGTTGGGACCCCCGCGACGAGGTGCATGACGCGGTGAGCCAGACGCTTGCCGACTGGGGTAGGCCCACAAAGAGAAGCGTCAGCGACGTCTGCGCGTATATCCTCTTACACGAGGTCGGCCTCTCCGAACGCGAGGTCGCCAGCTTCTTGGACGTCCAACCGGCGCGGGCCTTCGCCATGGCCTCTGCCGTCGCCAAGAGGATGGGTGAAGGTCGCCCTTCCGCCTCCGTACAGGCTTGCAAGAATGCCGTTTTTGACCGGTTCTGTGCCGAATGAGACAAAACCCAGTGCCATCCTGGACCGTGCGGGTCGTCAATTCGACCGAGAGGTGACCCAAGAATGCGACGCGTCCGCGACCTAGAGCTGAACCGGCTGTCGGTGTCGTCCGACAGCACGTTCTCGGCCGCGCTCACCCTGATGGCCGGGTCGGGACAGTCTGCGGTCGCCGTCGTCGACGACGGCAAGTTCTTGGGCGTGGTCACGATCGAAGCGGCGATTCTCAGCGATGCCGAGGCCACGGTCAAGGAGGCCATGCAGGGCCGCCGTCTGGACCTCTCGCCTGACCAACCGGTCCGGGACGCGGCGAAGGACTTCGTGGGAAGCCAGAGCGCCGTGGCCGCCGTCTTTGACGGCGACCAGTTCCTCGGTCTCTTGTCCCCTCTCGGCTTGCTGATCGAACTCGGCCGTTCCTGGGACCCCATGACCGGCCTGAGTTGGAGCGACGCTCTGCGGGAATGGGGCGTCAGCCAGCTAGAGGCGGACAACGAGATCACCGTCGTGCTCTTCGATATCGACGACTTTGGCCGGTTCAACAAGAAGCACGGGCACATATTCGGCGACCGGGTCGTCTGCGCCTTGGCCGACCACCTGAAGACCAGCATCGACCCAGAAAGGGACGTCCTTGTCCGTTACGCCGGCGACGAGTTTGTGATCGCGACAAGGCGAAACCGGGCCGACACGGAAGCCTTCGTCCAAGGCCTTCTGCGCAAACCGCTTGTGGTCAAGGGGCTGGACGAAAGGGTGACGTTCTCCCATGGCATCGCGGGAGGCAAGCGCGGTCGGTCGCCCAGTCGCACCGACGAGTCGTCGCACCTCCACGCCCAGTCGACCCTTGACAACCTGATCAACCTGGCCAGCAAGGCGATGACGGAGAACAAGTCCGTTAAGAAGGGGGCCGTGACGAAGGGCTTCCCCGAGGGGTTGCGGGTCATGGTCGAGTCGACCGAGCCGGCGGTGGCGACGGTCGAGGCGGTGCGGGACGGTACGACCGGGGTCGGCACCGCGTTCAAGGGCCGCGGGCCCATGGCGATGGCGGTCGCCCGCGCCACGGTCGAGGCGGTGGTCGGCGCGTCGGGCGCCCGGGTACGGGTCGACGATGTCTTCTTTCACCTCGACGCCGACGACGCCAAGCACGTCACCGTCGTCGGCCGCTGGGACGATGCGGGGGAGGAACGGTCGCTGGCCGGGACGGTCGGGAGCGAAGGCGACCCCGACCTCTCCGTCGCCCGGGCCACCCTCGCCGCCCTTTCTCCGGTGACCGCGGCCACCGCCAAGGGCAACCGTAACTAGGCCCTGGTGGTCCGGGCCAAACGCTGGCGTAGTATGGAGTGACATGAACTCTCCACTGGGCGACCGCTTGTCGCAACTGATCGCCCGGCTCGAGGAAAAACTTCCGGCCGGAGACGCCAAGGCCGCCAACTTGCTGGCGGCCTTGCGCCAGGAGTTGCAACGGATGGAGGGTGACGCCCGTGAGCACAGGGAGCTCATCTCCCAGTACGAGGAGGCGTACCAAAAGCTGACCCAGCCTGCCAACCGGATCGCCGTCCTCACGCGGCTGATGGACGACGACGAGGTGCAGGTCGTCCTTGGCGACACCGACTACATCACGCTCGTCGACTCCAGCGTCGATCCCGAAACCCTCGAGCCCGGCATCCAGGTGAGGCTCAACGAAGCCTATGTGGTGGTGGGGACAGTCCCCGAAGGGGACACCGGCCCGCTCGTCAACGTCGGCGACGTGCTCGCCGACGGACGGCTCCGGGTGGGAAACGACGCCCCCGGTTCTCCCGGACGGCTCGTCGGCCGGGCCGCCGCCCTCGCCTACCTACCCATCAAGGCAGGCGACGAGGTCCGCCTCGACGCGGCGGGCCGAATGGCGGTCGAGCACTTTGTCAAGCGGGCGGCGCGGGACTACTTTGTCGAAGAGGTTCCCGAGACCCCGTGGTCAAAGGTGGGCGGACAGCACGAGGCGATCCGCATCATTCGCGAGACGATCGAGCACCCGTTGCTCTATCCGGAGATTTATGAGCGGTTTGACAAGAAGCCGGTCAAGGGCATCCTCCTCTACGGGCCGCCCGGCTGCGGCAAGACCCTGATCGGCAAAGCCACGGCCTACAACTTGGCCAAGGACTATAGCCAACGCCTAGGCAAAGACGTGAAGGAATGCTTCCTCCACATCAGCGGCCCTAAGGTGCTGAACATGTGGCTGGGCGAGACCGAGCGCATGGTCCGCGAGATCTTTGCCACCGCCCGAGCCAAGGCGAAGGAGGGGCAGCTTGTCGTCGTTTTCATCGACGAGGCCGAGGCGATCCTCCGCACCCGGTCAAGTGGCCGTTGGCTGAACATCAGCAACACGGTGGTGCCCCAGTTCTGCGCCGAGATGGACGGTCTGGTCGAACTCGAGAACGTGGTGCTCGTCATCACCTCGAACCGCCCCGACTACATCGACCCCGCCATCCTGCGGCCGGAACGCATCGACCGCAAGGTCAAGGTGGTCCGCCCGGACAAGGAGTCAAGTCGTGAGATCCTTTCGATTTATCTTCACGAGCGGCTGCCCATGGATCCGGGACTCGTCAAGGAGCACGGCGGCGAAGAGTGCGCCCGGGCGCACCTCGTGGAAGCCGCCCTGGAGCACCTGTGGCGGGCCAACAAGCACACCGAGTTCCTCAAGATCCAGTTACGCAACGGGACGACGGAGACTCTGCACTGGCGCGACATGGTGAGCGGCGCGTTGCTGAAGTCGATCGTAGACCGAGCCAAGGACGCGGCGATCCGGCGGGCCGTCGCCGACCCGGGCACACCGCACGGGTTGACCCTGGACGACCTGAAAGCTGCCGTCGAAGCGGAGTACCGGGAGAACGAAATCTTTCCGAAGTCCGACGCGGCCGAGGACTGGTTGAAGCTGCTGGACTTCGAGCCCGAAGCGGTGGCCAATGTCCGGCCCGTCAAGGCAGCCAAAGGCGAAGACCTCGCCCGCAAAAGCGTCATCTGACCAGCGGTCGTCAGAAGCTGACCGGGAAGACCGCCTTGAGGACCAGGGTCTTCTTGAACTCGGTGGCGTTGGGGTCGCCGAGGATCACGAAGAACTCGTTGCCGCGCTTGCCGCTCATCCGGTAGCTCAGGTACCAGTTCCAGTCGGAGCCCCGGTTGACCAGACGGCCCCCTAGGGCCTCAAACTTGCCGAGGTCGTAGTTGGCCGAAAAGACGACTTGTCGCTGAAAACCGTCGAACTCGACGAACTGCGTCTGCACAGCAAGCTGGGCGCGTGAGACAGGCCGGTAGTTCACTTGGAGGCCGACTTGCCGGTACGGGACACCCTGAAACCGTCCCCACGCGAACGAGGCACGGGCGTTGCGGTACGTGTTGGACAAAGGATATTGGGTCTGGACCGAGACGAGGTGGTCGTCCGAGTCCTCGAACCGCGACGATGTCAGCTCGTAGCCGACCCCGATGTCGCTGCGGAACAAGATCTCATTTCGGAGGCTGACTTCACGGCGGTAGGCGCGGCCGTCGAAGTGCCAGTAGTTGGCCCCGGACAGACCTACCTCGTACTGGCGGACGGCCCCTCCTTTCGGTTGTCGCTGGACCCCCGCGTTGAAGTTGAACCCGCGGAGGTCCTGTTCCGGCGAAAAACCGAGGGTGGGGTTGAAGTCCGGGGTGACTTGGACGAGTTCAAAGCCGCCGGAGAAGCCACCACTCTCCCTGAACAGGCCGGCATTGACACGGGAGCCAGTCTTGGTCACTTGGTCGTTGGTGCCCTGTACACCCAAGTAGGCGTCCCAGTCCCCCATGCGTTGGTCAAAGAACATATTGAACGCGTCGTTGTCCATGCCCCGGCGGCCCCGGTGGGCGACGCTGAACTCCAGCGTCCGCGAGTTGTCGAAGCGGTGGCTCATCGACCCGGCAAAGGTCATCTCGTTGCCAAAATCGAAGGTCGAGAGGACGGCCATCTGGGTCTTGGCGCCCAGGCGACCGTAGGCGTTGACGCCGATATCGAAGTCGGTGATCCGCTGCGAAGCAAAGATCCTCTGGTCGAACCCGAAGTTGCGGTAGCGGCTGCCCTCCTGGAAGAAGGGACGGGCGTCGTCGGCCAGCCGCTCAAAGTAACTGTGGTCCAGGGAGAGGATGTTATTTTCGATGTTGCGGAAGTCGGGGTTGACCGTGCCGACGACGGTCAGACTGTCACCCACCTCACTCTTCAGGTCCAACCCGCCGTTGGTGATGTGGCGCCCGTTCTCATCGACGCCCGCATAGACATAGGGCAACATCTTGATGGACCGGTCCTTGGCGACATACGGCACGTCAACCCCCGTCCAAGTCGGAAAGTTGCGGAAGTCGCCCTTGGTGACCGTCCACTCGAAGGTGTTGGTCTGGGCGGACTGGTACCACAAGACGTTGAAGGTCAGGTCGTGTTTGCCGGGCGCCGGACGGCTGACCAGAGCCCAGGGGATTCGGGCCTCGACCTGCCAGCCCGTCGCGGTCACCTTGCCGACACAGTCGAACTCACCCAGCCACTCCGTCTTGGCCGCCCGGCCGCCGCTCAGCCGAAGGCTGGTCGCTCCCTGGGGGTTCATGCCGAACCGGTCGGAGTCTTGGCCGGATCGGTTGGCGTCGATGGCGAGAATGAACGTGTCGTTACCGTCCAAGTCGACGTTCTTGCGGTACTCGTCTTTGACAAGCCGGGAAGGGTCCGTGGCGGCCCGGGCGGCAAAGTACACGAACTTCTCGTCATAGGCCAACCAAAACTCGCCCTTGTCCCGGCTCGGGACATAGACGTCCATGTCGAAGAAGTTCTCCCCGTGACCGGCCCCGGGCCACTCGCCATCGCTGAGGACACCGTCGAGGCGCGGGGCGACGGCGACCTTGACGCCCGGCAACTGGGGGACCGGGTCACCTGGTGTGGCCTGGCCAAGCAGGGCCAAGAAGCAGAGTCCACACGCGGACAAAGACAATCGAACCATGGCGGTCACTACGTGTCAGCGCGCGCCAAGGGTTCCGCGCCGCCGACCAGCGGTGCGGGAGACTACCACGCTCCCCGTATGGAGCTAGAAACTCACCGGAACCACCGCTTTGAGAACGAGCGACTTCTTGAAGTGCGTGGCGTTGGGGTCGCCCAAGATCACAAAGAACTCGTTGCCCTTCTTGCCGCTCAGGCGGTACGAGAGGTACCAGTTCCAGTCGGAGTCTTGGAGCACGACCCGCCCGGCGAGGGCGTCAAAGTGGCCAAGGTCATAGTTTGCGGTGAGGACGAACTGCTTTTGGTCAGGGGTGAACGACACCCACTGGGCCCGGGCGTTGAGTTGCATCCGCTTGACGGGCCGGTAATTGACCCCCAATTGGAGCGACCGGAAGGGACGCCCGCCAAAGCGGCCGACCGTCCCGCCGAAACTAAAGCCGCGGTACACGTTGACAATGGGGTGTCCAGCCTGGAACTGGACGTAGTAGTCGTCGGAGCCCTCAAACCGTGAGACGTCGGCGACGACCACACCCGACCAATTCGACCGCAGATCAACGGCAAACTGGTTCTGGACTTCCCAGCGGTAGGGGCTTCCGTCCATGTGAGTGTAGTACTGGGCGTTGACATTGTCGACCACCGAACTGAACGGCCCCGACTTTGGTTGCGCGTTCACGCCGTAACCCCCCGAGACGCCACGGAGGTCGGCTTCGGGGGCGAACCCGAGCCGGGGGAAGAAAGAAGGGGTCACCTGGGAATACTCCAGTGACCAGTTGGAGCCGGGCGACTGGTTGAACGCCCCGGCGGTGAACCGTGAGCCGCTCTGCACCTCGCTGTCGTGGGTGAACATGCCCCCCACGTAGTACTCCGTGTTTCCCGCGCGCCAGTCGTAGAGGGCGTTGACCGCGTCGTTACGGACCTTCCCCATGTCGTCACGGACGTATCCGACGTTCCACAACGAGTATTCGTCGACCCTTTGCTGGAACGCTCCGGCGAAGACCCCTTGGTTGCCGAAGTCGAAGGTGGAGAGGACGCTTAGCTGGGAACGGGACCCCGGCGAGCCATAGAGGTTGACGCCGAAATCGAAGTCATGTACCCGCTGGGGCGTGAAGGTGTTGAACCCAAACCCGAACGTCCGGAACCGAGACCCTTCCTGGAAGAACGGGCGGGCGTCGTCGGCCAGCCTCTCGAAATACGAGTGGTCGAGGTTCAAGATATTGTTCTCGATGTTGCGGAAGTCGGGATTGACCGTGCCGACCAGGGTGAGGGAGTCGCGCACGCTGGTCTTGAAGTCAAGTCCTCCGTTGAAGATGGCCCTTCCGTCGTCATCGACCCCGGCGTAGCCGTAGGGCAGGAGCTTCACCGAGCGGTCCGGCGGTACCAAGGGGATCTCGACCCCGGTCAGCTTGGGAAAGTTCTCGTAGCCGCCCTTCGTGTACTCCCACTCATATCCCCGGCCGTCCGCCGACCGCAGCCACATCATGTTGAAGACGACGTCGGCGGTCTGCGGCTTCGGCCGGTTGATGAGCCGCCACGGCACCCGCGCCTCGACTTGCCAGCCGTCCGCGGTGATCTTGCCCTTGGCGTCAAACTCCCCGAGCCACTCGGTCTTGGCGGCCCGCCCCCCGCTCAACCGGAGATTGGTCGCCCCCTGGGCGTTGACCCGGAAGAGGTCGATGTCCTGGCCCGAAGCGGCCGCGTCGATGGCAAAGAGAAAGCCGTCGTTTCCGGCAAGGGAGACATTCGGCCGGTATTCGTCGGCGACGATCTTCTTGGGGTCGGTGTAGGCACGGCCGGCAAAGTAGATGAACTTGGCGTCGTACATGATCCAGAACTCGGCCCGTTCGGCACATGCCTGTCCCGAGTTCTGGTCGAAGAAACCTTCTCCGTGGGCGGCCCGGGCCCATTCTCCCGGGGCCAAGTCGCCATCGACGACCGGTGGCGTCGCCGTTTTCACCCCGGGCAGGCTCCGCGGGCCCGCCCCCCGGCTCGACACCGCAAACCCTGCCACGGCAGCCAGGGTCAAGACACGTGCACCCCAAAACATCAACGGTGGATACCGGTGGACTTGCACAGACGTTCCACAATTTTTTCGTTTCTTAAATGCCTATGTCGCGCCAGGGACCTTCTGCCGGCGTGGCAGGCTGGCCATAATTCCCACTATCTGCAGCCCATGCTGAACTGGATTCCCGCCCTGTTCCTGTTGCTGATGCACGGCGCGGCCGTCCCCGAGGGGACGGTCCGTGACACGCGTCTGCCTCTGGACGCCGTGGCGATTGTCCAGGCGGCCCAAAGCCGCGCCCATGGGCCGGGCCTCGCCGCGACGTTTCGGCTGATCGTCCGCTACGCCGCGCAGGCGGAAGCGGCGGCGGCCCCGGCCGCCAAGGCCCTGCTCCCGGTGGCGACCCGGCCGACGTCTGGGGTCGACCAGGCTCTGCCTGAAGACGCTTTCATCACCTCGTCCCGGTCTCGGGACGGCCCGTCCCTCGTCTGACCCCCTCTTCATTTGCCGGCTTGCCCGTGCCCAGGATCTTCGGGCGGCGGGCCCGGCACGGACGATTCCAGGCGACGTGACATAACCAATGATCCAATTTCTCCGCAAACTATTCGACACCAGCGACCGCGACATCGCGACGATCATGCCGATCGTCGAGCAGATCAACGCCCTTGAGGACCAGTTCAAGGCGATGGACGACGAGACGATTCGCGAGACGACCCAGAACTTTCGCAAAGCCCTTGACGACGGCGTGAGCCTGGACAAGGTCCTCCCCGAAGTGTTCGCCGCCGTCCGGGAGGCCAGCCGGCGCACCCTGGGCATGCGCCAGTTCGACGTCCAGCTGATCGGCGGCGTGGTGCTCCACCACGGCCGCATCGCCGAGATGCGGACCGGTGAAGGCAAGACGCTCGTCGCGGTGGCCCCCATGGTCCTCAACGCCCTGAGCGGCAAAGGCGCCCACCTCGTCACCGTCAACGACTACCTCGCCCGACGCGACGCGGTCTGGATGGGGCCGATCTACCACTTCCTCGGCCTGAGCGTCGGCGTCGTCCAGGGCCAAGGCGAAGACAGTGACGAGCTCGGGGGTAGCTACGTCTATGACCCAGGCTACGAGCACGAGGACCCGCGGTATATGCACCTTCGCCCGTGCAGCCGCCGGGAATCGTATCTGCAGGACATCACCTACGGCACGAACCACGAGTTCGGATTCGACTACCTGCGCGACAACATGGCCTTCGACATGGAGCAGTTGTCCATGCGGGAGCTGAACTACGCGATCATCGACGAGGTCGACTCGATCCTCGTCGACGAGGCCCGCACCCCCCACATCATCAGCGGCCCCTCGATGGAAGACGTCAGCGTCTACAAGGAGATCGACGCCATCGTCCGCCACATGAAGATCGAAGAGCACTTCACGGCGGACAAGAAGAACCACAGCGCCAGCTTCACGGAAGAGGGCATGGACTACCTGGAACAGGCCCTGGGCATCGACAACATCGCGAACGACCCGCGCATGTTCCACCACGCCGGGGCTGCGATCAAAGCGTACGGACTGTTCGACAAAGACGTCCACTACGTGGTCCGCAACGGCGAGGTCGTCATCGTCGATGAAAACACCGGCCGCCTGATGTTCGGCCGCCGCTTCAGCGACGGCCTGCACCAAGCATTGGAGGCCAAGGAAGGCGTCACCGTCCAACGCGAGAGCCAGACCATCGCGGTCATCACCTTCCAAAACCTCTTCCGCATGTACAACAAGCTGTCGGGCATGACCGGCACGGCGAAGACCGAGGAAGACGAGTTCCGCAAGATCTACGGCCTCGACGTCGTCACCATCCCCACCAACCGGCCCATGCTGCGCGACGACCAAGAGGACGTGGTCTACAAGACCATGGACGCCAAGTTCCGTGGCATCGGCCGCGAACTCCTGCGCCTCTACGCCAAGCAGCAACCCACCCTCGTCGGCACCCGTTCGATCGAGATGACCGAGACGGTCTCTGCCCGGCTTCAACCTGAAGCCCTCCAGAAGCTGATCCTCGCCGACATGCTCCTGGACAAGTACACCAACGAAAAGAGCTTCCCGAAGACGGCCAAGAAGGACGCCGAGGCGGTGTTCGCCACCAGCCTGGACGAGCTCCCCGTGGCCCAGCTGAAGGACACCATGCGGGCCGCAAGCCTGCCGCCCGACCCCTTCGCCGACGAGGTCGCGGAGTGGTTTTTGGCCAAGCACAACCTTCCCACGGGGACGGACCAGGAGAGGTCGGAGAACTTCACCTTCCTGAAGGAGGCCCTCCACCACGGTGTGCCGCACAACGTCCTTAACGCGAAGTACCACGAAAAAGAGGCCCTGATCATCAGCGAGGCGGGCCGCAAGGGCGCGATCACGATCGCGACCAACATGGCCGGCCGCGGCGTCGACATCCTCCTCGGCGGTCGTGTCGAGGACGACATCGTCAAATTGGCCCGCAACCAGGAGTTGGAGGACGGCGGCTTGGCCAGCGAGTACGCCGACACCTTCCTCAGCTTCCGCCGCGGAGGCACCGAACGTGCCGCGCCGCCGCTGCCCCTCGACGACACCGAGCGCCGCGAACGGGCCGAAGAAGTCCGCGCCCTGGGCGGGCTCTACATCCTCGGCACCGAGCGGCACGAGAGCCGTCGCATCGACAACCAGCTCCGTGGCCGGGCCGGCCGCCAAGGCGACCCGGGGGTCAGCCGGTTCTTCGTCTCCCTCGAAGACCAGCTGTGGAAGATCTTTAACGCGAAGATGCTTGAAAACCCGGTCCTCAAGGCATGGCCTGAGCAAGAAGAGGTCCGGGCCAAGTTCATCTCGAACATGATCCTGAAGACTCAGGAGCGGATCGAGAACCACTTCTTCGAGGCCCGCAAGCACGTCCTTGAATACGACGACGTCCTCAACAGCCAGCGCGAGCACATCTACGGTATGCGGCGCGAGATCCTCTTGGGAGAATCAAGCCGCGACGAGCTGCGCAAGGGCGTCGTGGAAGTCGTCGGCGAGATCGTCCAGACAGGCTGGTTCCAAGACGAGGAAGGTACCGGCTATGCCAGCGACGAGGTGTACGAAAAGCTCAACAACCTCTTCCCGCTGGTCGACCAAGCCACACTCAGTGAGTTTGAGTCATATGAGCCCGGCGAGCAGTTGCTCACCTACTCCACTGAAGCGGCCCTGAAGGCATACGACCAAAAGGTGGAAGCCTATGGCGAAGACGTCATGGGGCGCCTTGAGCAGCACGTCATGCTCCGCGCCGTCAATGACCGGTGGATGGAGCACCTGCAGATGATCGACTACATCCGCGAGGGCATCGGCCTGCGCGGATACGGTCAGGTCGACCCGTTGGTCGCCTATAAAAAGGAGACCTACGACCTCTTCCAGCACACCCTGAAAGCCATCCGGGACCAGGCGGTGAACATGCTGTTCCAGGCCCAGATCCGCTTCGAGGACCCCGCTCCGACGCCGGAAGAACCCATGGCGATGATGCGCATGGAAGACGACGGCTCTGTCGAGCCGAGTGTCGCCAACGGCACGACGGCCCCCGGGTTTGACATCGACAAGGTCGACTGGAAAGTGGTCGGCCGAAACGACGCCTGCCCCTGCGGCAGCGGCAAGAAGTTCAAGTCTTGCCACTATCCCATCGTCCGGTCGATGGGCATCATTTGACCATTTGGTCGACTTACCGCTCGGTCGCAGATCCGGCCGGGCGGTAAGCCAGCAGGTGTTCGACGTGCTTGGCAAGCACGTCGAACTCAATGTTCACTTTGTCACCTGCCTGGCGTCTGCCAAGGGTCGTGACTTCAAAAGTGTGGGGGACCACGGCGACCCTGAAGACGTCGCCGTCGGGCTCGACGACAGTCAGACTGACCCCGTCGACGCAGACCGAGCCTTTGTCGACCAGGTAGCGCCCGCCGCCTAGGCCCGCGTCAAAGACGAACTCCCACCAGCCTTTCCGGTCCTCGACCGCCAGTACCGTGCCGACCCGGTCCACATGTCCCTGGACGATGTGCCCGCCGAACCGGTCACTTGGCCGCATGGCCCGCTCCAAGTTCACCTCAGCGCCTTTGCCCAACTGGGCAAGGGTGGTGCGTCGAAGGGTCTCCTCGCTTAAGTCGAAAGTGATGCTCCGTCCCGTCGTCGCCGCGGTCAGGCAGACCCCCTGCACCGCCACGCTCTCGCCCAACGCCACCGGGTCGCCGGGCCAAGCGTCGCCGATGTCGACCACGGTCTTGAGGGCAGCAGTCTCGGCCACCCGGCCGACCGCCTGGACGATCCCCGTGAACATGGACCGATTATGCGGCGGCCCGGGCTGGCAGGGTGGGCAAGGCACCCATTCCCAGCGACATTGCCTGTGTACCGGGCCGGACGCATACCGACCATGAATGACGGGGCGGAAGGGAAAGGACGTGGCAAACAGGCTAGGGACAGCGGTCAGGACAGGGTTGCGCACCCAGGTGCGCGTCGATCCCAAGGTCGTCTTGGGCAGCCACCTTCTGGAGGTCAGCCAGATCGAACTGGAGCAGGCGATCGAGGCGGAACTCCAGGAAAACCCGGCCCTCGAACGGATCGACGACTTTGAGGAGCCGGTCACCTTCGACGAGATCGTCTCGTCGATCGCGCCGCGCGACAGGTCTCGGCAGACCGACGACCATGAGCAGGCCAGGTCGGTTCCGCAAGACGCCAGCTACGACCTGGACTGGACGGACCTTGCGGGGACAAACGACTCGCTGCTCGACCACCTGCTCGGGCAGTTGCGCGTCGCCCTGCCGGCCCGGCTGTGGCCGCTCGTCACCTACTTTGTCGGTTCGATCAACGACCGTGGCTACCTGACTTGCACCGTGGAAGAGGCCGCCCTTGACTGCGACGCCCTCCTCGAAGACGCCGAGACAGTCCTGGCCGCCCTCAAGGCCTGCGAACCGGCCGGGGTCGGAGCGGCGGACTTGCGCGAATGCCTGTGGCTCCAGACCCGGGACGCCACGACCGAGGCGGAGAAGTTGGCCCGCGCCATGCTCAAGCGCAACTGGGACGACCTCGTCTCCCGCGACTCACGGGCCGTGATGCGGTGCTATGGCGTCGACCGCGAGACCGTCGACGCCGCCTTCGACGTGATCCTCCGGCTCTCACCCTTCCCGGGCGAAGCCTTTGCCGACGGACACAAGCGGACCCGGCGGGACGATCCCGCCACCGTTCGTCCCGACGTCGTCCTCCGATTTGATCCCACGGGCTGGATCGTCGAGGTGCCCGGTCCGAACGCCCTCAGCCTGCGGCTTGACCCCGCTTACGCCCGGCGGCGCGCCGAGCTAGACGACAAGCCGTGGAGCAACGCAGAGCGCCGCCACGTCTTCGAGTTCTCCCAGCGGGCCGAACAGTTCATCGACGCGATCTCCGACCGTCGCCGCACCCTGGCCCTGATCGGCAAGCACCTGGTCGAGTGCCAGACCGGCTTTGTCCAGACCGGCGAGTACCGGTTCCTCGGCACGCTGACCCGGACGCAGGTCGCCCGCGACCTCGGTCTCCATGAAAGCACGGTCAGCCGGGCGACCAACGGGAAGTTCGTCCAGATCGCCACGGGCGACCTGGTCTCGTTCGACATCTTCTTCAAGCCCGCGTTGCGTGTCCAGAAGCTCATCGAGGAAATCTTGGCCCACGAGAACCCGGACAACCCCCTCAGCGACGACCGCATCTCGCAGATGCTCGCCGAGCGGGGGGTCAAGGTGGCCCGGCGGACCGTCAACAAGTACCGCGACCAGAGCAAGCAGTTGAGCAGCCGCCTTCGCCGTGCCGGCTGACGTCTGCTAATTGAGGGCGGCGGCGAACTGCTGCCGGTACATCCGGGCGTAAAGGCCGTCGTCATCCATGATCAAGTCGGCGTGCTTCCCGGTGGCGGTCACGACGCCGCCTTCCAGGACCACGATCCGGTCGGCCTTGATGATCGTGGACAGGCGGTGGGCGATGACAAAGCTCGTCCGCCCCTTCAGAAGCCGGTCCAGCGCCTCCTGCACGAGCGCCTCGGTCTGGGAGTCGAGGGAGCTCGTCGCCTCGTCGAGGATAAGGACACGGGGGTCGGCGAGCAGGGCACGGGCCATCGACATCCTCTGCTTCTCGCCCTGGGAGAGCGAGACGCCCTTCTCGCCCAACCGCGTGTAGTAGCCGTCCGAGAGGTTTTCGATCGTCTTGTGGATGTTGGCCGCCTTCGCCGCTTCGACCACTTGGTCAAAAGTCGCGTCGGGGCGCCCGTAGCGCAAATTTTCGAGGACGGTCGTGTTGAAAAGCGCGCTGTCCTGGATCACATAACCGACTTGTTCGCGGTAGCTCCGCACCTGGATGTCACGCAAGTCGTGGCCGTCGACCAAGATCCGTCCGCCAGTCGGGTCGAAGTGGCGCATCAGCAGGTTGGCGAGCGTCGTTTTGCCCGACCCGCTGAAACCGACGAAGGCGATCATCTCGCCGGGGCGCACGTCCAAATCAATGCCCTTCAAGACTGGCGTGTCCGGCAGGTATTCAAACCAGACGCCCTGCACCTGGACATGCCCCTCTACCTCGGGCATCGCCTTCGCCCCCTCCTTGTCGCTGACCTTGTTCACCGTGTCTAGGGTGCGGAATATCCGGTAGACCGCCGCCTGCGCCCGTGAGATGGGGTCGAGCACCAGCAGGAACCTGACGATCGGCCCGTAGACGTAGTGCACCGAGTAAAGCAAGAACATGACCAGCGTCCCCGCCTTCATTTCGCCGCGAAGGCACATCATGCCGCCGTAGTAGAGCACGAGGGCCTGCCCGACACCGCCGAGGGCCTCGGCAAAGGTCCACATCCGCGCGCCCATCTTGCTCATGTCCAGGTTAAGCCCCATCAGCCCACGGGTCAGGGAGTAAAAGCTGCGGACTTCCCACTTCTCCCGGCCGAACCCCTTGACGACTTGGATGCCGGTCAACTTCTCCTGCATGTCGCCGTACATCTCGTCGCGCGTCCGGCGGATGTCGTCGCTCTTCCGGTTCAAGGGCTTCATCGTCCAGGCGATGTTGAGGATGTAGACCGGGGTGGCGACGAGGCTCAGCAAGGCGAGCTTCCAGGAGATTGAAAAGAGGACGACAAGGACGATGGCCAGCTGCACGGCGTCGCTGGCCATCGTGTTGAGGTTGCCCGTGATGAGGTTCTGCACCGTGCTCGGGTCGTTCATCACGTTACTGACCAATTTGCCGGTCGGGTTCTTGTCAAAGTAGGCGATCGGCAAGCTCTGCATGTGGTCGTAGAGCTTCTCCCTGACGGCGAGAAGGAACGACCAAGAGAGGCGCTGGGTGGTGAAGCCGACCGCGTAACTCAGCAAGCCGGCGATGGTCGCAAACGCCAGGATGTAAACGAAATAGAGGACGGTGTCGACACGCTCGCCGCCCTGGAGCTTGTTGACAATGTCGCCCAGGATGACCGGGGGCAGAAACCCGAACCCGGCCTGGAGCATCGTGAGGAACAGGACGAGGACTTGGAGCCGCCAGAACGGGCTGAGCTCCTTGGCCAACCGCTTGGCGACCACCCAGACACTGTCATATTGCGACGACCCCTCGGGCACGCGCCGCCGCTCGCGCCGCTTCCGGATCATCGCGGCCTCACGCATGCGCGCGAGGCTACCAGCACCGGTGGCGCGGACCTACTCCATCGGCCGGCGATGCCGCAGATAGACCCCGACGCGGACGATTCGGTTGCGGGTCATTTGCTCGACACGTAACTTGCCGACGCCGGTTTCGACCGCGTCTCCCAGCCGTGGCATCCGCTGCACCGTGTCGATCACCATCTGCGCAAGGGTTTCCGTCGAAGCTCCGTCGGAGTCCATTTCGAGGAAGTCAAGCAGCTCGTCGTATCTCACGTCGCCGCGGGCGCTCAGGCGCACCTGACTGGTCTGTTCGACGGGGGCCCGCTCGCTCTCCAAGGTGTCCTCCAGGTCGCCGAAGACCTCTTCGACGACGTCCTCCAGGGTGAGCAAACCGCTGGTGCCGCCGTATTCGTCCTGGACGATCAGGATCTGGGTCTTCGACTCGCGCATCTGGACCACCGCCCGGTCGAGGGTGAGGTTCTCCGGCACAAAGACCGCCGGCCGCGCCACGGCGCGCAAGTCCATCGCGCCCGACGCCATCGCCTTGAGCACGTCTTGGATATACACGATCCCCACCACCTCGTCGATGTCCCCGTCGCAGACTGGGATGCGCGAGTGGGGGATCGCGGCCAGAGCCTCCACCAATTGGTCAGGCGGGGTGGTGACGTCCAGCCACTTGACGTCCAGACGGTGGGCCATCACGTCGTTGGCGTCCAGCCGGTCCAGGCGCAACGTCTTGCTCAGGAACTCGGCCTGGTTCTCGTCGAAGGCCCCCTCTTCCTGGCCGGCCTGGACGATCAAAGCCAACTCGTCGCGGGAGACGCGGTCGGCGTCTCCCGACCCGGCCAGACCGAAGACCCGCAACACCATCGTCCCCGAGGCATGGAAGAGCCACACCACCGGCTTCATGACCAAGACGACCAGTTGCAACGGGCGGACCAACCACCGGGCCGACCGCTCCGGGTCGCGAAGGACGAAGTACTTCGGCACAAGCTCGCCAAAGACGACGAGGGGATAGGAGACGAGGACGATCGACAGGATCTTGACCACCGAGGTCGGTGCGACGGGGCCGATCAGGTCGACAAGACCCTCGGTGACCGGCGGCTCGACAAACGCGCCGAGGGCGATGCCCACGAAGGTGATCCCCGTCTGGATGCCGGCGACGTAGGTGGATTTGTGCTCCAGGGCCGCCAAGACCCGTTTGGCTCCGGCGTCGCCTTTCTTGGCCTGCGCCTCCAGACGGCTTTTGCGGGCCCCGACGACGGCATACTCCGCGGCGACGAAGAAGGCGCTCGCGAGCACCAGGGCCAAGGTGGCCAGGGCAAGGACCAAGGGGCTCATCGCCGTGGCCTGGCCCGGCGCTTCGGGGCCTGTCCGTCGGCACTACTACTGGCAGTGTCGTCCAAGTCGAATTGGATTCTAGCAGAACCGTCCCGTGCCATCATCGACCCATGTTCTTGGAGCCAGGCGTCTATCCCGCCTCGGTCACCCCGCTGACGGACGACGACAAGGTCGACGAGGAGTCGCTTGCCCGGCTACTGGCCAAGTTTGAGGCAGAGGGGTGTCGAGGCGTCGTGCTGGCCGGCACGAACGGCGAAGGGCCGTCGCTCTCGGCCGTCGAGAAGCGCGACCTTGTCCGCCTCGGCGTCGCGTGCCGAGGCAAGCTCAAGGTGGTCTTGGGGGTGGCGACGCCGAGCCTCGACGAAGCAAAGTGGCTCGCCACTCAGGCGGGCAAGGCCGGTGCTGACGGAATCCTTGTCATGCCACCCGCGTACTTTCGATGGGTCGACACGGAGGGGATCGTCGCCTGGTTCAAGGCCCTTGCCGACGCCTCGCCGCTCCCCCTCTTGGCCTACAACTTTCCCAAGGCGACGGGGATCCCGTTGACGGCAGCGACAATGGGGAGGCTGCTGGAGCACCCCAACATCGCCGGTCTCAAGGACTCGAGCGGCGAGGAAGGCAACATCGCCGCCTACCGACAGGCCGCCGGGCCCGACAAGGTCTTGTTTGTCGGAGACGAGTCGCTCCTGGTGCCCGCCATGGAGGCAGGGTGGACCGGCACGATCTCCGGCGCGGCCAACACGGTGGCCCCGTGGCTTGTCCGGACCGTCGCCGAGCCCGACCAGCGCGCCGTCTTGCGCGACCTGCTCGACCCCGTCATCGCCGCCCTGCGCGGCTCGCCCCAGCCGCCGACCAACAAAGCCTTGCTCCACTGGCTCGGGGCCATCAGTTCACCGCGGGCCCGGCTCCCCCTGACGACCCTCGACCCCGTCGAAGTGAAGTCCGTCCTCAGCGGACGCCTGGGCCTCAAGCCAGGTCAAGTTTCAGCGGCGCCAAGCCACGGATCTCGCGGTCAAGACGCCTGAAGTCGGTCGAGACCCCGGCCGCGTGGGGGTTGGCCGACCAGAAATGGTCTCGGACGACACGACGGGGCAAGAAAAGCCCAAGGGCCCTCTTCAACCCACGGAGACGCGACGGCCCGTGGCCCAACATGGGTTGTCCCAGCCGCCACGCCCGACCCCGACACCCCAGCAGGGCGTAGACGGCGAACAAGTTCTGGGCGTTCGCGGCCAACCCTTCCTCGACGGCGCCGCTGCCCGGACGGGCCCGCCGCCAGTCGGACGCGTGGGCAAGGAGCGCCTCGCGTAGCCGCACCTCCTCCAGCATTTGGCGCTCGCTGACCGTGAACGAGTTGTTTTCGTGCATCCGCCAATAGGTCAGGCGTTCGGGCACGCAGACTGCCGGGCCTCGCCAACTGGCCTCCAACAGGGCGACATGGTCGCCCGAATAACGGCATGAAGTCTCGAAGCGGAGCCCCTTCCGTCGAAACACGACCCCGCTGGCGAGCACCCGGTTCTCGTTCAAGAGACAGGGCAGCAGGTCTTGCCTCGGCGTCGTCGGCCAGCCGGCGTGGACGTCCTCCCCCTCGTCGGGACAACCCTTGTCGTCGGCCTTCCAACCGAGGACATAGCTGAACGTCGCCTCGGGCGAAGTCTCCAAGGCCGCCACTTGCTTAGCCAGTTTCTCGGGGTGCCAAAAGTCATCGGAGTTCATCACCGCGACAAGCGGCCCCGACGACATTTCCAAGCATTTTTGCTGGGTAGCGTAGGTGCCCAGGTTGGCGTCGTTGACCGCGACCCGGATGCGGGGGTCTCGGGCGGCGTAGCTCCGTGCGGTCGCCACGCTGTCGTCCGCGCTACCGTCGTCGATCAACTGGAGGTCCCAGTCGGTAAAGGTCTGGGCAAGGACGCTGTCCAAGCACGCCGTCAAGAACCGGCCGTGGTTGTAACTCGGCACAATCACGCTGACCGTCGCCATCTTGCCCCTCCCAGAAATGTTACGCCTGGCAACCACGAGAGTTACCAGGCGCGTGTCAGGGATGTCTCAAGACGACCGTCACGAACCCTGGACTTGCTTCCAGGTGGCCTTGAGCGCTTCGGCGCTCTTGAGCAGGCCCTCCTTCTCCGCCGCGCTGACGGCGGGCTCCAAGACCTTGACGGCTCCGGCCCGGCCGACAAACGTGGGCAGGCTGAGGGAGATGTCACTGATCCCCATGACGCCGGTCTGGGCCGACGACACGGGAAGGAGCTTGTGGTTGTCGAGGGCGATGGCCTCGACGACCTCCTTGATCGACACGCCGACCGCCCGGCCCGCGCCGCCCTTCTGGGCGATGACCGTCGCGCCTGACTTCTTGGTGGCGTCGAACAGCTGGTCGGCGAGCTCCTGGGTGAAGCCCGGCAGCGAGGCGAGGGGCACGCCGTTGATCGTCGCCGACGACCAGATGGGGACCATCGAGTCGCCGTGCTCGCCCAAGATCACCGCCTTCACGTCGGCCGCACCGACCTTGAAGTGGTCGGCGAGCAACGAACGGAACCGGCTCGTGTCGAGGACGGTGCCCAGGCCGAGGACCTTTGACGCCTCCCAAGTGCCGTCGGCGACGGTCATGTGGGTGAGGATGTCGACGGGGTTGCTGACGACCAAAATGGTCGCGCCCGAGGCCAGTTTGACCTTCTTCAACTCGTCCAAGATGCCCTTGAACAGGCCGACGTTGCGGTTGATGAGGTCGAGGCGGCTCTCGTCGGGCTTGCGGCGCAGGCCCGCGGTGATGACGACGCAGTCGCTACCCGCGCAGGCCTCGTAGCTACCGCTCGTGAACGTCTGGTTCGCGATCAGACTGGCGCCGTGACGAAGGTCGAGGGCCTCGCCCGCGGCCAAGTCCTGGTTGACGTCGACCAAGGCGATCTCGTTGATCAGGCCGCCGAGTTGAAGGGCGTACGCGGCGTCGCTGCCGACCCGGCCGCCACCGCCGATAATGCTGACTTTCATGGTGGGTGGCCCGAGTATACGTAAGCCTAAATGACGGGCCAGGGCACGGTCCGGGGATAGGTGTAGGCCTCGATCCGTCCGCTCGGCTCAAATCCCCGCCGTTGGTACCAGGGCACGAGCTCGGCGGCGCATTGGAGCACGACCGGACGGCCCGCCTCGGCGGCCATGAACTTGACGAACTCGACCGCGTCGGTGCCGTGGCCCGCTTCGCGCACGTCGCTGCGGACGCATAGGTTGTAGAGCCCGAACGCCCGCGCCGAGACCGACACCATCACCGCCGAGGCGACCCCGGCGCGGTCCCGCCAACCGAACAACCGGTGGGACGAGCCCGCTGTCGCGGCCGCGATTCGCGCCCGTCCTTCGTCCCCCGTCCGGCTAAAGAACTGGTCCGCCATGAACCGCGCGGTCTCCCGCCGGTCGAAAGGAGACCGGGCCTCGTCCAGGTGGTGGACCAGCCGGAGCGGCGGGGCCGGGCAGGTCATCTGCACCATCGCCTGGCGCCGCTCGAACCCATGGGCTTCCAGCCGGGCGGGCAGGTCGTCAGGCGAGTCGCCGGTCATCGCGAAGGCCCAGAAGCCGACGGTCTCCGACGCATAGCGGGCCAACCATGACAGGTGGCGGTCAATGTCCTTGTCCAAGTCAAACCCCGCCGCGAAATTGCAAAACGAGAGGTCGGTGGGCCCGGAAATGAGGGTGTACGGCTCCCGAAACCGGAGGACGGCCTCGGTCATGGACGACGCGAGGCCCAGGTAGGTCGCCAGGATGTTTTCCCGCGCAGCCTGATCAAGATCGACTAAAAGACCACGCTCCATACCAAAGCCGGTGCCGCACGGCGCGGCATTGCCACCACCCCTAATGATAGACCCTGGTTCACCCTTCGGCCCAAATAAATCGAGAGGCCCTTGGGGGCAAGCATGACGGTGGCGAAGGCGTCGGAGTTCACGTTGGACCGCCAGACGTCGAGGCCGACGCCGACTTGGAGGCCGCGGGCCGTGTCCGCCATCATCGCCAGGCGGACGGTCGGGGAGTAAAACTTCGTCGGTGCGGTGAACGACTTGTTGCTGAACGACGCCTCACAAAACCGGGCGACGGTGTCTATGAGCCGCCTTTGGACGAGAAACCCCCCATAATGTCCGGTTTCAAGAACCAAGACCTGCACATTGCCGAGGTGGTCGATCAGGGCTTGGCTCGTGTCAGGGGGAATGACGGTGTCTTGTCGTGCCCGGACGACAAAGGTCGGCCTCGTGTCGTCCTTTTTGAGAAAGGTGAGTGGCTCGACGGGGACGAGTTCCTGGCGGAGCTTGTCCTCGGTGTAGCCCAGGCGGCGGAGCGCCTCGCGCTGCTGGACGACCCTCGAACTCGACCACAAGACGCCGGCGAGGTCCGCACCGCCCAGCATAAAGGCTCCGGCCCGGAACCGTGGTTCAACGGCGTAGGCCAGTTCGGCCACCAGGGAACCCAGCGACGTGCCCGCAACGGCGACGGCACCCGGTTTGAACTCGTTCCGGGTCGCGATCCAGTCGACGGTGCGCCGGACGTCCAAGACCGCCTGGGCCATGGTCTGCCTCAGCTTGGCGGGGTCGGGCTGGACCGCCAGTTCACCCGACTTCATCCCCCGGGGCGTCCTGCTCAAGTGGTAGGGCAACGGCATCAGCACGCTGGCCATGCCTCGGACGGCCAACCGCTCGGCCATCTCGACCTCGACCATGTTGTCGGTCGCGCCCCAAAAGTGGAGGAGGATGACGACCGGGACCGGCCCCGTCCGCTCGGTCGGCATAATGACGCGGAGCTTGACGGTGTCGTTCTCCGGCACGCCTGAGGCCACGACGCTGGGGAAGCTCGTCGTGAACTCCTCGGTGAATTCTCCTGTCGAAACCTGGCGAAGGACGCCAAACTCGACGGGGGGTACCGGCCCGTCGACCGGCGGAGGTTCCTGGCCGTAGGCCAGGCCTGAGACTACACTCAGCACTAACGCGATGACGACCCTGACGAGCTTGCTGTTTGGCATGGCTGCCCTCCAAACGGCGTCCAGTTTAGACAATGCTCTTGACGCCGCGCTTGGAAGCGCCGGCCTCGACCGGGCGTCGACTCGTGTCGAGACCTCGGCGGTCGACCTGTTCCGCGCGTCCGACTACGTCCCCCCGACCGTCACCGTCGCGCGCCAAAACGTTTGGCGGTGGCCCGCGATGTCCGCGGCATACCGCCAGCCGCTTCTCTCGACCGCCCATCAACCGGAGGCGACGCTCGCCGCCGCCGGACGCCTCGCCGGGCTCGGGGTGCGGCGCGACTTGGTGAAGGACGCCATCGAGACCGCCGAGGGCCGGGCCCTGCGACCCCAGGCCCTGCAGATCGCCCTCGAAAGGATGCGCCAACGCGGCGCGTTTGGCGACAAAGTCCCCTCGGTGGCCAACGTGCCGGGGGAAGTCCAACGGGCCGCCGCCCTGGTGCTGGAAGTCGCCCTCGACACGGTGGCCCTGCGCCAAGCGGCGTTCGCCGGCGTGACCGACATTGACCTGGAGATGAAGCGGGCCCGGCCCGACGGCCTTGCGAGCGACCCGCTGGAGTACCGCCGCGCCCTGGAGACGGCCGACAAAATCGACTTGGCGTACCTCCTCGCCGCGAGCCAAGACCTCGCCCGGGCCGTCGAGCACGCCGGCCAGATCATCGACGCGGTTCCCGACACCGCCGCCTACGAATGGCGGGTCACTACGGCGTGGGGTGACATCGTCCTGACGGGCGGCGGAAAGACCGTCCACAGTGACCGACCCGTCTTGCTGGCCGTCGACACCGGCGGCGACGACACCTACGTCAACCTCCCCGCCAACAAGAACGCGGCGAATTGGCTCAGCGTCGTCATCGACAGCAGGGGCAGTGACAAGTACCTCTCGGAGCCCGACGGAGCGGACAAGCAGGTCAAGAGCCGTCCCGACCGGGCCGGTGGACGGTTCGTCGGCGGTTGCGCCTCGGCGTCGTTCGGGATCACCATCCTGAGCGACCTGCACGGCGACGACCTCTACCGCAGCGTCCGTCCCGCGTTCGGCTCAGCGTCCGACGGCGTGGCGTTGCTGGTGGACGCCGAGGGGGACGACACTTACGACGCGTACGCGGGCTCCGAGGGGTTCGCGACGTTTGGCTTCGGCATCCTGGAAGACTTGTCCGGCAAGGACACCTACCGCGTGTTCAACCAGGGCCAAGGATGCGGGCTCACCAACGGGCTCGGACTCTTGCTCGACCGCAAGGGCCAAGACACCTACGTCGCCGAAGACGAGCCGCGCGATTTTCCCGCCGCGCCTGACCAGACCCATAACGCCAGCTTTGCCCAAGGGGCCGGGGTCGGCCTGCGGATGGACGTCGTCAACGGCAAGAGCCTGGGCGGTGGTGTCGGGGTGCTTCTCGACACCGAAGGAGACGACCAGTACTTTTGCGGGGTCTATGGCCAGGGAGTGGGCTACTGGGAGGGTTGCGGACTCTTGTGGGACCTCGCCGGAGACGACACCTACGCGGCCCAAAGGTACGCCCAAGGCGCGTCGACCCAGTTCGGCCTGGGCAGCCTCGAAGACCTCCGTGGCAACGACGTCTACACACTGGCCGGCGGGCAGGGCCTGGGATTCGGCCAAGACTTTGGTGTCGGCGTCATGCTCGACAGTGGCGGCGCTGACAAGCGGTCAACCGGTACAGAGGCCCTCGGTTTCGGCGCATTGAACGGCGTCGGTTGGGCGGCCGACTTGGACGGCGACGACGTCTACGAAGCCAAGGGACGGGCCCTCGGCGACATCACCGAAGCTCCGGGAAACTCGCTTCGTGCCCCGTTCATGACCCTCGGGGCCTTCCTTGACCTTGCCGGGCGAGACACCTACCCCGCCGCGGTGGCCTGGGCCAAGAACTCCCAACGTTCGGTCCAGCTGCGTCGGCGGGGCGGAGACCCGTCGGAGACACAAACTGGGATCTATTACGACCGGTGACGCAACCATCCCCCACTCTGGTCGGGTAGACCAAGGACGGGAGGATAGAGTTGAACAGAACACTTCTCGCCACGTCCGCCTTCGCCGCATTGGCCGCCGCCGGTTGTTCGGTGCTCGGCCATAGCCTGCTCGAAGAGACCCGTGCCACGGGACCAGTGGTGTCCAAAGAGGCTGCCGCCGGCGAGTTTGACAAAGTCTTGATCCAGGGTCCGTTTCAGGTGGACTTCACCGTCGGCCCCGCCACAACCCCCAAGCTCGACGCCCAGAGAGAGGTCGTCGACGCCACCGAGATCAGGAACGAGCGAGGGATGCTGACCGTCCGGTTGACGAAAAACGTCAGCACCGACAAGCCGATCAAGCTGACCATCTCGTCGCCGAACCTGACTTCCCTTGAGATCGGTGGGGCATGCTCGTTCAAGGTCACCGGTTCGGTCGCGGGGCCCCTGGCCGCCCATGTCGGCGGAGCCAGCAACCTGGAAGTCTCGGGGGGACTCACCACCCTCGAAGTCTCCGGGGCGTCGAGGGCGTTGGCCAAAGGCGTCAAAGGCGCTTCGCTGTCGATCGAAGGAAGCGGCGCTTCGAACATCACCGTCGTCGCCGACGTCGACCGTGTGTCGATCAAGGCAAGCGGAGCGACCCAGGTCAAGCCCGGCGTCAGTGCGAAGCAGGCCACCGTCGAAGCGAGTGGGGCCTCCTCTGTGCGGCTGGCCGTGGCCGAAAGCCTGGTCGCTGATGCAAACGGCGCCTCCAACATCCGCTACAGCGGCCCGGCCGAGCACGTGAAGGCCGAAGCAAAGGGCGCTTCCTCCGTCCAGCGCGGGGACTAGGGCAAAGCGGGGTAAAAGTGCGGGGTCGATGGCGTCCCTTCCGACGACTCCGCCACAGCGGCTCCTTCCCATCCTCACTTGGACGCTGATCGGCCTCAACATCTTGGTCTACGTGTGGGACCGAGGTGGCAACGTCTTGGGCACCAGCACCGTCCTCACCGACTTGGCGATGCGGCCCCAGGAGATCGTCTTCGTCTTCCAAGGTAAGGGTGAGACACTGGCCTTAGGCAAGGTCTTCACCAGCATGTTCCTGCACGGGAACCTGGCCCACCTCCTCGGCAACCTGCTCTTCCTCAACACCTTCGGACCGAGCGTCGAACGCGCCCTTAGCGGCCCGCGGTTCGCCCTGTACTACCTCTTCTGGGGGGTTGTGGCGGCCGCCGCCCACGTCTTCGTCAATCCCGCGTCCGACGTCCCGACCCTGGGGGCCTCGGGGGCGATCGGCGGCGTCCTCGGCGCGTTCTTCATCTTGTTCCCGGCAAGCAAGATCGAGGTCTTCCTCTACATCACGACCGAGGCGGTGCCGGCTTGGCTGCTTCTTGGCGCATGGTTCGTGTGGCAGATACTCTTCCCCCAGCAGGGGGTCGCCAACTGGGCGCATGTCGGCGGCTTCATGGCCGGCATGGCGACGGTCCTGCTCCTTGGCGGCCGCAAGGGCATCCTCAAGGAGCGGCCTTTCGCTGACGAAGACGACACCCCCGATGAATGACCGACCCGTCCCCAAGTGGGTGTGGGCCAGCTTGGTGCTCACCGCCCTGGCCAGCCTCCTCACCATCGTCCCCCGCTTCATGGCCGAGCGCGAGAACCGGGCCGTCGGCCTGGCCATGGAGGCCGAGAACATCCGGCAGCTTGGCTTGGCCGACGGCAAGTCGTATGCCGAGTCGCTGGCCTATCTGGCCGACCATGGCCTGACCGCCGTGGTGATGAGTGACGACGTCCTGGGTGACGAAGTCGGCCTCGGGGGCATGCAGGTGCGCGAGCAGGGCGGTTCGACGACGGTCGTCTGCCCCGACGCCGAGTCTGCGTCCCGTGTCCTCGGGGCTGCCCGGGCCAGGTTTCACACCGGCTCCGCCGCTCCGGGCCAGGCCGTCGTCCTCCAAAGTGTCGACCCGACCGCCCTCAAGTCGTTGTCCATTGGGATCGACCCGGACGCCGCCGCCAAGGTGCGCGGGGCCGGACTCAAGATCATCGCCCGACACGCGAACCTTCCCGGCATCAACGGGGAGTACCTCGACTACCTCTTGGCCACCTCACGCGAACGAGGGGCGGTCGGCTACCTCCCGGTGGGCGACTCAGTCCTGGGCTACCGGGGGCTCAGCCTTCACCTTGGCGACAAGCTCAAGGAGTTGGGGATGCAGTACTGCGCCCCGGAGTTCGCCAAGATCGCCGGCGACTCGAAGATGGTGGAGAAATTCCCCGACATCACCGTCCGCCTCCACACTGCGCAACAGGCTGAGACCAACCTGCTGTCGCCAGGGGCGGTGGTCGAACGGTACGCAAAGGCCTACAAAGAGCGCGGGATGCGTTGGCTCCTCCTGCGGCCGACGACCCTGGCCTCTCCCCAACCGCTCCGCGATGCGGCGTTGATGCTCAACGACATCAAGAAGGCCCTCGTCAAAGAAGGCGGTCAGGTCAGGGCCCCCAGGCCGTTCACCGAGCCCAAGACGGACCGGCTTGCCTTTGTCTTGGTCGGACTTTTCGCCGCGCCGTTTGTCGCGTACACCGGGTCCCGGCTCCTGTCCCCCAAGCTCCTCGTGCCGTTCCTTGTCCTCGCGGCCCTCGCGGGTGCCGCCTGTTATGTCGAAGCCGGCCGTCCGTACGTCGCCCTGGCCGCGGCGACGACGGCGCCATTGCTCGGGTTCCTGTGGCTGAGCAAGTCTGAGGCCCCGTGGTGGCGCCTCTACCTGGTGGTTTCGGCGGTGACCCTCGTGGGTGGCTTGGTCGTGGCAAGCCAACTGGTCGGCCTCAAGTACATGGTCCAAGCCGAGCAGTTCACCGGCATCAAGGTCGCCGTGTTCCTCCCTGTCCTCGCCGTAGGCGCCCTCTTGGCCGACCAGGTGTTCGGCGTCAAGGAGATTTTCGGGCAACCGGTCAAATGGGGCACCCTCGTCACCGGCCTGGTGTTCCTTGCCGCCATGGCGTTTATGATCTCGCGCACGGGCAACGACAACCCTGCCGGGGTCTCCGGGCTCGAACTGAAGCTCCGCTCGATGCTGGACTTCATCTTTTCGACCCGGCCACGGACGAAGGAGTTTGCGGTGGGGCACCCCGCCATGGTTCTGGGCCTCATGCTCTGGACGAGGCGGAAGGAGCTCCCCGGTCTGCAGGGCTGGGCCGCGATGCTCCTCACCGTCGGCGCGGTCGGCCAGACCAGCGTGGTCAACACGCTCTGCCACGCCCATTCCCCCGTCCAGCTGGCGCTGCAACGCATCGTGACGGGCCACGTGCTCGGGTGTATACTCGGCCTCTGTTTGTGGGGGGCGGCCAGTCGGTTCATCAAGCGGCCGGCGAAGTCGGCCTAGATCCATGCCAAGACTCTTGCTTGCCGGTTACTTTGGGTCCGGAAACCTGGGCGACGACGCCATTCTCATGGGGTTTGTCCATGGTTTGCGGGATAAACCTTATGAAGTCCGCGTGATCGCCGGCAGCCCCGAGCGCCTGATGCGCAACTATGGTTTGGTCGGCGTCCCCAAAGTCGATTTCGGCGCGATCAAAGACGCGGTCGAGCAGAGCGACGCCCTGGTCTTTCCCGGCGGCAGCATCTTCCAGGACGTCACCAGCACCAAGAGCGTCATCTACTACGCGAAACTGGTCGATATGGCCAAGAAGGCCAAGAAAAAAGTGATCTTTTTGGGCCAAGGTGTCGGCCCTCTCAAGGGCTTCATCGGCAAGCGGTGCGCCGGCGGGGCGTTCAACGCCGCCGACGTCGTGGCCGTCCGCGACCCCGCGAGCCTGACGACGCTCAAATCCATCGGCTACAAGGGGACACCCCGGGTCACCGCCGACATGGCCTTCCTTCTCCCGAAGCCGGAGATGCCCGCCGACGGCACCTCGTTCGGGGTCGCCAACATGAAGACTGTCGGCGTCAACTGCCGTCCTGTGGCCGGTGACAAAAACATCGTCAACATCTTCGGCGAACTTGTCCGCATGCTCTACAACGCCGGTTACGTCCCCGTCATGCTGCCGATGGACGAGGTCGAGGACCGAAAGCTCCTCGACGACATCGCCAAAGCCCACGGGGGGAAGGTGCCCGAGTTGAAGGGCATCACGACGCCCCGGCAGTTGCAGGAGCGGGTGATGCGGATGGAAGGGGTCGTCGCCATGCGCCTCCATGCCGGTGTCCTTGCCGCGACCGTCGACGTGCCCGCCTACATGGTGAGCTACGACCCCAAAGTCGCCGCTTTCTCGAACCTGATGGGCTACCCAGCCCCTCCATCAGTGCAGGGGATCACCGCCCAGAGGATCTTCGATGGCTTCCAGACCTTCATCAAGGACCGGGAAAGGCTGGCCGCGTCGCTGGAACGACGCCGGGCCGAGTTGGCGGCCTCGGCCCGAAGCAACATCGACATCTTGGACGCGTGCTTTGGGAAGTAGGGCGCTCTTCGTGGTCGTCGCGGCCCTCCTCGCCGCCGGAGCGCAGGGACAGGCCGACAAAAGATTTGAGAAGTGGTACCGCGAGCAGATCGCCAGCCGCATCCGGCTGTCGGGGTACCGCGACCTGGGTTACCACGTCGAGACCGTCACCGGTGACGGCGAGGCCTTCGACCAGACCAACTACGGCGGCCAAGGGGACCGGCGGTTCACCGACCGGGGCTTCGTCCGGGCCGTCGGCAACAAGGTACTTGGCCTCTTCGACTTCGATGTGAACCTGCAGGACAGCCGCTTTCAGGACCCCCAGGGCGAGAAGTTCACCGTCAACTATGACGCCGGCGCCTGGAGCTTCAGCGGAGGCGACATCCAGGGCCGGCTGCTCAACACCAACCGGTTCGCCCGGTTCAACAAGACGCTCCGCGGGCTCAGCGCGGGCTACCGCTCCGGCCCTCTCCAAGTGAAGGCCCTTCGGTCGCAGGCACGAGGCGAGGCCCGTACAGTCAGCATCGAGGGCAACAACACGCCCGGCCCCTACTTCCTGCAAAGCAGCCAGGTCGTGCGCGGGTCCGAATCCATCACCGTCGACGGCGTCACGATGGTGTACGGCGTCGACTACTGGATCGACTACGACCTGGGCGCGGTCACCTTTGAAAACCGGGCGACCGGGTCCAGCCGCCTGATCCCGCCCAGCAGCACCATCGTGGCGACCTACGAGTCGTTCGGGTTTGGCGGCCCGGCAGGCACGATCGAAGGGATCGGGGCCACGTACAGCTTCGGCAAGGGCGGCCGGGCGGGGACGCTGGGGGTCACGACGATGCGCCAGGTCACCGGTTCGTCAGGCCGGCTCTCGTCACGGCTGGAAAAGTTCCAAGGCTACGGGGCGCCGGGCACCCCCTACACGCTCCAGTTCACCCCTCTCCCGGGCCAACCCCTGACGGTCAGAATCGACGGAGTCTTGCAGGCCGAGGGGGTCGACTACTACTTCGACCCGGTCAACAAGGCCGTCTTCTACATCACCCGTTTCGTTCCTTCGACCAGCACGGTGGACGTGGTCTACACACCGACCCCCACCAACAACGTCCAAGGAGACCGGGAGGTCTTCGGCCTGGATTACCGCCTTCCCCTCGGCAAGGGCGGGGACCTCACCGTCAGCCAGGCGTTCGGCCGACTGACCAACACCACCTCGCCTCAAAGCGGACAGGCGCGTAGTGTCGAGGGGCGCTACGTCTCGGGCAAGTACACGTTCAGCGGCTCATGGCGGGACGTCGGCGACGACTTTGTCAGCATCGAGTCCACCGGGTTCAACCGCAACGAGAGGTCATACGACGCCGGCGTCGAGTACAAGCCGGACCAGTGGCGCAGTTTCACGTTCAACACGTCGAACAACAGCATCGCCGTCCGGTCGGTGAACGGGGCGCAGACCACCGTCAACCGCACCAGGTTCACTCGGAACGAGTTCAGCCACACCCTGACCGCTGACCAGACCAAGGCATGGCCCCTCACGTTTTCAGTGGTCGACACCAAGAGTGCCACGTCGGCAGGGGAGACGACGGTGGACACCGCGTCGGTGTCCACACGCCGGACGTTCGGCAAGTTGTCGTCCAGCCTCGGCATCGACTCCAGCCGGATCAGCGGGGTCAGCTCCGGTTCGGTGGACAGTGTCTCCCTCCGAAGCACTTACCTCGCTTCAAAGGTGCTCCAAACCAGCCTCGACCTCGCTCTGAGCAACGTCCGGTCGGGTGACGAGTCGGGTACGGGGCGCAGCGTCAACTTCCGGGCCCGGTACTTCCCCAACTCCGACTTCAACGTTTCCCTGACCTACACCGACGCGGACAACGGCGGGGTCAGCGCCCTGAGCGGGTTCAGCGGCGGCTATGGCTACGGCTACGGGGGCAACGGGTTCAGCAACGGGGCGGACACGTCGATCGTGGGGGCCAGCTCTGGCCGCCGTCTGGCGGTCTCGGCGGACGCCCGCCTTTCCGACCGCTTGTCCGGCTCCGGGACGGCGAGCTACTACCGGACGTCGGGCTCGGTCTCAAGCAACTCGGAGACACGCCAAGTCGGCGGCATGCTGTCGTACGACATGGGCCAGGGCTTCCGGCTGGAGGCCAACGCCGACATCAGCCGTACCCAGTTCATCGACCTCCCCCAAACCTCGTCGAGCACGACCGCCGGGCTCTACCTGGACGGTTCCCCGCCGGGACGGTTCAGCTTCCGCGTAGGCGTCTACCGCCTTTTCACCGGGGGAGGCGGCCAGTTCGGCCAAGACAACGCGTCGTATGAGCTCGGGATGGCTTACCGCCTTGCCGACCGTCATGCCTTGATCTTCAACTGGAACAGTTCCCGCACCACAGGCTACTACCCCCAACTGGACACCGAGTCGTCGCTGACCTACCGGTACCAAATCTGGCGGTCGTTGGCCCTCAACGCCTCGTACCGCTTCCACGACGTGACGAACCTCGACCCCACCAACACGTCCGGCGCTTATCAGTCACGAGGCTTCCATGTTGAGCTTGCGTTCAACTTCGGTCAGTAACGCCACGTCGCTTGGCGCGTAGAATGGTTCACAATGTGCCGCCACAAAATCACCTTCGCTGTCGCCGCGGCCGGACTCTTGCTCCTGGCGGGCTGTGGAGGTTCAAGCGTCGTCAAGACCTCGGTCATCACCGGGACTGTCCTCGACCTCAACTTTCAGGCCGTCCGAGACGCCAAGGTTTGGACTGAGTTCGGCCAGACCACCACGTCGTCAGCTGGCTCATACGCCTTGACCAAGGTCGGCGACGGCGAGGTCCGTGTCTACGCCCGGGTCAACAAGGGGGGCACCTGGTACGCCGGGTCGACCTCCGTGCTGACCACCCCCGACGTCCAGTCGAACGGCAACATCATCGTCGCGCCGGAGGCGGTCATGGCCCGTGTCCAAGGCAACGTGCAGGACCGATCGGGCTACAACCTGGCCCACGCCTCGGTCTTCGCCTATTTCGGCGGCAGTAACAGCAAGCGGGTCTTCACCGACGAAGACGGCAACTTCGAGTTTGACGACCTGCCCGCCAACACGAGCATGAAGATCTCGGCGAGCGGCCGGACGTTCCGGTCGGACCAGGCGATCGTGAACCTCTCGGTCGGTGAGGTCCGCCAGCTTAACTTCATTCTCGACGACGCTGGTTCGCCCGACCTGACACCGCCGCAGAACATCACCGCCACCGCCTATACCTCCGAGCCGGTCGCGACGAGGGGGGCGTCCTCGACCGCGTTGGACTGGGTCAAGAACCATGTCGCCAAGCAACGCAAGGGGCGGACGGTCACGGTTTCTAAACGGGGGCGGCTCCGCAGCGACGTCAATGTCGAAGTCGAGTTGAACTGGGACGTCGACCAGTTCCCCGACCTCTTCGGCTACGGCGTCTACCGCTCGACTTCGGTCACCCAGTCGCCCACAAGCTGGGACTTCGTGTTCGACCCCCTGGGGGCGACCTACCTGGACGCGGGGCTCGAGCCGCTCAGCGACTACTACTACTCGCTGACCACGGCGTCGGCCTGGTTCCCCGACGACCCCTACGTGACCGAAAGCGACTTCAGCCCGGTCGTCGGGGCGCGGACTCTGGAACGTGTCTACACAAGCGGGTTTAACTTCAGCACCAACAAGTTCCAGTACACGGTCAACTCAGGGGCGACGAGCTACGTCGTCTACCTGTTCGACACCTTCCCGAGTGTCAACACGACGGCCAAGTGGCACAACGAGTCAAGCCCCAGCACGACCGGTTCGGTGACGTACACTGGCCCGGCCTTGCAGTCAGGCCGTACGTACTACTGGTTCGTGGAAGGGCGGGCCGACGGCGGGGCGAGTCGAACGATCAGCCAGATTGAAGCACTCCAACCCTAGAGGCCCCGATTGTTGATGAGACATCCGTTTGCCCGGGCGGCGTTCGCCGCCCTCGTCCTGTCGGCCAGCGCGCTCTGCCTGGCCGACCTGCGTGTCGAGGTGGGCGGTGGCCGGTCTCGCGACGACGTGTCCACCCTTGTCGAAGGCGCGGCGCGAATCTACAACCACAACCTTGCCGTGTTGAGCGCGGGCTCCCGGCGACTCCATCGGTCGGACGTCGTCTTCTCCCAGCCGGTACGCGCCTGGCTGACGGTCGGCGGTGAGCCGCTGCGCGGGAGGGCGACGGGTCGGGGCCGCGGCCGTGGCCCGATCACGCTTCAGTTCGAGACCTCCGGCTCCCGCGCGTTCCCCTCCGCTTACAAGGCGTTCCTTCAGTCGGTCTTCGCTGCGGCGACACCGACGCTCGACACCATCTTTGGTCAACCGCTGACTTCGGGCGTCGTCAAAGTCCAAAACTACGACGCCGACCTGCCCGACCGCGCCGCGGTGAGCGGCGGTGTCTTCGTCCCCAACGGGGCCGCGGGCATGGAGATCCATTTCCCGGTCTATCAAAACGACATCGCGGCGGCGGTCAATTTCATCCACACCTTGCTGCTGGCCTACACCGGCACGACGCCGTACCCCGGCGACGTCTACGAGGAGGGGTTTGTCCGCGCCGCCACCATGGCGGCTTGCCGGGTCCCTGGGGTCATCCCCAACAACCCGACCGCGCAGGACGTCGAATCCGTCCTGGACGGCCTCTACGACGCGTCCGCCGAGTACGACTGGTCGAACCAGCCTGGCCTGGGCGGCCCGGCGTTCATCGCGCCGAACCTGGTCTCCACCCCTCTCCCCGTCGGAGGGAGCACGGGCGGCGTTTATCTGTTGCGTTTCAAGATGGCCGGGACGGCGTGGGCGAAGGTGCTCGCCCAGTACCCGACGTTTATCGCCCGCTTCAACACCGACTATGCGACCGCCCCCGCCGCGTACCAAACCCCGGCCGCGGTGGCCGCGCTGGGCCAGCAAGTCATCGACGACCTGGCCGGGCACGCCGGCGCCACCGTGGAGGGCCGCTCTTTCGCGGACTGGACGCAGCGCCAGTGGATCCTCGACACCCGGCTCTCCCCTGGCCTCAAACTTGTCGCCGAGGCCGTCCCTGTCCCGCCCTCGGTGAGCGACGACTTCGGTGTCTTTGGCGTCATCCTCAACGCCTTCAAGGTGGACTCGGCCGGCAACGAAACCCTTCTTTCGGGACGGTGCTACCCCCTCTACTGGAGACCCGAGTTCACCCGGTTCTTCATGACCGCCCAGGACGACATCCTCCAGGTCGGCAACGGGTACGGCTCGGTCGTGCCTAACTTTGGGGCCGACCTCTTTGCCAACAGCCCGTACCGGGTCACCGTCGACCTTCCCTTTGGCGGCAAGGTGGCCCGAGTCGTCCTGCCGGCCGGGGCCGTCGCAACAGCAGACAGTCCGGTGGCCAAGAACGTCTACGGCACCATCACCGGCGTCCCGGCCGACGCGACGGTCTACAGTGTCGTCGTCGACTGGGTCGGGGGCTCCAACAGCGTCCAAGCCCAGAACCTCGCCTTTGGCATGACGATCGCCGACCCCAACTTCGAGAAGGCGCAGTCGGTCACCGTCAAGGTGTTCAAGATCGTCAGCGGGTCGGTCACCGAGCTCTTCAGCAGGGTCGTCAACAAGGGGTTCGGCCCCTTGGCCCTCGACCTGCGCACACCCGCCTGCGACGCCACTTTCACCCTGACCCGCGGGGCCAAGCAAGCTTTGGTCGGCCTCCCGCTTGAACCCTACCGCACCAACGCGGCCGACGTATTCGGCATGCCTGACTCCACCGCCCTCGTGGCCCGGTACAACCCGGTCTTGGCCCGGTACGACCTCTATCCCGACGAAGGCGAGGTACGCGCCGGGCTGGGCTTCTTCATCCGCCCGGCCACGGCCGGCTCCGTCACGGTCAAGGGTCTGATCAACCGCGAGACCCCGACGTCGGTGGCCCTCCGGCCCGGTTGGAACATGGTGACCTGCCCCGACGACGCCAGCCTCGGCACCGCCGACGTCCAGGTGACCCAGACCTCCCAATCCGTCGGCACATGGGCTCAGGCGGCAGGCACATTGCTCGGCAACACGTTCTTCAAGTGGACGCCTGACCCGGTCAACCCCGACCTCGGCACGTTTGTCCCCGCGACGACCTTCGACCCCGGGGTCGGCTACTTTGTCCGGGCCCTGGACGCCGACGGCGCCGTGCTTGTCTTCACCCCTAAGACCCGTGGCCGGGGCACCCGCGCCTTCCACCCCGGGACTGAGGCCACGTCCGGGGCGTGGCCGACCAAGTGGTCGGCCGACCTTGTCGCGACGTCGAGCGCGGGGAACTATTCCGTGTGCACGACGGCGGCCTCGGCGGCAGGTACTTTGGACGACAACCCCCGGTTCGACGACAAACTGCCACCGTCCCCCGGCGGGTTCCAGATGTCGGTCGAAAGCAACGGCGACTATTACCGCAAGCTGTGGCCCGCGTCCCGACGGTCTTTCACCCTCAAGCTGACCGGCCTCCGACCTGGCGTCCTCTGCACCCTCCGGGCCCCCAAGCTCGCGGGGGCCGTCGCCCTCAACGTCCAGCTTCCCGGTGGGCGGGTCCGGCCCCTCACACCATGGTCGGCGGTGACCTTCGCTTCATCGACCAGCACCCTCTTCCTGAAGGTGACGGCCAAGTGAGACACGGTGTCCTTCCCTGGTTCGTCCTTTTCGTCCTTCTTCTCGCCCTGGGGTGCGGGGGAGGTGGAGGAGGGGGTATCGCCACGCCGGACACGGTCAACTTGGTCGGCAACGTCGTCTGGATCGAGACCGGCGAAGGCACCAACCCGGCGTCCACCGTCCGATCCGGGTCGGTGTCGACGGCGGCCGGGGTCTCCGACGGGTTCTTCTCGTTGGACGTGCCCTCCGGCACAACTTCCGTGACCGTCACCTACACACCTGCCTCGGGACCACCGGTCGTCCAGACTTTCACCTTCGCTGCCGCCGTCTCGGACACTGACCTGGGTGAACTCTTCATCGGCCCCAGCACGGTGACCGTCCGTGGCCGCGCCGTCGATTCCTCCACGGGGTCGCCCGTCGCGGCGGCGTCTGTCTCCTTGGCGGGAAGGAACGCCGTCTCCGGTGCCGACGGCTCGTTCAACCTCACCGGTGTCGCGTACTCCAACACTGTCCAGTCGATCTTTCACTCGCTCCAAGGCACCGTCGGCAAAACGGGTTACTTCAACCAGTTCTTCGCCCCGACGGCCGCGGCGGTGGGCGGGGTCGTCGACGTCGGCGACGTCAGCCTGACACCCCAGGGCAGCGACGACACCCCTCCTCCGCCTGGCAACGTCTCGGTGACGGTCACCCCGACCGGAGGCGGAGCGACCGTGCAGGCGTTGGTCGGGGCGACCGTGGTCCGCACCGCCACCTCCGACGGGAACGGACTGGCCCGGCTGTGGCTTCCCGCCGGCAGCTACACGATCAAGGCCACGCTGGGAGGCAAGAGTGGGTCGGCCCCCCTTGTCCTGACCGCGTCAAACCAGACTGCCAACGTCAATGTCACCCTTCAGTAACCGGTCAGTCCGCTTCGCCGCCGGAGCCGCCGTCATGGCGGGGGCGGCGTGGGCTTGCTGGTGGGGCACGGTCAGACTGTTCTCCGTCGACCCCTTTGCGGACTTCCGTCCCGCCAACACGCCGGAGCAAGGCATTGAACTAGGGGCGTTTCAGCTCCGAAGTTTTATCGGGGGGAGGTTGGTCGCCTACGCGTCCGTGAAGGAAGCCACCGCGCGCCGTGACCGTTCGATCCTCGACCTCGTCGGGCTCACCGACGGAAAGTTGACGTCTGATTCCGGTGATGTCTACAATTTCTCGGCGACGACTGCCACATATGGGACGTTCAACAAGTCGCTGACCGCCGAGTCGGGCGCCCGGATATGGAACGAGCACCTCGACCTTGGGGTACCCCGGTTCAGCTACGACGGCACGAGTCGGGTCCTCCGTGTGGACGGAGCCGTCAGTGGCCGGCTCGAAGACGGGGCCATGGTGGCGGCCGGCGTCACCCTCGACCTCGCCAAGCAAGAACTCCTCGTCAACACCTTTGATTGGCAGGGCCAGGCCGCTGCCAGCGGTCAGGGCCGGCAGGAATGGAAGATCAAGGGCGAGAAGTCGCACCTCACCAACGACCTTTGGACCAGCCAGAACGCCCGCGCCGAGTCGTCCGACACGATCGCCTATGGGAAGTCCCTTTCCCTCGACCGTAAGAACGACGTCCTGACCATCACAGGTGACGTCCGCTACTACGGCACGGACGCCAACATGACCTGTGACAAGGTGACCATCTACCGCAAGGAAGGCCGGTCGGTCCTCGAGGGCAACGTCCACATGTTGGTCAAGCCGGAGACCGACAACAAGCCGGTCGAGGTCCAGATACCGCCCCTCGCCCCCGTCGTCCCTGAGTCCATCAGCCAGAGCCGCCCCCCGGCACCCGCCACTGATGCCGGGAAGTCCCAGGAAGACGCCGTCCGCGACCGGGAGAACTTGCGCCAATACCCCGCCGCGGTCGTCGCCGACCGCATCGAGTATTGGTACAAGAAGGGCAGCCGGCGGGCGGTCATCACCGGCAACCCCCAGGCCCGCCAAGAGCTTCCCGGCAACCACTGGCGCATGGTCTGGGCCAATGAGGCGTTCTACGACGGCGAAAAGGACCGGCTCAAACTCGTCAGCCGCGAGGGCAAGAAGGACGCCCGGATCAAGAACAGCCTGGGCGACGACCTTCAGTGCGTCGATGTGCTCGTCTCGACCAAGAAGGGCGACGACATGATGGAGGCGTCGGAACCAGAAGGGGTCGTCACCGTGCGCGACGACGAGACGCCCGAGAAGCCCGGTGGCGGGTCGGGAGGCGGGACAACCGGAGGGGCACCACCCTCGGTCACCGGACCGATCGGCGGCGGGCGGCGCGGCTAAGCAAGTCCGGCCAGGCCCAGAGCCTCGGCGTCGCCCTGCATCGCCGCCAGTACGTTGGCGATGTGCTCTTCCAGCGGGAGGCCGACCAGTTCCGCCCCGCGGGCCACATCGTCGCGGCTTACACCGGCGGCAAAGGCGGGTGTCTTCAGTTTCTTCACGACACTTTTCACCTCGACCTCATGGACACTGCGACTGGGCCTCACGTAGGTGACCGCCGTCACAAACCCACTCAGCTCGTCACAAGCGAAGAGATGGCGCTCCAGGGAAGACTCCGGTTCGACGCCGGTCTTCTGCGGATAATGCGCGGCGACGGCCCGGACGACCGCCGGGTCAACCTCCATGGATTCCAGCAACTTGATCCCCCACAGCGGGTGCTCGTCGGGGTGCTGTTCGTAGTCGAAATCATGGAGGAGCCCCGCCAGCCCCCACTGCTCCACGTCGGCGCCGAGTCGGGTGGCGTACCAGCGCAAGCAACACTCCACGCCCAACATGTGCCGCCGGAGCGAATCGCTGGGGGTGTGCTGGCACATCAGCTCATAGGCGGCGGCGCGGTCCATCTTCGTCAGTCTATCCGGCGGGTCAGGTCCGCCACAGTGCCGACAAGGGCAACGCCCACAAGCCGTCGCCTCCGGCCTGGGCCGTGTCGCCCAGATAGAAGACCACCCCCCGGGCCAAGGCCTGCCCGGCGATGGCCTGAAAGAACCGCAGGGCCTGGAAGTCGGCTGGCGCCACCGCCTTGTCGGCGACCACTGACACGCCGACGCACTTGCCCCCGGGCCCCTGGACCACCACCGGCAAGGCGTATTGGCGTGCGGAGCGAAAGTGCGAGACGGTATGCCCCGCCCCAAGCCAGGCACATTGTTTCACCAATTCCATGCAGACAAAATTGGACAAAAAGGCCTCCTGCTGGCCCGGAGCGAGGTAGTCGGCGACACCAGAGTCCACCAGGGCGAGCCTCGGCGACTTGGCGACCCTCGCCTCACCTCCCGACCATGCGGGGATCGAGCGCACCAGATATACGGCCTCCAGCAGAGAGAGGTACCGGTTGACGGTGGAGGGCGGGATCGCGGTCACCCGGGAGAGCGACGTCACGTTGACCACGGCATACGGCTCGGTGGCCACCGCCCGCAAGAGCCGCGGCAACTGGACGACGCCGTCCACGCGGGCCAGGTCGCGCACGTCACGCTCCACCAGGGCGCGGACATAAGACGAGAACCATGCCTCACGGCGTGCGGCACCTTCCCGCTGGGCCGGCTCGGGAAACCCGCCCCGGTTCAGGCGGTCGCGCCAGTCGACGGCAGGGTCAATGGGTTCGGGCGGTTCGTCGGAAAACGCCCACGGGACAAAACCCTCGCGCCGGCCTTCTACTTCCCCCTGCGAGAGGGGCCAGAGGTCGATGGTCTCCATCCGGCCCGCCAGACTTTCGGCCAGCTTGGGAAGGAGCAGCAGGTTCGCCGAACCGGTGACGAGGAACTTTCCCGGAGAGCGGTCCTTGTCAACCAGCGACTTGAGGGCGCGGAACACACCGGGGGCGCGTTGGACTTCGTCGATCAGGGCGCCTCGGGCATGGCTGGCCACGAAAGCGGCCGGGCGGGTGCGGGCCAGGTCAAGGGCGACGTCGTCGTCCAGGGTCACGTACGGCTCGGGTCGCACCGCCTGGGCCAAGGTCGTCTTGCCACACTGCCGGGGGCCGACCAAGGCGACGACTGGCGTGTCGGCAAGCGCCTCACGGACGCGTGTTTCGGCGAACCGCTCGATCACGGAGGAATATTACCCACAGCGTGGTGGATTTTCCACCAATTATAGGTTACTTGCCTGCTTTGTCCCGCCGGGCGGCGACGAGGATCTTGCGCCACTTCTCTTCCCGCAGGTCGTCGGTCGCGACCCCGTGGTGCGTCCCGCTGCTGTGGATGAAGTAGGCGCCACCGTCCGGGAAGAATCCGAGGAAGATGCCGGTGTGCCCGACCTTGCCGCGCTTGGACTCCCAGAAGGACAGCCGGTCGCCTGGTTGCAAGTCTTCAAATCGTTCGACCGGCGTGCCGACCCGCGACTGCTCGTCGGCGGTGCGCGGCAGGTCGACCCCGATCTTGCCGAACAGCTTCATCACGAAGCCGCTGCAGTCGATGCCGTTCTTGAGGTCGGTGCCGCCCCAAACGTACTTGGTGCCGATGTAGTTGAAACTGTAGTTGAGCATCGCCTGCTTGAGCTGGGCGTCTTGGCCGTTGCCCGTGCGGACAGGCGAGCCACTCCGGCTCGGCAAGCTGCCCCCCCGCTGGGGAGTCGCGGCGGCGGTGACGTCATACGGTAGCTGGGCGACACGGTCAGAAAGGATGTAGCCCGTGCTCCCGTCCGACATCACGACCGCAAGCCACTCCTGGTTGTCGGTCGGGTTGACGACCAGGTACTGGTACAGCTTGGTGCTCGACAGGGTCCGCGATTTGATGTTGCGGTTGCGGAAGATCCTCGTGGCGTCGACGACCTGGCCCAAGCGTCCGATGACCTTGACATTCGGGTCGGGCTTGGCTTGCTGGGCGGCGGTGGCGTCTTGGGCAAAGGCCGGCACCGTGGCGGCCGCCATCACCAAGAACCCGAGGGCGCGTCGGATCTCCATAGGCGTCACGTACATTATAGGTCGTTTTCGAGGCGGCGTTAGTTCAGTGCCAACGTCCGAAAGGCCGCCAAAACCGCCAGACCGTCGTCAGAACCCAGTAGTTTTCGCGTCGCCCGCTCGGGGTGGGGCATCATGCCAAGGACGTTTCCGGCCGGGTTGACGACGCCGGCGATGGCGTTGGTGGCCCCGTTGGGGTTCCACTGGTCGGCCACCTCTCCCTCCGGCGAAACATAGCGGAACGCCACGAGGCCCTCGCCTTCCAGTCGGGCCAGGGTCTCGGCGTCGGCGACGTACCGGCCCTCCATATGGGCGATGGGTACACGGATGACGCCGTCGACACGCTCTGTCCACGGGCTTGTGCGGTTCACCGCCTTCAGATAGCAGTCCTGGCCCAAGAATTTTTGGTTGACGTTCTGCATCAGGGCGCCGGGCAAGATGTGTGCCTCGCACAGAATCTGGAAGCCGTTGCAGATACCGGCGACGGGCCGGCCCTCGCGGGCGAACCGCCGCACCTCGTCCATCACCGGGGCCGTCGCCGCCATCGCGCCGCATCGCAGGTAGTCACCGTAGGTGAAGCCGCCGGGCACAAACACCGCGTCGAACCCGGCCAGCGAGGTGGAGTCGTGCCACACGTACTCGGCCGCGACGCCGACGTCCTCGCGCAACGACCAAAGGGCGTCTTGGTCGCAGTTGCTGCCGGGGAACTGGACGACGGCGACCTTCAATTCAGGACCTCGTAGGTGTAGTCCTCGATCACCGGGTTCGCGAGAAGCTTCGCGCACATCGCTTTGACCCGCTCCTCGTCGAACTTCTCCATCTTCAGGGTGATCGTCTTGCCGATCCGGGCGTCGGCGACTTCGTCGAACTGCAACTTGTGCAGCGCACCGGTCACCGTCCGGCCGGCTGAGTCCAAAAGCGACGGCTTGAGGTTGACGAAGACTCGGACTGTGACCATATCTGCGATTGTGGCAGTAGTGGTCGGCCCTCGTGGCCGGGCCAACCCAAAGGACCGGCCCGCGACCCCTCCCATGGGTACCTTGTGGCCGACATGCGACTGCGGCTCGGACTTCCCAAGGGCAGCCTGGAAGAGGCGACCTACAGCTTGTTCGGCCGGGCCGGGTTCACCATCCGCACCGCCAGCCGAAGCTACCAGCCGATCATCGACGACGAGACGATCGAGCCGGTCTTGCTCCGGCCCCAGGAGATCCCTCGCTTCATCGAAGACGGCGTCATCGACGCGGGGCTGACCGGCCACGACTGGATCACCGACTGCCAGGCCGACCTCCACGAGATTTGCGAACTGCGCTACTCCAAGCTGACGAGCAACCCCATCCGGGTGGTCCTCGCCGTCCACGAGGACAGCCCGTACCAGACAGCGAAAGACCTCGCCGGGCAGACCGTCGCCACCGAGTACGTCCGCATGACCCAGCGGTACTTCGCCGACCATGGCGTTGACGTCAAGGTCGAGTTCAGTTGGGGGGCTTGCGAGGTCAAGGTCCCCAGCCTTGTCCCCGCCATCGTCGTCAACACCGAGACGGGCTCCAGCCTGCGCGCCCACAAACTTCGGATCATGGACACCCTTCTCACGTCCACCACCCGGTTTGTGTGCAGCCGTTCGGTATGGGACGACCCAGAGAAGAGGGAGAAGCTCGATTCCATGGCGATCCTGCTGACCGGCGCGATCAACGCCACGAAGTTGGTGGGGCTCAAGATGAACATCCCCGTCGCCGAGAAGGACGCGGTCCTTGCCGTCTTGCCGTCGCTCAAGAACCCGACCCTTTCGCAGCTCAGCGACCCTTCCTGGCTTGCCGCCGAAGTGATCCTCAGCGAGCGGGAGGTGCGTGACCTGGTCCCGGCGCTGAAGAAGGCCGGGGCGACGGGCATCGTCGAGTACCCGCTGAACAAAGTCATCCTGTAATACCTTCCGTCCCGAGGTCGGGGCCGCCGGACCCGCCAAAGGTAAAGTCCGGCGATGGCCCGCCGCGCGATCAAAGCCGAGGACTTGGCGCTCTTTCAGCTTGTTTCCGACCCGCAAGTGTCTCCGGACGGTAAGACCTTGCTGGTCACGAAATCGGTCGTCAACGACAAGAACAAAGTCGTCAACAACCTGTTCTTGGTCGACGTCGCCACGGGGGCGGTCAAGCAGCTCACCCAGGGCGAAGGCGGAGCAGGCCACGGGCGTTGGTCACCAGACGGCAAGAAGGTCGCGTTTGTCTCGGGCCGAGAGAAGCCGACGGCGCAAATCCACCTGATCGCGGTCGACGGTGGCGAGGCGGCGAAGCTGACCCAGTTCCCCGAAGGAAGCGTCGGCGCGTTCAAGTGGTCGCCCGACGGCAAGCACCTCGTCGTCTCCTTCCGCGAGACCCATCCGGACCGCACCACAAAGGCCGCCAAAGAGCGGGAGGAGAAGGGCCTGAGCACGCCTCCCTGGGTCATCGACGACGTCTGGTACCGCGAGGACGGCGACGGCTACTTTGGCGGTCAGCGCTACAAGTTGTACTGCGTCGACGCTGAGACCGGCAAGCACAAGTTGCTCTATGACGAAGCCTCGATGGGCGACTATGGCTTTGATTGGCTCCCCGACTCCAGCGGGCTGATTGTCAGCCACTCGGCGGAGAAGGACCCCGTCTTGACCCCGCCCGACGACCAGCTGTACCACGTCCCGCTCAAGGGCAAGGCGAAGATGCTGAAAGGGCTCCTCGCCGGGAACAAGTTCATGCCTGTCGTCTCTCCCGACGGGACCACGGTCGCATTCCTCGGGGACCACGACAAGTCCGACCCGTGGGGTGTCCGGAACATCCGGCTCTACACCGCCCCCGTAGAGGGAGGCGACCAAAGGTGCCTCACCGACAAGGACGACTACTGCCTGGCCACGATGACCCTTACCGACACCAGCGCGGCGGGCGGGGCCTTCTTGGAATGGACCCCCGACGGCAAGGCCCTGACCGTCATGGTCGGGTGGCACGGCTCCGTCCAGGTCGGCCAGGTCGACGCGAAAAAGGGCGGAGTCAAGCTCCTCACCGAGGGCGTCCACACCCTCCACGTCGGGCCCAGCAGTAAGGACGGTTCTGTCCGGGGACTGGCCGTGGCCGACTTTGGCAGCCTGACCGAAGCAGGTGTCTTGGTCGGCGGCAAGGTGAAGACGCTCACCCACTTCAACCAGGAATACTTTGAGAAGGTGAAGGTCGCCCCCGTCGAAGAGATGTGGCTTGACTCCACCGACGGCGTCAAGGTCCACACCTGGGTGGTCAAGCCGGCCGACTTCAACCCCAAGAAGACGTACCCCTGCGTCATCGAAGTCCACGGCGGACCCCATGCCCAATATGGGACAGCCTTCTTCCATGAGTTCCAAGTGCTCGCCGCCGAAGGCTACGTCGTGGTCTTCAGCAACCCACGGGGCAGCAAGGGATACGGGGAAGCCTTCTGCGCGGCGATCCGGGGCAAATGGGGCGACAAGGACTGGGCGGACGTCCAGGCTGTCACCCACTGGGCCCAACACCAGCCGTTCATCAAGAGCGGCCAGGTCGGCATCATGGGCGGGTCGTACGGCGGCTACATGACCAACTGGGCGGTCGGCCACAGCGACGCTTATCGCGCCGCGATCACCGACCGCTGCGTCTTCAACTGGCTTTCCGCCGGCTGCAACAGCGACTATCCACTCAACCGGGACGGCTACTTCGGCGGCAAGTCTTGGGGCTCGTACAAGGACATCGAGGTCTTGTGGGACCAATCGCCGGTCAGCCACTTCGACAATGCGGACACGCCGATGCTCATCATCCACAGCGAGGGCGACTTGCGTTGCAACGTCGAACAGGGGGAGCAGGTGTTCGCGATCTTGAAGACCAGGGGCGTCGAGACCCGCTTTGTGCGCTACCCGTCGAGCACAAGCCACGGCATGAGCCGCAACGGACCGCCCGACCTGCGGGTGCACCGGCTCGGGCAGATCGTCGATTGGTGGAAGCGCTTCTTCTGATCTAAGGGCCGCTTGTCGCGACACCCAGGGCGTCGACGATCCGTCCGGCCCCGTCGCGCAAGACGTCGACGACGGGGATGCCCAACCGGTCTTCCAGTTCCCGGGCATGGGCACCGGCCTCCTCACGGGTCAGAGAGCCAGGGTTGAGCGCGACGGCGACGGTGCGGGGTCGGGCGAATGCGACCACCGCCTCGGCGAGGTCCTCCACCAATTGGATGGCTTTCTCGACCGGAGGCACTTTCACCCACGGTTGGCGGGGGATGACTTCCATCCCCGCCCGGTGGCACATCACAAGGTGGGTGGGCATGGACCCGCGGAGAAGAGGGAGCGGCGCGGTGCTCGCCGGGTGGCCAAGGGAGCCTTGGCCCTCGATCACAATCAACTGCTTGTCCATGTGCCGGGTCACCTCGCGCTCGACGGACGCCGCCGCATAATCGACGCGGACCGCGTCAAGAGGCACACCCGCCCCGCTGACGACGATGCCGATTTGGCCGGTGGCGACGAACGCCGACGAGATCCCCCGTGACTGCGCCTCACGCAGGACCTCCAGGCCGGTCGTCATCTTTCCGACCGCCATGTCGGTGCCGACCGTCAGCAAACGTACCCCGTTGTGCAGCCGTGCCTGGCCACTGGCCGAAGACAGGCCCGGCGGCTCCTGCCTGACGTCCCAGACCCAACTTTTCGCGCCAGGATAGCGCGGCGCCAGCCGCTCATGGAGCCCGTTGACAACGTTCAACCCAAGGCTGACCATTTGGTCAAGGACCGGTCGCCATGATTCGGGGACGAGCCCGCCCGGAGGCGCGATGCCGAGGACGACGGTGTCCGCACCCAGGCCTGCCGCCTCCGCGACCGTGGCGACGACGGGGACACGGCGCGGAACCCCGGTGAGAGGGACGCTGTCTTCGCCGGCGTGCCGGCAGTCCACCAGGCACACCACGTCGTTGGGGCTGTAGCGCAGGACGCCGACCGCCATTTTGGCGGTCTTGTCCTCGAAGCCACCTTCGCAGTAGAGGGCGAGCCGGTTTTCGGGCTTGAGCACGGGTCTATGAATCTACCAACTCGACGCCCAAACCGGGCCGGTCGCTGGGCATGACGAGTCCGTTTTCGACGGTGAGGCCGACGGCAGGGTCCGGGGCCAAGTTCAAATGGGAGTCGAGGTCGATGTGGTCGAACAGCGCCCCGATATGGGCTCCCGCACCAATGCTCACCGAACTCTCCCCCATGCAGCCGATCATCGTCCCCAGCCCGTGGGCCCGCGCCACCGCGACCAACCGGAGCGCCTCGGTGAGGCCTCCGGTCTTCATCAGCTTCAGGTTCACGCCGTCGCACCGGTCGGCGAACCGAGCGACGTCGGCGGCGACGCGGATGCTCTCGTCCAGGAAAATCGGCAATTTACGGGAAGCGAACAATTCGGGAAGTTGATCTTCGGCCCCACGCACCAGGGGCTGCTCGACATAGTCGCAGCCACATTCGGAGAGCCAATCGACCATGTGCTTGGCGTCGGCGAGCGACCAACCACCGTTGGCGTCGACCCGCAACAGGGCACCGTCGGCCACAGACCGCGCCGCCTCGTAGGAGGCTTTGTCGGCTTCGATGCCGGCAGGATTGCCCAGCTTGATTTTTAGAGCCCGGCCGTTATTGTCTTTCAGCAGCTCGGGAACGCGCTCCAACACGACCTCGGGCGTCTCGATCCCCATCGTGACGCTTGTCGGCACCGTCGGCTTGCCGAGCCCGAACAACCGGTAGAGCGGCATGCCCGCTTGCTTGCCGAGCAAGTCCCACAAAGCGATGTCCAGGGCGGCGACCGCGCCGGCGTCGATCCCGGCGGCCACCGCCTTTGCGTAGACGGCATGGATGCTCAGGCCTTCGATGTCGCCGAGACCCTTCAGCTGCTCTTGGGCAAGGGCGGCCAAGGTCTCGTCGAAGCCTGTCCCGGGAGCGCATTCGCCGACCCCGGTGTGGCGGCCGTCGGACACGGACACGTAGAGGTTGGTCGAGCCGGTCGAAAGACCGCGACTGATGCGGAGGGGGAACTTCTTGGTGACCTGGACGGTGCGAAAGGACAGCGTCACTTGCGCGCGGCTCCCTTGAGCGAAGCTTCGATAGCGTCCAGCTTCAGTTTGGCGGCCCTACGGGCAAATCCTCGACAAAGCAGTGCGGTCAGAGAGGCGGCGACAAGAGTGAAGAACAGGTTCTCTGGCGAAGGCCCGCCGTAAAAGTAGCGGTCTGCAATCAGCTTAGAGACGATCCCGAGCCAAATGGGAAACGTGACAAATCCCGTAAGCACCGCGGGCCAGTTGTACGCCTTGGCCGAAAGGGTCGTCACGCCGTTGGCCTGGACGACTGAGATCTCGCCATAGCCCGGCCCCAGTGCCGTCTTGGATGTCCAAACCGAACGCTGGCCGATTGGGGTCGCCCACATCGCCTTGCCCCCACCGATGGCGGTCAACAACGCTTCGATATGCGAAGCAGAAGCTCCCCCCTGCCAACTCCGCTCCATCTCTGTCCGATAGAGTGTGACGATCTCGCCGGCAGCACCCCCTGGCGCATGCTGGGGTTGGTCGGCCAAGCGCTCGGCAAGGGCCTTTTCCAGAGCGTCCGGATCGATACGGAGTTCGGTGGCAACTTGGCGCAACTCGTCGAGGCTCACCGTGCCCGGCTCACCCTGGATCTCCAAGGCACGGCGGATGACTTGTGCGGCTTCGTCCTCGCCCAGTCGCTTCAGTTGCTGTTCCAACACGTTCACCCAGATTGTAGTCCCATCAGGAGGCTACGGGGCATCGCCTCAACCGCGTTGCATACTCTTGACCTCGTCGGCGTAGAGATCCTTGACGACCTTCCGCCGCACCTTCAGGCTCGGGGTCAACTCGCCGCCCTCCACCGAGAAGGCCCGGCCGAGCAAGACGTGCTTCTTGACCTTCTCAAAGTCAGCGAGCTTCTTGTTCGCCTTGTCGACCTCGCCCTTGAGCAGTTCCTTCACGGGAGGCAGCGTCACCGCTTCGGCGAGGTCGGCGGCCTTGAGTCCTTGCTGGCCCAGCCACGTCTTGAGCCGGTCAAAGTCGGGCACGACCAGCGCGCAGCAGTACTCCATCCCGTCGCCAAAGAGCACGACCTCGTTGATGTAAGGACTCTCCTTCAGGGCGTTCTCCACGGCCTGAGGGGCGACGTTCTTTCCATTGCCCAACACCAGGAGGTCTTTTTTGCGGTCGGTGATCTTGATCCGCCCGTCCTCCCATTCACCGATGTCGCCGGTGTGGAACCAGCCCTCGGCGTCGATCGCCTCGGCGGTGGCCTCGGGCAGGTTGTGATAGCCCGACATCACCGACTGGCCACGGATGAGGATCTCGCCGTCTCCGGCCAGTGACACCTCGACACCTTGGATGGGTTCGCCGACCGTCCAGTACCTGCTCCGGTCGGGGTGGTTCAGACAACTTGCCGCGGTCGTCTCGGTCAGGCCATAGCCCTGAAGGACGAGGAGGCCGAACGCCATGTAGAACTCGGCCACGTGGGTGGGCAAGGCGGCACCACCCGAGACAAAGAACTTGATATGGCCGCCGGTCTTGGCCCGGATCTTCTTACCCACCAACGCGTCGGTCAGGCCGAACAAGGGGGCAGGCTTGCCCTTGGCCCGGGCCACACCTTGCTCCAAGGCCAGGTTAAAGAGCCATTTCTGTAGCGGCTTTTGCTTTTCGACCCCGTCTAGGATGCGCGACTTCATGTTCTCCAAGAACCGGGGGACGCACAGCATGACAGTGGGCTCATGCTTGACCATGTCGCCAGCGAGCGAGGCGAGACTGCCCGCGTACACGATCCGCGCCCCGACGGATACCGGCAAGATGTGACCGGCAAACCTCTCGTAAACATGCGACAAGGGTAGGAACACCAAGAAGGTGTCGGTCTCATCGACGGGGAGCGAACTCTTGATGTTCTCACACAAAAAGACGAAGTTCCGATGGCTGAGCACCGCCCCTTTGGGTTGGCCGGTGGTGCCCGACGTGTAGATGAACGTCGCGGTGTCGTCGAGTCCGACGGCGTCGATCCGCGCCTCCCAAGCGGCCTTGTCCATTCCGGAACCTTGGGCAGCGTCAAGGAGTCCTGGCTCACCGTCGGAGGGGCGCAGGTAGACGGCTTCCCGGCCCGGCAGCTTCGGGGCCAACCGACTTTCCAGAAGCACGGAAACCTTCGCGCCGCAGTCGTCAGCGATGTAGGTGGCTTGGTCGGGCGGCAGGGTGGGGTAGATCGGCACGGTGACGACACCCAGCGAGAGCGCCGCCCAGTCGGTCAACGCCCACTCGAAGCACGACTCGCCGAGAATGACAAGCCGGTCGCCTTTCTGGAGGCCTAGGGAGTCCAGGGCCCGGGCGTACTCGAAGACTTTGTCGTACAGCTCACGATATGTCGTCGCCTGGTCTCTCCCTTTGGCGGTGACCAAGTGACTTGTGCGGTCGGCGTACTCCTGACAACGGTCACGGAGCATGTCGCCGAGCGACCGGGCGCGGAGTTGTCCCGTCATTTTTCGACCGGAAGGCCGCGGCCTGTGTACTCCGTCCACCCGCCCCGCAGGCTGGCGACGTCGGTGAACCCCATCTCCTGAAGCACCTGGGCGGCCAAGGCGCTCCGGTGCCCGCCCCCGCAATAGAGCACGATCTTTTGCGAACGGTCGGCCAAGTCCGGGTCCCGTTTGTAGTGCTCCAAGTCGGCACGGACCTCGAGAAAGCCCCGGGGGTAGTTCCTCGCCCCGGGAATGCGCCCGGCGGCAAATTCATCGGGTTCCCGGACGTCCATCAGCCAGTAGTCCGAAAGGGCGGGCAGGTCGTCGACGCCGACCTCCCGGACCACCTCCAGGGCTGCCTGGACATAATCGTGGAGGGACTTCGCCATGACGACCAACATTACCCTTCTCAGCCTGGCTCTGGCGGTGTCGCCATGGGGGCAATCGAAGCAGATGGACGAGATCAAGGCGACCCTGGACAGACTGCCGAAGCTCAGTGAGGCGACCGTGGCCACCGGCGACTGGCTGGTCAAGAACCCCCGTGAGCTTGCCAAGGCGTACCACGGCCCCGGCCCCCTCGACGTCACGCTGGACAACGGCCTCGTCCGCCGCACATTCCGACTTGGCCCAGGCGTGACGACTTACAGCCTGCAAGAACGGACGGGCGGCCACGAGTTCCTCCGCGCCGCTTCGCCCGAGGCGACGTTGACCCTCAACGGCACAAAGGTGCCGGTCGGCGGGATGACCGGACAACCCGACCGGGCCTACCTCACCCCGTCGTGGCTCGACGCGATGAGGCCGGACCCCGAGGCGTTCCAGTTGCTCAGAGTCCAGTTCACCGTCCCGGAGAAGCCGTTCGACTGGACCCCCAAGGGCCGCCCGGCGGCGGGCCCATGGCCACCGCGCGGCTGCGCCTTCACCATGTCCTTCACCCACCCGCGGCATCCCGGGTTGTTGGTCGACGTCGCCTACGAACTGTACGACGGCGCCCCCGCGATGATGAAGAAGCTGGTGCTGCGCAACGTCGGACAGGCCCCCGTCCGGATCGACGGGTACCAAAGCGAAGTCTTGGCCCTTGCCGAGGCACAGAGCGAGGTCGACACCCCGGCGGGCTGGACGTACCCGAACCTCGAACTGTTGAGCGACTACTCGTTCGGCGGCATGGCCGGGGGCGAAGCCAACCGGGCCCGCAAGTGGAGCGAGGACCCCGCGTACACCACCCAGGTGAACTACCGCCTGCAGACCCCGTGCCTGCTGACCAGCGAACCACCCGTCGGACCCGGGGTGATCGTCCCACCCGGAGGCAAGTGGGCGAGCAACCGCTCGTTCCTCTTGCTCTACGACACGACAGAGCGGGAGCGGCGTGGCCTCGCCCTCCGGCGCGCATACCGGCTCCTTGCCCCGTGGACGGCGGAGAGCCCGATCATGCTCCACCTGACCACCACCGACGACGCGAAGGCCAGGGCCAGCATCGACCAGGCCGCCGAATGTGGGTTTGAAATGGTGATCTTCTCCTTCGGCAGCGGCCTTGATATGGAGAATTTTTCCGAGGACAACTTGTTGAAATTCAAGAAGTTGGCCGACTATGGCCACGAACGGGGGCTCAGGGTCGGCGGCTACTCCCTGCTGGCCAGCCGGCGGATCGACGACCGCAACGACGTCATCAACCCCAAGACGGGGAAGACCGGCGGGGCGATCTTTGGCAACTCCCCGTGCCTGGGCAGCGAATGGGGTGAGGAGTACTTCCGCAAGGTGCAGACATTTCTCCAGCGGACCGGGTTCGACCTCCTGGAGCATGACGGCAGTTACCCGGGCGACCTGTGCGCCAGCACCAACCACCCGGGCCACCAGGGCCTGGAGGACAGCCAGTGGACGCAATGGCGGCAGATCACGGGCTTCTATGCGTGGTGCCGGGCACGGGGGATCTATCTCAACGTCCCCGACTGGTACATGCTCGCGGGCTCGAACAAGACCGGGATGGGTTACCGTGAGACCAACTGGAGCCTGCCCCGCGCCCAACAACACATCCACAACCGGCAAAACCTCTTTGACGGGACCTGGACCAAGTCGCCGACGATGGGCTGGACCTTCGTGCCGCTCACGGAGTACCAAGGTGGAGGCGCGGCGGCGACGATCGAACCGCTCAAGGACAACCTGGCCGACTATGAGCGGCACCTCATCAACAACTTCGCCTACGGCGCCCAGGCCTGCTACCGCGGCCCGAGGCTCTACGACGCGCCCGAGACAAAGGCGGTCGTGGTCAAGTGGGTGCAATGGTTCAAAAAGCACCGCGAGGTGTTGGAGGGCGACATCATCCACCTCCGCCGCGCGGACGGGAGGGACATCGACTACGCCCTGCACGTGAACCCGCGCGGCGGGGAGAAGGCGATGCTCGTGGTCTTCAACCCGACCGACGCGGCGGTGAAGCGGGAGATCAAAGTCCCCTTGCACTATGCGGGTCTGGCCGGAAAGGCGTCTGCGTCCGTCAACGACGGCCCAGCCAAGGCCGTGGCGCTCGACGCCCTTGAAACCGCCAAGGTGGTCGTTGACGTCCCCGCCGGAGGGTTCAGCTACTTGACCTTCAGGGCGCCGGTCAAATCAGGCTGAGTTCTTTCACCCGCAAGTAGGCGCCGACGAGGGCGGACGCGAGGTCTTGCGGCTCGGCCTCAAGGGTGTGGAACCCAGCGGCGCGCAACACCGACTCGGCCTTCTTGCGGTCGGCGGCGTACCACAGGGCCGCCGTCCTCGCGTACATGTCCCGGTCGTCCTGCACCCGCAGGGCCCGAAGTTCGCGTAGTTTGGGGTCGGCGACCCGGACGACCATCAGCAAGTGGCGCCGGTGGATCGGCCCCAGGGAGCTGACCAAGTCTTGGGCCTGGTCTTCGTTCTCGGCGTCGGTGAAGACGACGAGCAGGGACCGCTTCTTCCACCGGTTCGCGAGGTAGGTGAACGCGGCGGCGTAGTTCGGCTGGACGGGTTCGGCCTGGGCGTCGTGGACGCGGTCGAGGATCGCCGCGACCTGGGCACGGCCTTTGCGGGGGGCCGCATAGGCCTTGATGACGTCGTTGAAGGCGAGGAGCCCGATCTGGTCGCCCTTACGTTCCGCGGTGTGCATCAGCATCAGGGCTGAGTCGAGGGCCAGGTCGAGTTTGCGGACGCCGTCGACCTCTGCCATCATGTGCCGCCCGAGGTCGACACACACGATCACCGCCTGGTTCTTTTCGGTCTCAAAGTTCTTCACGACCAGCTTGCCGCGCCGGGCGCTGGCCTTCCAGTCGATCGTCCGGTAGTCGTCCTCGTTGTAGTCGCGCAGCGACTCAAACTCCTGGCCCAGCCCTTTGTGGCGCGTCCTTCTGAGGCCAAGCATGTTGAGCTTGCCGCGCTGCTTCAGGAGGTCAAACTCCTTGACCGCCTTGACATTCGGATAGACCCGCACGGTCTCTTGGGTGGGCAGCACCTTCTGCACCCACGCGAGCCCTAGCGGGGCGAGATAACGGACGTGGGTGCCGGCGAAGTCCTGCTCGCCCCGTTCCCGGGGGACGATCGTGTAGCTGACCTCCTCGGGGCGGTCGGGCGACAAGGTCATCTTGAAGTCGGTCTGGCTGGCCTCTGCCGAGCCCGGAGGCTCGTCACGCACCTCGGCGACCACCGGTGCTTGGCTGGTGTTCTCCAGGGACAGCTTCACCGCATTGGGCACGCGGACACTGAGGATCGGGTCGCTTTCCCGCTTCACGACCAGCGGGTCGCCCTTCTTTGCGACGAGACCCGTGATGAGCAAGAGGCCGAAGATGCCCACGTCGTAGGGCAGAACGAACTTCTCGAAACCAGGCACGACCGCCCCGACCAAGGCCATCGGAATGCCCAAGGCGACCAGGGCCCAAAAGCGTTTGGTCGGAACGATCATGCGTGTACGATCATACACGTGACCGACCAGCATATGGTTTTGACCCCCGAGAAGGTCGTGGTCAGCTACCGTCTGGCGAGCCTGGGGACCCGGATCATCGCCCACCTCATCGATGTGGGCCTCGCCCTCATCTTGCTCTACCTGGTCGCCGTCGCGGCGGCTTTTGGCCTCGCCGCAACTCCGGAGCTTTCCGGGGTCGCCATCGCCCTCATCTTCACGTTTGGCCTGTACCTCTACTTTGCCTTGCTGGAGGGACTGTGGGGTGGCAAGACGATCGGCAAGAGCCTTATGAACCTGCGGGTGATGATGGTGGACGGCACCCCGGTCACCTTCCCGGCCGCCGTCTTTCGCAACCTCCTTCGCATCGGCGACTTCCTCCCCGGCCTCTATCTGGCCGGGTTCCTTTCGATCTTCACCAACCCGCGGAGCCAGCGGATCGGAGACATCGTCGCCGGAACCGTCGTCGTCCACGAACCGCGGAACCTCTACTCGTTCACGCCGGCGCCGCACCGTTACGGCGTCCACCGCTTCGAGGACACCGTGGGCGACCTACGCAAGATGACCCTTCAGGAGTACTTCGCGATCAAGCGGCTCTGCGACCGATTCCCCGAACTCCCCGCCCAAACCCAGACGGAAAGCCTCCGTGACATCTGGTTTCCCTTTGCAAACCGCATCGGGGTAGAACCGAACCCCAACGTCCATCCGCTCTACCAGATGGAGGCCGTCGTGATGAAGTACGGCCGTATGCACAAGCTGGTGTGAAACCAGGGGAAAGAGTGGGGGACCGATTGGAGAACCGGGCGACGGGGAGAAACCCCGCCAAACATGATCATTTCCCACATGCTTTTCCACTTGGGCAAGGCTGGCTGCTCGGACCGTTTCGAACCAGAGTGCCGGGCTCTTTGAAGGTCGTCATGCTGGCGTCCATCTGGTTTTCCACACGTGCCAACACCCTAATAAGAACAACAGGTTTGATAAAGAACACCCGTTTGAAGAGAGAAGCGTTGTGGACGGCGTGACGGTCACGTCGGCGCGCTACCAGGACTTCCGCAACTTAGGCGCGGTGGTTTTGAACGCGGACCGAGGTGTCAACCTCATCGTCGGGCCCAACGCCCAGGGCAAGACGAATCTCTTGGAGGGGCTGTACCTCCTCTCCACGGGACGCCTGTTGCGTGGGTCGCGCGAGGCCCAGGCGGTCCGACATGGAGAACTTCGTGCTGGTGTCGAAGCTGACTTGGCCCCACACGGCACGACCATTCGCGTCGGGATCGAACCTGGTACACGCAAGCGTGCCTTGGTCAACGGAGTGGCCCTACCCCGGGCCGCCGATCTGATCGGCCGCCTACCATCGGTCAGCTTCAGCTCGCAAGACCTCGCCGTCGTCTCCGGTGAGCCTGCCGACCGCCGTCATCTCCTGGACACCGAACTCAGCCAGGTCTACCCCGCCTACCTCAAGCACCTGACGATCTACAAGCGGGCGCTGGAGCAGCGCAACGCCCTCCTCCGGCGTGCTCAGGAGAGCTACGTGGACTCCACTGCGTTTGAAGTCTGGGAGGACCAACTCGCCCACCACGGTGAGGCCATGCGCGGACACCGCTCCGCGTGGGTCGCGGAACTGGCAGGACTGGCGTCCGAACGTCACGCGGTGCTTGGGGACGGCGAAGTGCTCTCTTTGTCGTACCGGCCCAACGACGAAGGCGACCTCGCCAATGCCCTTGCCTCTGGCCGAGGCCACGACGTCCACCGTGGTTCGACGGGTGTCGGCCCGCACCGCGACGACCTGAACATCTTCGTGGGTGGGGCCGAGGCGCGTCATTTCGGCAGTCAGGGCCAGCAGCGCACCGCTGTCGTCGCGATCAAGCTTGCCGTCCTCGCTCTCGCCGTGCGCACGTTCGGTTTCCCGCCGATGTTGCTCTTGGACGACATCTTCTCCGACCTGGACGACCGGCGTCGCGCCCACCTGATGGAGGTCGCCTTCGACGCGGGCGGCCAGGTGTTCGTCACCTGTACCGAGGCTGAACAAGCGGGTGCAAAACTCCTGCGCACGGCCAAAGTCTTCCGGGTACGATCCGGACGGCTGGAGGAGGAATGAAGAGGCTCTCGGACGTGTTGTCTGGCGCATTGCCAAGCCCTGAACTCTTGCGGGCTGCGCGCGCCCAAATGGTCATGCGGCGCTGGGAGGAGGCGGTCGGCCCCTTCCTCGCGGAAAAGTGCGTTCCCGACCGCTATGACCACGGCACTCTCTGGGTCGCCGCCGCCGGATCGGCCTGGGCCCAGGAACTGCGCATGCGCCGCCTGCAGGTCACCGAGGTTCTCAACGACATGGCTCGCGAGAACCTGTTCACCGACCTACGCGTCGGCGTGCGCCCACCCCGTCGAGACTAGAAGGCCTCCCCATGCGCGACCAACTGGCCCGTCGGCCGATCGTGGTCGCGTTCCTCGCCCTCTGCGTGGGGCTGACGTCTGGGTTCGTCCCGTGGCACGCCTTGGGTGCCGTCGCCCTCTTTTGGTGCCTCCCCGACCGTCGGAGCCGGGTGATCATATTGGTCTGCCTGGGGATGGGCTGGCTGCTCCGTCCGGTTCCTCCCGAAAGGCTTGTGTGGGAGAGGCACCCAACCTTTCTGACCGGGCGCGTGGCCAGTGTGCCGTCCGATATCTCCCAAGGCCAACGTCGGTGCCTCTTCGACACGGGGCAGGGTCGATTCACCCTGACGGTCCCGGACGGCCAAGACGTGTCATTAGGTGACACGGTGCGAGTCGGAGGTGAACTGGGCCCGCTGTTCGAGGGTAGCGGTGACTCCCGGGGTGCCGTCGGCCACATCAAGGCAGTGGGCGGCGTCGAGGTGGTCTCGGCAGGCCCGTTCGTCGGGCGTTGGGGCCTTGCCGTGCGGGACAGCTTCCGGCGCTTTGTCGACGGAGCCCTGCCGCCCAAGGACGCCGCCCTTGTGGACGGGATCGCCTTCAACGTCACGTCGGGGATCGACGAGGCCGACCACGTCAACATGGTGCGCGCCGGCATCGTCCATGTCGTCTCGACGTCGGGTGTGCACGTCGTCCTTGTCGCCGGGATGCTGGCCTGGTTGGCCCGGCGAGCCCCGATGCCGCGGACTTGGAGCCTGGCCGCGCTCGGGTTGCTCCTCGTCGTCTACGCTTGTGCCTCGGGGCTGAGGCCCCCGATGGTGCGAGCGGTGCTGATGGCTCTCATGGCCCTCTCGGCCTACCTGTTTCGAAGGGAGCCGGACGGCCCGACTTCCCTGGCCGCGGCCGGACTGGCGACCCTGGTCGTCGACCCGTGGGCCGTCGTCGACGTGGGATTTTGGTTGTCCGTGGTGGCCGTCGGGGCTCTTGTGCTCTTTGTCGACCCGTTCACCACGTTGGAGACAGGCCGCGACCCCCGGGCCTGGTTGACGTCGGCATGGCGGAGCAGCCTCGTCGCCACGGCCGCCACCTTGCCCGTGGTCGCCACGGTGTCGGGGAGTGCCGCCTTGGCGGCGCCCCTCGCCAATCTCGTGGCCGTACCCGCCAGCGAGACCCTTCTTGGTGCGTCGTTGGCCAGTTGGCTGGTCAGCCTTGTCGTGCCCGTCATGGGCAAGGGCCTCCTCTTGCTCACATCGGGCCCACTTCTGGCGCTCCTGCGGGGTGCGGCGGCAGCCGGGTCGGCCGGCTGCGTGCCCGTTCCCGCCCTGTCTCCCTACTGGTGTCCGTGGCTCTATGGAATTGCGTTGGCCTTTTGGCGACCCTGGGTGCGTCCGGCGTGACTTCCTCGTCGCCTGGGCCGTCGTCGGCCTGGTCGGCATGGGGCTTGAGGTCTCGCGACGCCACATGCCGCCCCAAATCAGCTTCCTCCAAGTGGGGCAGGGAGACTGCACCGTGTTGCAGACCGATGGCTATGTCATGGTGGTCGACGCGGCGGGAAAGACCGACGGCTTCGACGCTGGCGAACGGCTTGCCGTGCCCGAACTCCGACGGCTGGCAGTCGACCGCATCGACCTCCTTGTTCTGACCCATCCCGACGCCGACCACGTCGGCGGCCTGGCAGCCCTCACCTTTCACTTCCGCGTCGGTGCGGTCGCCGTCCCCGCGCATTTCCAAGGGGACCTTGCCATGCTCGGCACGTTGCGGCATGCCGGCATCGACCCTGCCCGTGTCCATTGGGTGCGTGACCCTGTCGACTTGTCGTTCGGTGTCGCCCAAGTCAGATTGACGACGGCCCCGGCCTCGCTGGTCGCCAGCGACAATGACGGGTCGATGCTGACCAGAGTCAGAGTGGGCGACGGCACCGCCGTCCTGACGGGTGACGCCAGTGACGCGGTGGAGCACTGGCTCCATGGCCGACCCGGCTGGCAGACGCAACTCCTGAAAGCCGGCCACCACGGCAGTCGGTCGTCGACATCCACCGAGTGGTTGGTTCAAACCTCGCCCCAGTGGGTCGTCTTCAGTTGTGGTCGGACAAACCGGTACGGCCACCCTACCGCCGAGGCTCTCCAGCGAGCGTCAAAGATGGCCAAGGTGCTGCGCACGGACCGCGACGGCACCTTGACCTTTAGGTTAGGGGAAGGCGGCTTTCACCGTTTGGTCAACCGCCAAACGCCTTGATTTGAGCCGTCGCCTTCTCCGCCCGGTCCTTGCCGTCGGCAAGGTTCGCCCGTAACTTCTCGACGACCTCCGGCTTTGCCCGTTCGACGAACTGGGGGTTGGCCAACTGGGCCTCCATCTTCGCCAACTCGGCGTTGAGTTTGTCAAGCTCTTTGCGCAGGCGCTGCACCTCTTTGTCTTTGTCGATGAGGCCCTGCGTCGGAAGGAACACGTCGATGCCACCGGCGGTGGCGGAGACATGCTCCTCCGTCGGTTTGTGCGGCTTGAGTTCGGCAAACCAAGCCTGGGTGCGGACGAACTCATGGCCCTCGCCGAGGTCACCCTCGAAGTAAGCGACGGGCAACTGCTTGATCGGCGACGCCCCGCACTCCGCCCGGAGGGCGCGGAGCGCCCGTGTCGCCTCGATCCAGCCGCCGACCTTGCCCTCGGCCTCTGGGTCGGCCCAGGCGGCCAGGGTGGTAGGCCAGTTCTCGGCCATGACAAACTGTTTTTTGTCCTTCACCGGGAGGTCGGCGTAGACCTCTTCGGTCAGGTGGGGCATCACGGGGTGCAGCATGACCAAAAAGGCCCGGAGGCATTGCACAAGCACCCACTGCGGGGTGGCGCGCTGCCCTGGGTCTTGGAGCCGGGACTTGCTGACCTCGATGTACCAGTCGCACAGTTCGGACCAGAAGAACGCATAGAGGGCTTGGACCGCCGACTGGATGTCGTAGCCTTCGAATCCGGCCGTCACCGCGTCTTGACAGGCGGCAAGCCGGCTCAGGATCCATCGGTCGACGGTCTGCAGGCTCTCGGGCTCCTTGTCGACAAAGCCGTCCAGGTTCATGAGCACGAAGCGGCTTGCGTTCCAGACCTTGGTGCCGAAGTTCCGCGCCTCGTCGATCTTCCTCGGCCCGTACCGGAGGTCTTGGTTGAAGCCGGTCTGGCTGAACAAGGCGAACCGGAGGGCGTCGGCACCCTTGGTCTGGATGACTTCCAACGGATCGATACCGGTGCCGAGGCTCTTGCTCATCCGCTTGCCTTGCTCGGTGAGCACCGTCGCGTAGATGTAGACGTGCTTGAACGGCAACTGCTTGGTCAGGTCGAGGCCCATCATGATCATGCGGGCGACCCAGAGATAGAGGATCTCGCGGCTTGTGACGAGGACGTCAGTCGGATAGAAGGTGGCGAGGTCGTCGGTCTGCTCGGGCCAACCCATCGTGGCGAACGGCCAAAGCCCCGAGCTGAACCAGGTGTCAAGCACGTCGTCGTCTTGGCGGACGATCTTTGCGTCGCCCGCCTTGACCTGCGCTTCGTCCCAGGTCAGGGCGGCGTAAGGCGTGCCGTCCTCGGTGTAGTAGACGGGGATGCGATGGCCCCACATGAGTTGGCGGCTGACGTTCCAATCACGGATGTTGCGCATCCACTCCAAGTACACGTCCTTGTACCGGGGCGGGAAGAACTTCACCTCATCCGACTCGGCCGCTGCGATCGCCCCTTCGGCCAAGGTGGTCTGCGAGGCAAACCACTGCTCACTGACCAAAGGTTCGATGACGTCCTTGCTCCGGTCGCTGATCAGGATGGCGATCTCGTGGTCCTCGATCTTCTCGAGGGCGCCGGCCGCCTCAAGCGCCTCCACCATCTTCGTCCGGGCCTCCTTGCGGTCGAGGCCCTGAAACTCAGGCCCACCAAGCTCGGTCACCTTGCAGTCAGGGTCGAGCATGACGAGGATGGGCAGGTTGTGGCGTTGCCCGACCTCGAAGTCAAACGGGTCGTGGCCTGGCGTGATCTTCACCGCGCCAGTGCCGAACTCGGGGTCGGGATACTCGTCGGCGATAAGGGGCACCTCACGACCGACGACTGGCACGACCAGGGTCTTGCCGACAAGGCCGGTGTACCGGCCGTCCTTTGGGTGCACCGCCACCGCGACATCGGCGAGAATGGTCTCCGGGCGAGTGGTCGCGATGGTGATGTGGCCGCTTCCGTCGGCGAAGGGGTAGCGGACATGGTAGAGCTTGCCCTGGATTGTCTGGCGTTCCGTCTCGATGTCACTGACGCTCGTTTTGAGGACAGGGTCCCAGTTCACGACCCGGAGGCCGCGCTTGATCAGGCCCCTCTCAAACCAATTGACGAACGTGGTCAGCACCGCCTTTGAGTAGTCGTCGTCCAGGGTGAACCTTTGCCGTGACCAGTCGAAGGCGCAGCCGAGCATCCGGAACTGCTTCAGGATGGTGTCGCCACTTTCCCGACGCCACTCCCATGCCTTGGCGACGAACTCGTCTCTGGACAAGGCGCCCGGGCTGATCCCCTGCTTTTGGAGGCTCTTGCGCACCACGGCCTGGGTCGCGATGCCGGCGTGGTCTTGTCCAGGCAAGACCAGCACCCGATAGCCGCGCAGCCGCTTGTACCGGCCGAGCAAGTCTTGGACGCCGTAGCACAAGGCATGGCCCATGTGCAGTGACCCGGTGATGTTCGGTGGGGGGATGGTGACGGTGAAGAGGGGCTTGGAAGTGTCGGCGTCGGGCTGGAAGAGGCCCGCATGCTCCCATGCGGCATACCATTTGGGCTCGGCAGACGTGGCCTGATAGCCCGTGTTCGGGGCGGTTTCGCTCATATTCGGTTACCTTCGTGTCGCGAAGACGACCTGATTGTACAGCGGGCTAGGGCCGTAGCGGGCCGTTTGTTTCACGTGAAACATCAAGCAGGAGGCTGGAGGGCGGCCAGGAGGAGGACGGAGAACGGCAATGAGACAAGCAGAGAGTCCATGCGGTCGAGGAGTCCGCCGTGGCCCGGCAAAATGCCACCGCTGTCCTTCTTGTTGACCGATCTCTTGAGCGCGCTCTGCAGAAGGTCGCCCGTCTGCCCCGTCACCCCGGCCAAGGCGCCCACCAGCAGCCCGACCCAGGCCGGGGGCCCGATGAAGAGGGACAGCACGGCCCCGGTCATGGCAGAAGCAAGGAAGTTGGCGACCGCCCCCTCCCAAGTTTTGTTGGGGGAAATCGCCGGGGCCAGCGGGTGCTTGCCGTAGGCTCGGCCGACGAGCAATGCGGCGGTGTCACCGATCCAGAGGGGGCCAGCGGCGAGCAAGACCAGATTGGGGCCGATCAGGTGCGGCTTGCTGGCTGCCGCCGAACTCATTTGCAGTTCCATCGCGGCGACAATCGGCGCGACAATCCAAAGGACACTGAAAAAGTCGGTGCCGGTCGCGCCTTTGGCCTTGATCCGTCGCAACAGGGCGGCGACCCCGACCACCGTCCCCGCAATCCCGACAGCCGCAGGCGGCAGCCTCATGGACAGCCCGGCCAGGGCCAATCCGGCCAGCCCGGCGCAGGCGATCACGGGCCACTTGGGCGTGGCCCCGACGAGGTCGGCCAGTTCCCAAGAGCAGGCGTACGCCACAAACGCGGCCAAGGCCAGCGCGGGCCAGACCACCGTGCAATGCACGGCGAACATCGTCACCAGGAGGAGAACGAAGGCGGTCGCGAGGCGCGTTCTCAATGCTTTAACACAGATACGGCCCGGAAGCCAAAAGGGCTCCGGGCCGCGTGGAAGTCAAGTCGGCCTCAGGGGTTGACGGTGACTTTGATGGTCGTCGAGTACGGTTTCTTCAGGCCATAGGCGTCCGAGATCGTCAACTTGACGACATAGTCGCCCGGCTTGCGGAAGCGCCGCGTGACGGTCTGGCCCTCGGCGTCGACTCCGGCGAAGTTCGCCGAGTCGAAGCACCACTCGTACTTAAGGGCCGTGGCGCCACCATAACCGCTGCCGACAAACGTGTATTCGTCGCCGACGGCAAGGTTGAGGTCGGCACGCGTGTTCATTTCGCCGTAAATCGGCGTCGGATCGTTCACGATCTTGATCTGGCCGATGTAGAACGTGCTCACGCTGTCGCCTGAGAAGGCGATCGAGACGATCTCCTTGTTCGTCTTCTCAAGTCCGCTGATGGCTTGGAGCGGGATCCCCGCGGGGGCCCAACCTTCCTTGCCGGCAAAAGTGGACGAGAGGTCGACGTAGGCCTCCGACATCTTGCCGTCGCTGGTGCCGACGACGACGCGCACATGGGTCAGCGCGGGGACTTCGGTCGAAGTTGCCGACTGCCCGCCCTTGCTGCCCGGGAATCCTCCCGGCCCACCAGGGCCACCGGGCAATCCCGGCCCACCACCGGGGCCGCGCTGGCCACCACCGCCACCGGCTCCACCGGCGCCCGCTGGCCCACGACCGCCACCACCACCGGCTCCGCCGGCGCCCGCCGGTCCACGGCCACCCGCGCCACCAGCTCCGGCCGGGCCACGGCCGCCGGCACCGGGGAAGCCGCCCGCGCCAGGGAATCCGCCGCCGCCGAACTTGCCGCCACCGGTGCCCCCAAACGTTTGGTTCTTGCCTGGGACAAGCACCATCAACTGCAACAGGTTGTTCTTGTCGTTAAACGCGGTTCCCACGTTCACCGGGTTCGCAAATCTGAGGATGCCACCCTGGAAGTAGTTGCGCGAAGACACGCGGATCGAAGTCGTGCCTTCGAACGCGGCCTCGTCGGCCTCCTTCACTGTGCCGCTGCCCCAAGAGCTGAGCGAGATGCCTTGGTCTTTGGCGGTGCGGGTCGGCGCGTAAATCTCCTGTGACAGGCCGACCACGGCCGCCAAGGAGAACGCGGCCAAAGTCGTGGTTTTGATCCAAAGTTTCATGTCGGGCCCCTGGTTTTGCAGCCTCTGCACATCTTATGGACGCCGTAACCGGCTGATCGCTACGGCGCGCCCTGTCTCTGTTGAGACGTCGATGACTACTCCACAGATTACACCAGGTTCGTTCGCGACTTCAAAGCGTGTCGGCAAGCCTGACACGAACTTCCGCAGCACGATGTCCTTGTCCATGCCGATCACGCTCGGGACCGGGCCGCACATGCCGACGTCGGTGATGTAGGCGGTGCCGCCGCGCAGAACCGTCTCGTCCGCGGTCTGGATGTGGGTGTGGGTGCCGACCACCGCCGACACGCGACCGTCCACGTAGTGGCCGAAGGCCACCTTTTCGCTGGTCGCCTCGGCATGAAAGTCAATAAAGACGTGCTTGGTGCCGATGTGGGGCAGGAGCTCGTCGACCGCGGCGAAGGGGTCACCGTAACCGTCCAAGAAGACGCGCCCGCAGAGGTTGACGACGGCCAAGTCGACCTGGCCCTTCTGCACATGGCACACGCCACGGCCCGGCACGCCCTTGGACATGTTGTGGGGCCGGACAATGGGCTTGCCCTTGTCCAGGTAGTCGAAAATCTCCCGCTTATTGAAGGCGTGGTTGCCGAGAGTGACGGCGTCAACGCCGTTGCGAAAAAGCTCGTCGGCGATGTCGGGCGTGATCCCGACCCCGGCGGCGCTGTTCTCGCCGTTCACGATGACGATGTCGGGGTTATGGGCGTTCCGGAGGCTCGGCAGCGCCTCGAGGACGGCGGTGCGCCCTGGCTTGCCCACGATGTCGCCGAGGAAGAGGATGCGGTATGTCACTGGCCCACGACCTCGGTGACACGAAACTCACGAATGACGGTGACGCGCAAGGGGCCAGGGTACTCCACGCCGGCCTTGATCCGCCTCGCGACCTGCTGGGCGACCCGCTGGGCCCCAGCGTCGTCGATCTGGTCGGCGCGGACATAGACGCGGACCTCGCGCCCCGCCTGCACCGCATAGGCTTTCTCGACACCAGCGAGGCCCGTCGCCAGAGACTCGATCGTCGCCAACCGCTCGATGTGGGCCTCGACCTTCTCGCGCCGTGCGCCGGGCCGGGCCGCGCTTAGGGCGTCGGCGGTCGCGACGACGACGGCCTCCGGCGTGTCACAAGGGATCTCGTCGTGGTGGGCGCCGACGGCCTTCAGCACTTCGTCCTGTTCGCCGTGGAGCCTCAAGAACTCCATGCCGGCCAGGGCGTGGGGCCCTTTCCACTCGGCACCGAGGGCTTTGCCGACGTCATGGAGCAGCCCAGCCCGGCGGCAGACCGCGTCGTCGGCCCCCAGTTCTCCCGCGAGCAGGGAAGCCAGCCGCGCCACCTCCACACTGTGCTCAAGGACGTTTTGGGCGTAGCTGGTGCGGAACCTCAGTTGACCAAGGACGTGGGCGACAGGAGCGGGCAGCGGGCCTGCCTGGGCCCGGGCAGCCGCGTCGTGGCCCGCGTCGACCAGGCTGGCCTCGATGTCAGCCAGGGTCCTCTCGTGGATCTCCTCGATCCGGCCAGGGTGGATGCGACCGTCCAAGACGAGTCCGACCAGGGTCATCCGGGCCGCCTCGCGCCGCAAGGGGTCGAAGCAGGAGACGGTCACCGACTCCGGGCTGTCGTCGATGATGAGGTCGGCTCCGGTGACCGACTCGAACGCCTTGATGTTGCGGCCGTCCCGGCCGATCAGCCGGCCCTTCATGTCTTCGCTAGGCAAGGGGACCACCACGGTCGTGCCTTCGGCCACTGCGGAGGCCGCCGCGCGACGGACGACGTTGAGCAACAGGCGTTTGGCCGCCGCCGCCGCCTCACCGGGCGTCATCAATTCGTCGCTGCTCGCCATGTCTCAGTCGGGAAAGAGCCGTTCGACCACGTCGCGGACGGTTTCTTCGTCAAACCCCCGCGCGGCAAGGTACCTGGCCACCTTGGCCGGCCCCGCCGCCGTGCCCAGCTTGGCGGCGAGTGTCGTCGCGCGCTCGACCTCGCCGGCGTGGTCCATGGTGCCGAGTGCCTCGTCCACCACGGCCTCGTCCACTCCGCGCGACAAGAGCTTTGCCCGCACTTTGTCTCGTCCCACCGGCTTACCGGACTTGGCCGACTGGACAGCGTCGTCGGCGACGCGGCCGTCGGCCACGTAGCCCAGTTCGATCAGCCGGGCGACGACCGCGTCGATGTCGGCGGCCTCGATCCCGCGCGCCGTCAGGTGGCGGGCCAATTCGCTGGCCGTCCTTTCGGATCGGCCGACTGCGGCCCACGCGATCTCGAAGGCGCGGTCGCGGGAAGTCACACGTTGAGGGCGCCGCCGACCACGGCGGTCTCCGAGATGGCTCCGCGGGCCTTCACGCCCAGCTTTTGGCGCACAAGGCCGTCCAATTCGTCGAGGACCTCAGGGTGCTCGTCCAGGTAGCCCCGGGCGTTGTCTCGACCTTGTCCCAACCGGGTCTCTCCGTAGTTGTAGTACGTGCCCGCCTTGCTGACGAAGTTGTGCTCCACGGCCAAGTCGAGAACGTCGCCGGCCCGGTTGACGCCTTCGCCAAAGATCATGTCGAACTCGGCGTTTTTGAACGGCGGGGCCACCTTGTTCTTCACGACCTTGACCTTGGTGCGGGCACCGTAGGCGTCGGGCCCGTTCTTCAGGAACTCGCCGCGGCGCACCTCCAGGCGGGTGCTGGCCCAGAACTTGAGGGCGCGGCCACCGGGGGTCGTCTCCGGGTTGCCGAACATGACCCCGATCTTCTCGCGGATCTGGTTGATGAAGATCGCCGCCGTCCTGGTCTTGTTGATCGAGCCTCCGAGCTTGCGCAGGGCCTGGGACATCATCCGGGCTTGGAGGCCGACGTGGCTGTCGCCCATGTCGCCCTCGATCTCGGCCTTCGGCACGAGCGCGGCGACCGAGTCAAGGACGACGACGTCCATCGCGCCGGACCGGACCATCGAGTCCATGATCTCCAAAGCCTCTTCGCCGGTCGTCGGCTGGGCGACGTAAAGGCGGTCGACGTCCACTCCGAGCCGCTTCGCGTACTCCAGGTCAAGGGCGTGTTCGGCGTCGACGAACAGGGCCATGCCCCCGGCTTTCTGCGCCTGGGCGATGACGTGCAGGGCAATCGTGGTTTTGCCGCTCGACTCCGAGCCGTAGATCTCGGTGATGCGGCTACGTGGCAGGCCGCCGATCCCCAGCGCGGCGTCCAGCGAAAGGGACCCGGTCGAGATGGCCTCGACGGGCTCTTGGTCGGCTCCCCCCAGGCGCATGACCGAGCCCTTGCCAAACGACTTCTCGATCTGCTGAAGCGCGATCTCCAGCGCCTTCTCTTTGTCCCCCGTGCTGCTTTTGTCTATCGCCATAGTCGTGGTGTCCTGTTTTCACCCAGAGTGTTAGACATCAGTATACCAGTATTGCCGCCGGCTGGCAACCGCACGCCTCGTTGTCAACCTCGCAGAAATACCTGAATTGCCCTATTGTCCCAAACTTGACTAGCCCAGTATTTGTGCGGCCAGTAATATTACTGGTGCAGCCGCGACAATCTGTGCGGCTCAGGTTTGAGGGAGATATGCAGAAGATTTTGTTGGTTGCCGGTGGCGCGCTTGTCGCCGCCCTGGGCCATGCGTTCACGGTCGCGTCATTCCAAGACCCGACCATCGGTGAGTCCGACCTTGTTGTTTTCACTGTGACCGGCTCGACGATCGGAGCCGCCTATACCGGGATCGAGCTCAACGTTCTTGGCACCACTTACTCCGACGTGACCCTGGCGATGGCTCCCGTCGCCTACTCGGGTGCCGGGGCCGTCAAGGACGTCGCCGCCGGGTCCGCTGTGTTCAGCACGGGGTCGGATTCAAACGTCCTCACCATCACCTGGGACGCGGGCACCTTTGTCGCGCCGTTCGGGTTTGGAGCCAGCTTTGCCTCTTTGCAGAACGTCACCTTCAGCGGGTCGAGCATCCCTGCCGAAGCGAGCAACTGGATCGACCAGCAGTTTGCCTTCTCGTTCGCCAATCCGCAGACTTCGGCGGACGGAGACACCTACTCGGCGTCGATGACGTCGTCGGCGGTGCCCGAGCCGGCCACGATGGCCGTCCTCGGCTTAGGCGTCGCCGCCCTCGTCGGTCGCCGCCGCCGGGGCTGATTGCCCCGCCCAGGTTCCAGCGCGGCGTCAGCGGTAAAGCTGACGCCGCCTTTGTATACTTGCGGCATGCTCAGGGCGACCTTGGCCGCTCTTGTCTTGGCCATGGCGTCGCTCGCCCTGCCCCAAGACCGCCCTGTCACGACGGTGCGCATGATGGCCAAGACGTGGGCCGTCCCGTCACCCAACGCCAGCGACCCCCGTTCGGTCGCCCGACGCGCCATCTTCGACGAGTTCCACCGACAGAACCCCGACGTCCAGGTCGCCAACGCCGGCGGGCTTGAGCTGGCCTCCGACACTCAAGAGGTCGGCCTCTTCATGTCCATGGCGGGCGACACCTCGCCGGACGTGTTCTACGTGAACTTCCGCCAGTACTACAACTTCATCGACCAAGGGTTTTGTCGCCCGCTTGACGACCTCGTCCAGAACGACCCTGACATTATCGGCCGCATCACGCCCGAGGTGCTCCGCGTCCTGCGCAGTTACGACGGCCACTTGTACGCGGTGCCGTTCTTTCAGGCCGCCCAAGCGCTCTACTACCGCCGCGACCACTTCCTGGAGGCCGGCCTCGATCCGGACCGACCGCCCCGCGACTGGGCCGAGTTCCTGGAATATGGCCGCAGGCTCACCGACAGCAAGCCGGGCCGGAACGGATTCGCCTTCGGCACCTCGGCCCAGAGCCAGGCGTATTGGTGGGTCAACTTCCTGTGGCAAGCCGGTGGCGAAGTCGCCCTGCCCACCGAGTCCGGGGTCTGGAAATCGGCTATCGACTCGCCTCAAGGTGCGGTGGCCCTCGACTACTTCCGGCGGCTGACGACAGAGAAGTGGACCGGCAAGGACGGCCTGAAGCACGGGCCGATCAGCCGCATGACCGCCGACCTTTCTGCCGACATCGCCGCAGGCAAGATCAGCATGTGGTTCAGCTACACCGGGGACGTCGTGCTCAACCAGAGCGACATACCCGCCCAGTTGATCGGCATCGCCCAGATGCCGGCCGGGCCGGCCGGCCACGCCAACGAAGTCAACGCAGGCATGTGGGCGGTCAGCAGCAAGGTCAAGGACCCCAACAAGCTGGACGCCTGCTGGCGCTTCATCAAGTTCTGGGCGAGCCAGCAGGGCGCCCGCATCAGTGCGGAGCGGTTCATTGACGCCGGGCTCTCCAAGTTTGTCAATCCTGCCGTGCTGGAGGAGATCGGGCGGCACGACCTGGCCACGCAGGTCGACCCCAGCTACGCCGAAGCCAACCGCGAACTGTTCAAGCATGGGCATCCGGAACCATACGGCCACAACTGCCAGCAGGTCTATTCGGTCCTCGACGGTGCGCTGGAGCGGGCCCGGCACGAAAGCACCCCCGCCCGAGTCATCCTCAAACAAGTCGCCGCGGAGATGGACCGCAAGCTCCTCGGCTACACCCCGCCTGCCGTCCTCGCCCGCCAACGCGGGTGGGCCACCGGGCTGGTGGTTTTTCTGGCCGCCCTTGGTGGTTGGCTCGGGTGGGTCGCGGTCAGAAGGGCCCGGTCCCGCCTTGCCCAGGTCGAAGACCGGCTCGCCGCGGGGACCGACCGCCGCCGGGTCGCCCGGTTCTTGTTCTGGTGGCTCCTGCCTGCGGCCGGCACGATCTTTTTCTGGGCCTACGTCCCCCTTGCCCGGGGCTTGGTCATCGCGTTCCAAGACTTCAAGATCATCAAGGGCAGTCACTGGGTCGGCCTCGACAACTTCATCGAGGTCTTCACCCAACCCATCTTCTACCGGTCGGTCGTCAACAGCCTTGTCTTCGTCGGTCTGTCGGTCGGGGTCGGGTTCTTGCTCCCTGTCTTTCTGGCCGTCGGGCTCAACGAGATCCCTCGGGCCAAGGTGTTCTACCGGACGCTTTACTACCTTCCCGCGATGACCAGTTCGGTGGTCGTCGCCTTCCTTTGGCGACAGATCTACGACCGGGGGCCCCAAGGTCTGCTCAACTCCTTGCTCGACCCGTTCGCCGCCCTGTGGGACCGTGTGTCCGGCGTCCAGCACGTCCCGCTCGCCCTCGATTGGCTGGGCGACCCAAAGCTCGCGATGCTCGCCGTCGTGCTCCCCGGCATCTGGGCGGGGGCGGGCCCCGGGTCGATCCTCTATCTTGCCGCTCTCAAGCAGATCCCCGGAGAACGGTACGAGGCCGCCGATCTCGACGGGGCCAGCTGGGCGCACAAACTGCGCCACATCACGTTCCCCGGCCTTCGGCCCCTCTTGCTCATCAATTTGCTCGGCGCGGTCATCGGCGGGTTCAAGGCGATGGAGGGCATCTTCATCCTCACCGGGGGCGGCCCGGTCTACGCCACCCACGTCCTCGGCCTCGAGATCTGGACGAACGCGTTCCAGTTCCTCAAGTTCGGCTATGCGACCGCCGCCGCCTGGGTCATGGGGGCGATGCTCATCGGCTTCACCCTGGTCCAGATGCGCACCCTGACCCGGTTGAAGTTCAGCGCGGGGAAGGGATGAGCATGGCTAACGGCTACCCGCGCCCAGGTCCAGGGGACTGAGGACGCCCTTGTTCGCGACCGCCTTGACGACCCGGTCACCCCTGCTCTTGCGCACCGAGCCGTCGACGGTGAGCAAGCATCTCACGCCACCCTGCCAGTCCATCGAGTCAAAGAACATGAGCGTGAGGTCTCGATGCTCCATCGCGAAGGCGTTTTGACTGGCCAGGAGACTGTTACCGGAAAAGTTGTCGCTCCGGGGGTTTGTGCTTTTGAACACCGTCTCTACCGCCTGTTCTGCGCCCAAGACGACATTCGAAGCGACAAACGGCAGGACGCCTGAGCCCGAGTCCATGACCGGGGGGAAGCGGTCGTCGTGCTCGCTCGCGTACATCAGGGTCGCGGTGCCGATCTTCCTGAGTCTGCTCATGTCAGCGGTCTGTTGGGCAGCCAGCCTGGCCTGGGCAAACACCGGATAGAGGAGCGCTCCCCCGACGGGGAGGCACACCACGCACATCAGGGCGACAGCGATGGCGGCGACCATCGCCGGGCTTCGTCCCGTGGTCGCGGTGTACGACGGCGGGGAAGGAGGGGACACTGACTCCGTCTGGGGAGGAGGTGTCGCGAACAACCCACCCAGCGATCCTGCCGCCACCGGATCGCCCCCCGACTCTGGTCGCAGGGTCGAATCAGGCCTTATCTCGCCTTTGGCCGCCAGTTCTTTGAGCTGGTCGAACGTGAACGGCCCCTCGTCGGCCTCGCCGACCACGACAAAGTAGCGCATCGTCTCCCCAGGATAACGCACTCGGGCGTTCCCTGGATCATGAGGAGACGACATCTCGACGGCCCCCCGGGCCGGCCATGGCGCGGGTAGCTTTGTGTCGATGCCGGAACGGATCCTAGTGGCCGATGTCGGCATGGAGAGCCGGGCCGCCGGCGCGGACGCGGTGTACACCTACGCTGCCCGTCCCGGCTTGCGGGTAGGGGACGCCCACTTGGTGCCTCTCGGGCCGCGCGTGGCGGTCGGCTACGTCCTCGCCGTCCGCGAGGTCGAGCCTGAAGGCCTCGGGTTCGACCCGGCGATGCTCAAGCCAGTGGGCCCCCAAGTCCGTGGCATGGAACTTCCCCCTCCGACCCTTGACCTCGTCCACGAGGTCGCCCGCCAGACCCTGTCGTCATTGTCTACCGCCCTCGGCCCCGCCGTGCCTCCCGGGACCCGCGACCGTCTCGTCACGACCTGGGAGTGGACCGGGCGCCAAGGCGGGGGTGATCTCTCGCCCGCCCTGCAGGAATGCCTCCGTGTCCTCCAAGAGAAAGCGGTGGTCGACACCAAGGCCAAGCCTTTGCCGGGCGGCACGAAGCGCCACCTTCTCGACCTCGAAGGACTCGGGCTAGCGCGACAGGTGTTCGCCCTAGCCCCGGCCGTGGCCCGGCGAGGGGCGGTCGGCCCCCTTCGGCTGACTCCCGACAACGAGAGAGTCGAGAAGTTCCTCGCCGGCCCTGGCCGCCGCAAACCGGCCCAGTCGGTGACACTGATGCGGCTGCAGGGTAGCGAGGGGGCCAGCTTTTCGGCCCAAGAGATCAAGAGCCTCGGCGGGGTGACCGACCAGACCGTGAAAGCCCTGGTGGACGCCGGGCTCCTCGTACCGTCGACGGACGAGACGGTGGCCGCCCGACCCCCCAAACCCAACCTGGAACAACAGGCGGCCATCGACGCCGTGTCGGCCGCGGTCCGGGCCGGGAGGCCCGAGCGGTTCCTCCTCTTTGGTGTCACCGGGTCGGGGAAGACCGAGGTGTATCTCCGCTGCGCGGAAGAGGCACTCAAGCGGGGTCGGCAGGTGCTTTATCTCGTGCCCGAGATCGCCTTGACCGCCCAGGTCATCGCCCAACTCCGCGCCCGGTTCGGCCCGCGCGTCGCCGTCCTGCACAGCAACATGACTCCGGCGGAACGGCTTGAGTCCTGGCTGCGCGTCCGCGGTGGGGAAGCGCCCGTCGTGCTGGGGGCCCGTTCGGCCCTCTTCGCGCCGCTCCATGACATCGGCCTCATCGTCATGGACGAGGAGCATGAGGCCAGTTACAAGCAGGAGAGCGCCCCTCGGTACCACAGCAGGCGCGTCGCCGTCTGGATGGCGGGCCGGCACGGATGCCCCCTCGTCACGGGTTCGGCGACCCCGTCGGTCGAGAGCTTCTATGAGGCCGAGACCGGCCAGGCCACGCTCTTGCGCATGGACAAGCGCGCCGCCAGCGCCCGCCTGCCCGACGTCCACCTGGTGGACCTGACCGAGATGTTCCGCGAACACCGCGCGTCTGTCTTTGCCCCGCCTCTGCACGAAGCGCTCGGTGAGACCCTGGCCGCGGGAGAACAGGCGATCCTCTTCCTCAACCGCCGGGCCTACGCGCCCTTCGTCGTCTGCCGCGACTGCGGCCACCGATTCACCTGTCCACGGTGCGCCGTGACCCTCTCGTTCCACCGAAGAGAGCACCGGCTCCGGTGCCACCATTGCGACCACGACGTCCCGGCCCCCGACCAATGCCCTGCCTGCTGCGGCGATAAAGTCAACGCGTTCGGCGTCGGGGCCGAAAAGGTCGAAGAGGCCGTCACCGTCCACTTCCCGACCGCCCGGGTCGCCCGGCTCGACCGCGACGTCGTCCGCCGGAAAGGCGCCCTGGAGGAGACCTTGGCCAAGTTCCGCGGCGGTGAACTAGACGTGCTTGTCGGCACCCAGATGGTCGCCAAGGGCCTCGATTTTCCCAACGTCACCCTTGTCGGGGTCATCGCCGCCGACATCTCGCTCAACATCCCTGACTTCCGCGCCAGCGAGCGGACATTCCAGCTCCTCTCCCAGGTGGCGGGGCGGGCGGGCCGGGGTCAAAAGCCGGGCCGTGTCTTCATCCAGACGCTGAGTCACGAGCACCCTTCGGTCGTCGCCGCCCAAAGTCATGACTACGAGTCGCTCTACCGGGCGTTGAAGGAGGAGCGGCAGGCCGTCGACTACCCGCCGTTCCGGCTCCTCGTCAATGTCGTGTTCTCGGGGCCGGTGCGCCAAGCGGTGGTCGAGCACGCCGCCGCCGCTGGGCAACGGCTCCGTACCGCCCTGCCCGACGCCGAGGTGCTCGGCCCCGTCGACTGCTCCCTGGAAAGGCTGAACGAGCAGTGGCGCAAGCACGTGTTGCTCAAGCTGGACCCCGGTGCCGACCTCTCCCCAGTCCTGGCTGCGGTCCGCGGCATCGAGTCCTCTGATGTCCGCACTGTCATCGACGTCGACCCCTACAACATGATGTGAGGGGCCTGCCTCAGCCTTACCGCAGGTACGCGGCGAACTGCTCGAGGTGGTACATGTCGTGGCCGGCGACGGTCCACGCCCAGTCTTGGGCCGACATCGGGCCGCGCTCGTTGTGGACGGCCACGCTGTCCCACTGGGCGTCGCTCAGGCTACTGCAGTACTCCACCAATTTGGCCCGCTCCTTGTCGAACCGGTCGAGCGTGGCAGGCACGCCCCAGGTCTCGTAGTGCTCCGCGACCGCCCGTTCTCCTTCGTCGATCCCGTACACGGTCGAGCCAGGTTCTTCCACGCATTGCCTGATCCGGCCGAGCATGATCGGTTCCCAGTCCACCAGGTGGGCGAGGGCGAACCGGAGCGAGAACCGGCCCGGTTCCAAGGCGTCGTCATGCCGGCTCGTCGGCACGGCCGACACGACGCTTCGGACGGCAGCAGGGCTGAGGCGCAGGGCCTGGAACAAGTAGTGGCGTTTGTCCATGTCGCCTTCTACCCCCTGTCGGGGGGCAGAAGGCGTCACGACCCGCGGTCAACCTCGGCCCAAGATCGCGTCCATCGCGTTCGAGGCGTTCTTGGCCCGCACGAGGGGGTAGTGCCGGTAGCCAGGGATCAATTCAGCCACGACCGGGCCCGAGTAGCCGACCGCCTCGATCGCCGCCATCACGGCGGGCCAGTCCACATCGCCCTCCAGCAGGTCGACGAAGCCTTCGGCGGTGCCGACGGCGCGGCGGAAGTCTTTGAAGTGGACACCGGCGACCCGGTGGCCGAGGATGCGCAGCCACTGGTCGGGGTAGCCGTAGGGCAAGATGTTGCCCACGTCGACGTAGGCGCCGCACGCCTTGTCGCCGACTTCGTCGATCACCCGGGCCATCTCCATCGGCGACAAGAGGAACTTGTTCCAAACGTTCTCGATCCCCATGCGCACGCCCAAGGACTCGGCGGTCGGGGCCAGGGCCTTCAGGCCTTCGATGGCGTGACCGGTCACCTCGTCGTAGCTTTGGGTCGGGCGGTCGGGGAGGAAGAAGACATCGACCGCCCCCGGGATCGTCAGCAAAGTCTTGCACCTGAGCCACGCGGTGATCTGGAGCATCTTGGCCAACGCGTCCTTGGCCCGCTGGCGGTCTTCGGCGGCCGCGCTGGCCAGGTTGTAGCCCCAGTACAGGCCAGAGGCCACGCTGGCGACCTTGACCCCGGCCGCGTCGGCTTGGGCCAAGATTCCGGCGCAGTCCGCCTCGCTGGTCTCCAATCCCAGCACGCCGTCTTCCGAGACGCAGACTTCGACCGCTTCGTACCCGTGGTCCTTGGCCCATGCGAAGAACTGGGGCAAGGGCAACGTCGCGTCAAGGCCGCCGGGGTACGACCAGTAGTTGATCGACTTCAGGATCATGGCCCGTGGTACCTGGTTTCTAACCAGCCTGGCTAGGCTTGGGCGCGGCCCATGGCCCGAAGGCCGTGGCGAGGGCGGCGGCCGCGCAGACGGCTCCTGCCATCCAGTACGGCCAGGCGGGGTGCATGTCGAACAGCCATCCCCCCAAGACCGGCCCTCCGACGAAGCCGACACTACGGGCGCTTTGCATGATGCCGAACAGCTCGCCTTGCCGTTCCGACGGCACCGCCTTGCTCGCCATGCCGCTGATCGTCGGGTTGGCCACTCCGGTCCCTGAGGCATAGAGCGAGCTGAGGACGAGCAGTCCGCCCAAATGGGGGGCCAGCGGGGTCAGGCTGAGCCCCACGCCCTGAAGGAGGAACGACGACCAAAGCAGCGTCCGCTCACGGAACCGCGCGACCAGCCACCTGAGCGCCAGGGCCTGGACAGCGAGCGCCACCGCCGACTCATAGGAAAAGACGATGCCGAACTCCCTCGACCCATAGCCCAAGTTGTGTTTGATCAGCCGTCCGAAGGTGCCTTCCAGACAGGACAACGCGAACCACGCCACCCCGGCCAGCGCGACCAGAGACGCGACGCCCGGATGCTCGCGCAGCAGTCCGGACCGATTCTCCTTCGGCTCACCAGGGGAGACACGGGCCGAGGACGGTCGGACGGCCACCGCGACCAGCAGGAGACCGGTGGCGGAGAAGGCTGCCGCTAAGTAGCCGAGTGTCGCCGAGCCGAACGACGCGGTGACCAGGCCGCCTAGGGCGGGGCCAAGCACGAGACCCGTCGACATCGCCGCGCCCAGGCGGCCCAGCGCGGGCGTGCGCTCCTCGGTGCCGGTCAGGTCGGAGACCGTGGCTTGGGCGACCGCCATGTTGGCGCCCCCGAGCCCGGCGACAAACCGGCTGACCGTGATCCATGCCACCGTGGTCGCCGCCCCGTAGATCACCATGCTCACGACGGAGAGCCCGGTGCAGACGAGAAAGATCTGTTTCCGACCGACCCGGTCGCTGGCGTGGCCCCAAAGTGGCGAGGTCAGGAGCTGGACGACGAACATAAGGGCCAGAATCGCCCCGATCTGGATCCCTGGCGCTCCCAGCGCCTCGGCGCGCAGCTGGAAGTCCGGGATCAACATCCCGAAGCCCAGCATGTCGAAGAAGACCGCCCCAAGGTACGGCCATTCGGCCGGTAGCCGCCTCACGTCTTTGGCGTCCCCTCAAAGAACGGGCAACCTGAACTGTCCCGCTCCGGCGCGTCGGCAAGGTCGAGGGTCGCGGGGGCCGCACCGGTCGCCTTCGCAATTTCAGTGTTCATGTCTTCCAGGATCCGCTTCGAATATCCAGGATATTGCTTGATCACGACCCCGTCGCGACCAATAAGCGTCGAATACACCGAATTGAGCGCGTGGTAGGCGTCAAATGTCTTGCGGCCTGGCTCGATGACGATGGGGAACCGGGCGTCAAAGTCCATCTTGTATTTCTCCGCCTTGATTCGAGTCGCGTCGGTCACGCCCAAGATCGAGAACTTTCCGGCAAAGTCTTTGGTCAATTGGTTGAAGAACGGCTGGGCTTCGATGCTGCACGGGCACCCGTCTTTGATCGTCACGACAAGAACAGGCCCCTTGGCGACCAGCTCGGACAGCCGGACCGTCTTCCCCGACGTGTCGGGCAACTCGATCTCGGGGGCCACGAGGCCGGGCACCGCTTCGGCCGACCGTCGCATCGCCTCCGTCACCGGGTGGCGTGGTTCGAGGGCCATGTTGACCGAGTTGGACACGACCGGCCCGGCGGTGACAGACCCTTTGAACGCCGACGTCGCCAAGCCCCAGGCCACGACCGCGGCCCCCGCTCCGACTAAGCCCCACCGCATCAGGCGAACGTCCATGGCTCCAGTCTAGCAAGCAGTCTGCTTACCCCGGGGACCCTGGTCTGTCGTAAGTACAATATCAAGCTATGGCGCAGCGCCTCCCCGAGTGGCTGACGATCCGGCTTCCTCGCCCGGACACGATCAAGGAGGTCGAGCAGATGATGCGGTCGAAAAACCTGCACACTGTCTGTGAAAGCGCGCGCTGCCCTAACCTTCCCGAGTGCTGGTCCAAGAAGACCGCCACCTTCATGATCCTGGGCAACACCTGCACGAGGAGTTGCGGCTTTTGTGCCATTAAAGTCGGCCGGGGCGAGACCGTCGACATCTTCGAGCCCCTCCATGTCGCCGAGACCGCCAAGACGATGGGCATGAAGCACGTCGTGGTCACCAGTGTGGCCCGAGACGACCTGCCTGACCAAGGGGCCGGCCAGTTCGCCCTGACGATCGACGCCCTGCACCGCGAAAACCCCGACATGATCGTCGAGGTCCTCACTCCCGACTTCCGTGGTGACGAAGAATGTGTGCGCACGGTCTGCCAGGCCCACCCCGAAATCTACAACCACAACATCGAGACCGTCGAACGGCTCCACACCATCGTCCGTCCCCAGGCCAAATACGCCCGCACGATGCGCCTTCTCCAAATGGTCAAGGAGATCGACCCGACGATCTACACCAAGTCGGGCCTCATGCTGGGCTTGGGGGAGACCAAGGACGAGGTCGTCAAGACTCTTCACGACCTCTACGACCACGGCGTCGACGCGGTGACGATCGGACAGTACTTGCGACCCACGATGAAGCACCTTCCGGTCGTCGAGTACATCCATCCCGACGTCTTCAAAGAGTACGAAGACATCGGCGAGAAGATCGGCTTCGCCTTCGTGGCCAGCGGTCCCTTTGTCCGGTCAAGCTACAACGCGATCGCCTTCAGCGAAAAAGTCATGCGCGAGCGGCTGGACCGCCTTGATGCGCAAATGAAACGACGCACGACCCTGCCCCAGGCCGTCTCTCCATCGTAAGGGGCGTTTCCCGTTATTCTTGACGGGAAGGTCTAGTCGAAGTGGGCAAGCGTCTGTGGCGGACAATCCTCTGGTTCGCCCGCGTCGGGATGGCGTGGGTGCCCGCCCTCTTCATGCTCGCCTGGGGCGTCGAATACGTCCGCGCGTGCGTCGCGACGGTCTTGGCACCAGGGGAACCCGTGACCTATGCGTACCTCTCGTCCGACGGGGTCGTCACCCTCCGCGCCGACTCGTACGTCATCGACGTCGTCAACCAACGGGTCCTCTTGAAGGGGCTTTCATTGTCCCGGCCCGACGGCCAAGTCGTCGGACGGTCGGCCGAAGCGTTCGTCGCAAACCGGCCCGGAAGTTTCCGCGTCGTGCTCAAGTCGGCCGAGGCAAGCTTGGAGCGGGGCAAGAACGGCAAGGTCAATGTCGCCGGGCTGCTCCCGAAACCCACTGGCGAGCCGGACAAGACCCGCCTCGAAGTCGAAGTCGACCGGCTCACCCTGAACTACCGCGACCTCACCGGCCCGACACCGCTGGCCCGCCGGGTCGTCGTCAAAGACCTGTCCGTCGCCCGGGCCGACGGCGACACCCTGGCCTATGCGGACGTGCAGGGGGCGGCGACGGTCGCCGCGTGGGCGAAACCCGACGGCGATTGGTCGGCTGACGTCCGTCTTTCGGGTGGCGACCTTGCTTGGCTCGTCGAACCGGCCCGTCGGTGGGCCCCCGGCCGAGGGGGCGACTGGAGCGCCGAAACCCTCGCCGGACGGGGCCGGATGCAGCTCACCGGGAAGGCAGGTCGGATCTCGGCGACGGGCGACCTCGATCTGAAGGCCGGGGGGTTGACCGTCGGCGACACTCTGCAACGGGCGGAGGTGACCGCCGAGGTCCGCGGCGGGCTTGACCAAATGAAGGTCGTCGCGCGGGCCACGGAACAAGGCCGGTCGGCCACGTTTGACGGGGTCGTCGCCTTCGGCGACCAAGTCGCCGCGGCAGGCAAGTTCCGCGCCACCGTCCGGTCGCGGGCGGACGCATGGCCCGTCTTGGCAAGGGCCCTGCCCAAGGACGTCCGGTTTGGCAACGCGGTGTATGCGGGGTCGGTCAGCTATCGCGACGGCCGGCCCGTGGTCGTCGGGGACCTCACCGCCGACAAAGTCTCGGCGGGCGGCCTGGACCTCGACAAGGTCAAAGGCACGGTAGGGGTCAGCGGCGACCGGGTCGCCTTGGTCGCCAAGAGCATCGGTCTGATGGGCACGGACTGGTCGGGGCGGATCGACCTGGACATCAAGTCCGGCGCACTCAAGGGCTTCGCCGAGACCCGTGACGACTTTGCCAAGCTCCTTCCTCGCGACAGCGACCTCCACTTCGTCGCGCCGGGGCATGCCAAGGTCATCGTGGCGGGCACGACGACTCACCTCACCGCGACCATGGACGGGGCGGCCAAGGTCGCCTGGCTGCGCCCCGACGGGCCGTCGGTGGAACTGGGCGACCTCGTGGCCCGGGCGTCGCTCAAGGACGGCAAGGTGACCCTTGACCGGTGCCTCTTCAGTGGCGCGGCCGGAGCGGCCAAGTTGGCCGGCACCATCGACATCCAAGACAAGGTGCTCGACCTCCGCGCCAGTGTCCCCGGGGTAAGGCTCGAACCCTTCTTTGACACCGTGCAGGGCACCGTGGCCACCGACTTGACCGTGACCGGGCCGGTCGACGGCTGGCACTACGAAGGCCGGGTCGAAGCGTACGGCGTCGAGACTCCCGAGCTTTCCGTCCCCCAGGTCGTCGCGCTCTACACTGGTGACCGGGAAGGGCTCACGGTCAGTGAGTTCCGTGCCCGGCTCCTCGGCGGAAGGCTGACGGGCACGGGCTATGTGGACCTCGTCGAACGGTCGCTGGCAGCAGACTTCACCGCCCAGGACCTCGACGTCGCGCGCCTGACCCAAGGCGAGGTCGTCGGTCAGGTCGACCTGACCGACGGCCACATCGGCGGCACTCTGGACGCGATCGTGGCCGACACCCGGGCCACCTCGGTCGGATTGGTGGCCCAGGGAGTCCGCATTGACGACGCCTCAGCCCTTGTCACCCTTGACGGCGGCCAAATCAACCTGACGGGGGCGAAGGCCACCGTCGGCGGCGGACAGGTGACAGCCGACGGGTTCCTTGAGCTTGACACCTTGGCGATGTCGTTCGCGGGGGGCTGGGACAAGGTCAATCTTGCGTCCCTAGTCCCCAACGCCCTTGACCTTTCAACCGAGGGGACGACGTCCGGCGAGTTCGTGTGGGGCGACCCGGGCGTCGGTATGCCGGGCGGCTACGCCCGCGCCCAGATCGACTCACTCTCGTTAGCCCATCTCGAACTTGGCTCGGGAGACATCGACGCCGAGCTGTCGGGGGGTCATTTCCGCGCGTCAGGACTCATCGGCACAATCGACCGATACGTGCATCTTGTCGCCATGGACTATGACATAGAATCAGACAAGGTCGCGGCCCAAGCGGACATCGCCGAGTTTGGCCTTCGTCAGGCGGTTACGGCAGCCTTGGCCAGGGCCCCTGACATCCCGCTGGAGACCCGAAACATGGTCCAGACGCTGGGTGGGTCGGTCAGCGCCCATGTCGAGGTATCGGGCACGGCCACCGAGCCCGTCGTCTCGGTCCCAAGTCTCACTGTCGACGACATCAGCGCCGACGGCCGGCCCATGGGCGACCTGGTCGCAAACGGAGACTACAGCAAGGGCAAATGGAACCTGGGACAGCTACTCTGGACCAAGGGCGACGCCCGGATTGACGCCACCGGTTCTCTCGACGGAGGCGACAACTTGGCGGGCAAACTCGAGGTCGTCGGGTTGTCCATGGCCGACGTCGGGGCCTTCATCCCTGGCGTCGACATTGACCAGGGCACCGCGTCGGCGACCATGCTCTTTTCGGGCAAGTCTGGTGCGCCGGTCGCCCGAGGCTCGGCCAAGCTGGACAAGGTGGTCTTGCGCGACGGCGCCGGTGGGCGCGTCAACATCCCCCTCTCCGCCAACGTCTCAGAAATCACCTGGCGAGACGGCTTGCTCGTCAGCGACGGAGACTTCACCGTGGCGACTGACCAAGTCCAGGGTGGACTGACCGGCGGCTTCACCCTCGACCTTCCGACGGTCGGTTGGGGTGTCGACGACACCCGCCCCGTGGGTGTGGCCGTCCGGATGGACGACCGCCCCCTTGCCGCCCTGGCCGGCTTGTGGCCGGAGATCGAAGAGGCGGGCACGACGGGCAGCGTCTCCGCCCAGATCAAGGTGTCGGCAAGGAAGGGCGACATCCTTGTCGGGGGTACTGCCAAGGTTGTGGCCGACAGCAAGGGCCAGAGCATGCTCAAGCTGAAGTCGTTGGCCGAACCTGTCCGCGACGTGGCGGCCCAGATTGACTTTGGTGGACGTTCAGCCAAGATCAAGGCGTCGGCCACCAGTCCTTTCGGCGGGACGGTCGCCTTGGACGCCGACCTGGACGCAGACGAGGCCCTCCGTCAAGCGTTCAGCGTAGAGAACCTGCTCGCCGGTTCCACGGTCAACGCCATGCTCACTATGGACAAGCTGGGGTGGCGTGGCCGGATGAACGGGGCTGACCGGACGTCGGCGATTGTCCTGGACGGCCAACTGACCGCGGCGGGCCGCCTGGACGAGCCGACTGTCGGCGGGCGGGTCGAGCTTCATGGGGCCGCCCTCAACGTGGCGCCCGGGCCGCCCCCCGGCGCGATGCCCGACAAGCCACTGGTCGACCCGGTCTTCGACAACGTCACGGTGGTCGCTGACCATGGCACCCAGGTCAACGTGGCGGCCGCGTCGGTCAACCTCTTTGGAACCGGAGTCTTGTCGGGGAGCCTGTCTGACCCGAACTTTGCCGCCGAACTGGGACTTGACGGCGGGGCCCTCCGCCTGCCGAGCAACCGCATCACGCTCGACGAAGACGGCCGGATCAAGGTGCTGGTCGAGGGCTACCCGCCAAGCGTCAGGGTCGATGTCGACCTGACCGGGCGCACTGTCGTCACCGCGCGGCAGACAAGCGACCAGTACCAGACGTACACGGTCAACCTGGACATTAAAGGCAACTTGCTGGGTGACACACCTCTCCAGATCATTGGCACAAGCGACCCTCCAGACCTGACCAACGAGCAGATCATGGCCATCCTTGGTGAGCGCCAGCTCATCGAGTCCCTTGCCGACAGCGCGCTGGGCAAGGGCTCGTCCCAGGGCCTGCGGGACAGCTTCTACTCCGTCGCTCTTCCCACGCTGACCGCCGGCCTGACCGAAAACCTTGCCCAAGGGCTTGGCCTCGACTACCTGCTCCTCGACTACAACCCGCTTGACCAGGCCCTCGTCCGCGCGGGGAAGAACCTGGGCCGGGGCTTCATGCTCCAGGGCGTCCGCCAACTAGCTGAACCGACCTTTGGCCGGACGAAGTATGAGATCGCCTTGAGCTACCGGCCGCCGTTCCGAGACCGGTTCTTCAGCCGCGTCCGGTTCACGTTGTCGCAAGACCAGGACGTCCCGTGGAAGCTGGGCTTCGGCTGGTCCATCCGTTTTTGACCCGGTCGGTGCCCTGACCGTGTCACCGGGGTAATGTGCTCGTCTAAACTAGCGTTTCTGGTTGGATCAAGGACAGGCATGGAGTTTCGTCGAATTCTAGGGGCGGTCGTGTTGGCCGTGGCAGCCTCGCTCGCGATGGCGCAACAGGCCCGGATCGTGTCCAAGATCACGATCAGCGGTAACAAGGAGATCAGCGAGGTCGCCATCGCGGCGGCAATGAAGCTGAAGGTCGGCTCGACCTTCACAGAAGAGGACCGCAAGTCTGACCAGGACAAGATCCTAGACCTCGGCTACTTCCGAGACGCGAAGATATTCCAGTTCCCCGCAAACGACCGTGACATCGAGCTGAAGGTCGAGGTCAGCGAATATCCCGTGATCAAGGAAGTCCGGGTCACGGGGAACCTGGCGGTCAAGGCCGCCGACATTGAAGCGGCGGTCCGCGGCGTCCAACAGATGGGCAAGATCTGGTCGTCGCGCAATGCCAGCCCCATCAAGGACGCGGTCAAGGCCCTGTACGAGAAGGAGGGCATCTTCGTCGAGTTCGAGATGGTCGGCCCCCAACTGGAGTCTCCGGGAACCCTCACGGTCGCCGTGCTGGAACCCACCATCGAGCAGATCAAGTTCCGCGGCCTCACCCGCACCAAGCCAGAGACCATCAAGCGGATGATGAAGTCCAAGCCGGGCGGCACGTTTAACCGGGAACTGCTCCGCAGCGACCTGTACGGCCTGGGGAGCACCTATTGGTTTGACGAGATCAAGCCCGACGTCCAATTGGGCGAGCGCCCCGGTGGGTACGTCGTCAACATTGATTTCAACGAGGCGCGCACGGCCCAGATCAACGCCGGTATCGCCCTGGACCCCCAGAGCCGCATCGTCGGCACGCTCAGCTATGGGGACACCAACTTCAAGGGCCTTGGCCAGAGCGTCGGCGTCCAATTGAGCCAGGCCACCGTCGGCGGCGGCCCGAGCGCCGAGTTTGGTTTCACGAACCGCTTCTATGACGCCAAAGACACGGTGATGAGCTTCCGGCTCTTCTCCAAAGTCATCTACAACTTTGCCGGAAACGGCGTCTTTGGCACCGGTGACGACCAAACCGACCAGTTCGACGAGCGGCGCACCGGCATGCAGTTGAACTTCAGCCGACCGGTCAGCAAGCGCTACCGTGTCAATCTTGGGCTCCAGGCCCGCGACGCCCGCACCATCGACCTCCAGACCACGGGGACGCAGAACTACATCCAGCAGGACGGCACTTTGGTCAGCCTGAGCCTGGGCGGCGAATATGACACGACCCGTGGGGGCGCGGAGCCCTACGCGGGCGACAATTTCAAATTGACCCTGGAGCCGGGGTACAGCAATATCACGAAGGTCGGGGGCAACGTCGCCTCGTACCAGGACCTCGTCGGCAGCAGCACGTTCCTCCGCTCGACCTTGGAGTACCGCAAGTACTGGTCGAAGACGCCGAAGCCCAAGAAGGGAGCGGCCGACCCTAACGCCGACATCGAGATCGCCCCGCGTCCGGTCATCGCGTTTCGGGCCCGCTACGGCAACATCTCCGGCACCGTGCCGTTCTTCGAGCAGTTGTTCGTCGGCGGTTCGGACTCACTCCGCGGATACACCAACCAGCGCTTTTGGGGAAGCCAGTCCTTCCTCGCCACTCTCGAGTACCGGCACCCGATCCAGAAGAACTTCACCCTTGCCGCATTCGGTGACTACGGCGGAGCTTGGGGAGGGTACGGCGAGTTGAACGACTTTGAGCAATCTTCCAGTCCAAACTTGCACTTTGGATACGGGCTGGGCATCATTTTCCGGGTCCAGGGCCTTGGCGGCATCCGCGTCGACCTTGCCTTCAACCAAGAGGGTGGTTCCAGGACCCACTTCTCATTCGGCCAAAGTTTCTGAAACGGGAGACCAGGGAAGGAGTCCGACAGGTAGTGACCTTTATGAGCAAAAACCACGCAATCGCACTGGCCGCGGCCGCCCTTCTGGGGCTCGGCCTCATGGCCTCGGCCGGCTTCCAGACCGGCCAAGACAAGTTCGCCGTCGTTGACATGAACAAGGTCATGAACGAGAGCAAGAAGGGCCAGAAGACGCGTGACAGCCTCCAAGGCAACTTCCGCCAGCGCACCGGCGTGCTGGAGTTCCTGAACACCAACGACGTCGCCACCGAGGAGCAGGCGAACCGCCTCCGCCAGTTGTCGCTCAAGGAGAACCCGACCGACGCGGACAAATCGGCTGTCGAAGCCCTGAAGGACGAGATCAAGAAGTCGGTGAAAGAGTTCAACGACCTCAACCTCAAGAGCTCACCGACTCCCGAAGACCGCACCAAGTTGGAGGGCCTCAACGCGCGCCGGAACACGATGAAGGAGAAGGTCATCCCGAGCATGCAGAAGGAGTTCGACGACGAGTTCAACGAGATGAACCGCAAAATGCAGGGCGACCTCCTGACTGCCGCCAAGGCCGCCGTCAAAGAGGTAGCAGGGAAGAAGGGTGTGACGATGGTCTTCGAGTCCAGTGTCGTCATGTTCTCAGCTAACGACTTGACCGAAGACGCCGTCAAGGCGATGGATGCCAAGGGGTAAGGCCGACCTCCGCCTTCTGGCCGTCGCCGCGGCCGGAGCCGCCGTCGCGGGTTGTGCGCCGGCCTTGGAAGCCGTCCGCCTTGACATGCCCGCGACGCCTGCCCTGGCCCGGCCCGCAACCGGGACTCCGTCCGTGGGCCGCACCATTTCCGGTGCGCATGTCAAAGTTCCTGCCGCCGAACCCCGGTCGGTAGCGTCCGATGTCGATGCCGTCCGCGTCGCCGACGCCCTGGCCGACCTACGCGAATCGCAACGCTTGGAGCTTGAGAACCTGGCGGCGAGGCTGTATGAAAAAGACCTGGAGTCCTTGCGCGCGAGCCGGGCCGACGAGCTCATGGCGGTGAACGCCGAGTACAGCAAGGAGCGGGAGAAACTGTGGGACGAACTGGCTGCCGCGTTTTATGCCCAGGCCGACGCGATGGGCCGTGACCGCATCAGGCTGGCCTGGCTGGTCGGTTTCCCTGACCCAGACCCCAACTCCCGCCGCAAGCCCCGCCGCAACGACCTGGTGGGCAAGAAAGAGCTGGAGCAGGCCGCCCTCGTCCGCAAGAGCATCGTCAAGCGTGAAGACGAGTTTTGGGCCAGGGTCGAGTTGTTGTCCTCGCCGGTCAGGAGCGCCTATGTCGACAAGCTCCGCAAGATCGCCGCGAAGTATATGGCCGCTGACGAACGGGCCAAAGAGGACGCTAAGGCCAAGGCCGCCGACATCCTGAGTGGAGCCACCTCCGATATCGAGACGCCGGGCGTCGAGTTTGGTGTCTTTGTTCCGGCCACCGGAGCCCAAGAGGTGACCCTGGCGCCCATGGGGGTCTCGGCATTGCCCAAGGAGACGAAATCCGTCGAGACGGTCCGTTCGCCAAGGGTCGAGGTCTTTTTGAAGCTGAAGAACTATCGCCTCGCCCAACCTGGCGAGAAAGCCCGCGACGTGACGGAGGAGTTCGCCCGATGGAGCCGCCAGTACAACACAAGACCCTGACCGAAATCGCCGCGGCGCTAGGAGGCACCTTGGTCGGAGACCCGGCCACCGTCGTCGTCCGGCCTGTGCCGGCCGGGAGCGACGATCCCGAGGGCATCACCTTTGCCGGTGACGAGAAGTATCTGGCCAAGGCGTTGGCGAGCGGTGTCGGCGCCGTCATTGCCCGGACAGGGTCCGATCTCCAGGGTAAGGCCGGAATCTTGGTCGACGACCCCCGGCGGGCGTTTGGTGCCGTGCTGGCGATGTCGGCCCGGCCCCTGTCGGCGCCGCCAGGGGTCCACCCCACCGCCGTCATCGACCCCACTGCGCACGTCGCTGGAAACTGCTCGATCGGGCCCTACGTCGTCGTCGGGGCCGACGCGACGGTGGCGGAAGGTTGCAAGCTCCTCGCATCCAGTTACCTCGGCCCTGGTTGCCGTCTTGGTGAAGGGACAGTGCTCATGCCCCACGCCGTCTTGGTGCAAGACGTGCAGCTCGGTCGGCGGTGCGTCGTCCACTCGGGGGCTGTCTTGGGTGCGGACGGATTCGGTTTTGTCTGGGACGGCAAACGGCAAGTCAAGGTGCCCCAGGTCGGCGGTGTCGTCATCGGCGACGATGTGGAGGTCGGGGCGAACAGTTGCGTCGACCGGGCGACCTGCGGGGCGACGACCCTTGGAGACGGCGTCAAACTTGACGACCTTGTGATGGTCGGTCACAACGTCACCGTCGGCGACCAAAGCGTCATGGCCGCCCTCGTCGGCGTCGCGGGCAGTTGCACGGTCGGTTCCCGGGTCACGATGGGCGGCCAAGTCGCCCTCGCCGACCACACCGTGGTGTGCGACGACGTCGTCCTAGGCGGCCGCACCGGTGTCATGCAAGACATCACCGAACCCGGCGCCTATCTGGGTACGCCCGCCGAGCCCGTGCGCAAGGCGATGCGCACCTACGCGCTCTTGACCAAGCTGTCTGAGGTTTTTCAGCGGGTGCGCGACCTTGAAGCGGCGGCGAAGGGGCCGAAGGCTTGACCCGGGTCGTCCCACGGCTGACCGTCGCCCGCGACGTGACGATCGCTGGCCGGGGTCTGCACTCCGGAGCCCCATGCCGCGTGGTGGTCCGGCCGTCGGGCCACGGGATCCACTTCATCTCTGGCGGCACCGCGGTCGAGGCCAATGCCGACAACGTGACCGACACGACCCGTTGCACCCGGCTGGGCCCCGTCTCGACCGTGGAGCACTGCCTGAGCGCCCTGTGGGGTCTGGGGGTCACCGACGCCGCGGTCGAAGTCGAAGGCGGCGAGTTGCCTGGCCTTGACGGTTCGGCGCTACCCTACGTCACCGCGCTCCGGGAAGCCGGCTTCTTGGGTGTCGGTGAACTCCATGTCGACGGCCCGTTCAGTCGGGTCTACCACGTGGACGGTCCGGTGAAGGTCGCGATGGCGACCGGCGAAGGGCGGTGGCGCTACACCTATGACTTGGGTGAGCGGTGGCCGGGTGAGCAGTCGTTCGAGACCGACCTCCACGCCGGGCCCTATGCCGCCGAGGTCGCCCCGGCACGCACGATCGTCCTGGAGGAAGAGATCGACTTGGCCCGACGCGCCGGATTGGGGCAGGGATTGGACGAGGGCGGGGTCGTCGCCATCGGCAAGTCTGGCTACATGACCGACGTCCGTTACCCCGACGAGCCAGCCCGGCACAAACTACTCGACTTGGTCGGCGACCTCGCTCTCAGCGGCGTCCCCGCCGCGGTCCTCAATGTGACTGCCGACCGGAGCGGCCACCGGACCAATGTCGAGGCCGCGTCCAAGCTCGCCAGGCATGTCCGCGTCCGCCGCGTGCCCTAGGTAATTCATCGAGGCTTGTGTGATAAAGTCATATTTTGTCATACATATGTCGCAGACTGTGCTACGATATGGTCAGGTCGCTCGTCCCTCAAGTTGAAGAGAGTCCAGACAGACTGACTTCACGGAGAAATCCGCGGCAGCCACCTGACCGAAGCGGACGAGAGAACAGATCGGCGCCTGAGGCTCTGGCTTTGGCAAGGCCAAATTCAAAGCAGCCCTGTGCTTGTACGGCAGGGAACCTTTGGAGACCTAATTGCAGGTAACCGATCACTTGTCTCTGTTATGGCGGTTCGCCGCCACCACGGAGGTAATGGAATGACAAAGACCACACCACAACTCAATAGGCTCACGATCACTGTGCCGAGCGGCCTTGTCAGCCAGATCGACATGCAACTTGAAAAAGGCGAGTTTGCTAGTGTTTCAGAGTGGATTCGACACGCCATCCGAGAACAGTTGAAGCGGGAAGAGGACACCTTGGAGCGGCTGTTCGCCGAAAACCCGAAGGCAAGGGAGAGTTGGAACGACCTTTTGGCGGGGCGCACGAAGCCAGTGGATCTGAGCAGGTTCGAAGACTAAAGAACGTAGCACGCGCGTGCTCCGATGCGGTGGGGGGATTCGAATGCGCCAGTCCAACGCCTTTGAAGACGAACTGAACAATGTCATTGACCGCCTGACAGAACTTGGTGCATCAACAAGGGAGGTTCGCCGTGACCTTCTGTTGTCGATGACACGACTCAGTGACGACCTTCATGCCGGTCACTTTTATGACAAGCGCGACGGAGTGGCCGCTTTCCGGATAGTCGTGGGCAAGTATCGTCTGGCCAGCGGGTTGGACGCAAGGCTTGCTCTGATTTACACAAAAGAAGACGGTGGACTCTTGGCCTGGCCAAGGATCGAACATGTCGAGGTGGAAGGTTGATCACAAGGCCCCAAGCCGCGGCCAATGGGTCTCGATGCCCTCATTGCGGCAAAGAGCCTGGAAGTCCTCTAAGCGGGTGGCCCGCACCGCTTGGGGCGAGAGCCGTTCGCGCAGGCAAAACCACGCCAGCAACCCCGCCGCCTCGCCGATGTTCCACTCCACCGGATGAAGCCGGTAGCAACCGTTGGTCACGTGCGTCGTGCCGATGTTCTTGCCCGCGGGGAGAAGGTTCGTCATTCTAACGGGGACAAGGGCCCCGAGGGGGATGTGGAACGGCAAAGCAGAGATGTCGACCGTTCCCCGCCCGTTCGTCGAGGGGTGGAGGTCGATACGGTAGGCCCCGACCCCTACCGACTCCCCGTCGTTCGGAGCCCGGTCACAACCAGGGTTCGTCTCGGGCGACACGTCCTGTTCCCTCACCGTGACCTCGGCGCGGACCCGGCGTGACTCGCGGATGTAGGGGGCCTGGCACAGGCCGTCATCGGTCCCGACCAAGTCTCCCGCCAGGCGGAGGTTGGGGTAGCCCTGCTCGGTCTGGAGCCAATGCACCAGGCTCAAGGTCAATTGTCTGGCGGCAGAAAGCCGTTCGGAAACCGTACTGTCGTCCACGTCAAGGACGGTGCCGGCATAGTAGTCGTTCATCGGCCAGTTGACGATGGTCGCGGGTGCCGGGGCACCGCGGCGGTACAGAGAGGGGTCGACAATCTGCCGGTAGGTGAAGAGGTTGAACCCGCCATTGCCGAGGAGGGGGAAGTCCATGACCGTCCCTTTCTGGACATGGAGCATCTTGAAAGACAGGAGCTTGTCGGGCCAACCGGGGGGTCGGTAGGCGCGCCAGAAGTCGTACTGGGCGGGCCGGTCGGTCGTGAAGTCGCCGTCGGGGCAGAGTTCAAGCGCGGCGCACCAGGTCAGTCCCTGGACGTTGTCTGGTTCGGCGTCCCCCGCCAGGGCGTGAGGCTCGTCGGTCTCCCGTTGGCTTTCCGCGCCCACGACGTACTCGGCGCCGCTGAGGGGAAGGAGTTCGCCCGTCTCCGTCGCGTCGAGGACAAACCGGGCGTCCACTTCCAGGGTGGCGCCTTCGTCGTTGACAAAGCCGACGACCCCGATCCGGTCGCCCAGGGTCTCGCACGATTCGACCCTATACCCCAGGCGTAGATCCAGGCCGGGCCACGCTCCGGCATCGTCCAGCATCCGCAAGAGGACGGCGTGCCCGTCGGACGGGCGGTGACAGAGTCGGCTGACCCACCCGCCGCCAGGGTTCAGCCTGGGGTCGTTCCGGGCGGAGACCGTCAGCCGAGGGTCGGCCTGGACGGCCCGCCTCACCCGGGACCGATAGTCGCGGTACCGCGCCGTACACCCAAACTGTTCGATCCAGGGGTGCTCGTCGGGGGGGACTCCCTGGGAGGTGAGTTGGCCCCCGACCCAGGGGTATCGCTCGACCATGACGACCCTGAGCCCCTTGCCTGCCAGGGCCAAGGCGGCGGCGACACCACCGGTGCCGCCGCCACAAACCAGGACGTCACAGTCGAGCCGTTCCACCGCTGTCAGGCCAGTCGGGCGTTCAGGACGATCTCGGGAACGGCGGCCAGAGCCTTGGAAATCGGGCAACCGGTCTTGGCCGCGGCAGCTTTCTCCAGAAACTCCGCCTCGGTGACGCCGGGTACCACGCCCACGAGGTCAAGCACGATCTTCGTGATCGTGGCCCCGTCGCCCGGGTCGGCCAGGGTCACCTTGGCGGTGCATTCCAATCGGGTGGCGGTGTGGCCCGCCGCCGCGAGCTGGGCGCTGGTGGCCATGGCGAAACAGGCGCTGTGCGCCGCCGCGATCAGTTCCTCGGGCGTCGTGTCTGGCCCAGAGCCGAACCGCGAGTCATAGCTGTACGGCCCGGCGAACTTGCCGCTCCCCAGGGCGACATGGCCCTTACCCTCGCGGAGGTTGCCCTCCCACTTGGCGTCGGCGTGACGGACGGCGATTTCTTTGGTCGACATGGTGGTTCCTTGGCGGAGAATCTCCGCCAGGCACCCAGCATACGCCCCCCTTTGTCAGCCTTCGATGACGATGCGCCCAAAGTCCGCGACTTGGTTGAGCGTCCGCTCGACGGCGACAAGGACCTCGAAGTTGTTGCGGCGTTGGGCGTCGTCGTCGGTCAGCACCATCCGGCCCTCGAAAAACGCGTTGATCGGCCCGGCGAGGCTCGCCAGCATCCGGGTGGCCTGGCTGGCGTCACCGCCCAAAAGGGACGCCCACGCCTCGGCCCAGTCCATCGCGAAGTCTTCGGAGATGATGCCGTCGGCCAGTCCGATCAGGGCGATCGGGGACTTGGCGTAGGCGGCGTCCACCTCTTGGCCCAGTCCCTTCTTTCGGGCCGCCGCAAGGATGCTCGACGGCCGCGCGAGGGCTTGGACAAGGGCGGGGTCTGCCTTCACCGCCTGGGTCGCTTGGCAGCAGGACTTGAGCCGGACCGGGTCGAGCAGTTTCTCGACCCTCGCGGTCGGATGGCGTTCGTCGGTGGTCGCTTCGGCGACCGCGAGCCGCACGTCGTAATCGAACTCGGTCAGCAGGGCCTCATACCTTCCGACAAAGATGTCGACAAGCGCGAGGCCGGCCGCCTCAGTGTCGAGGACAACGCTGGGCAGGTGGGCCGCGTAGCCATGGCACGCTTCCTTCCAGAGGACGTCATAGCCGTGGAACGTCTTTGTGCCGCCGACCGCCCACGCCGCCTCGATCAACATGGTGACGGCCCGCCTCAGGCCATAGGGGTCACTGCTTCCGGTCGGCACCAGGCCGACGCCCAGAAAGCCGGCGAGTTTGTCCAATTGGTCGGCGGCCACCAAGGCCAGGGCGGTGGTCCGGGCGTGCCCGTCGGCCAGCCGGGTCGCCGCGGCGACGTCATACTGGGCGCCGACCGCCGCACACGTCGCATCCGGGAGCCCCTCTCGCCGGGCGTATTCCGCCCCGACCAAGCCCTGCAGACTGGCCAGTTCGCCGACCAAGCCGGTGCTCAGGTCGGCCTTCGCGTAGGTGCCGGCCAACCGGGCGTCTTCGACTTGGGCGGGGTCGCCCCCGGCGGCAAGGTAGACCGCCGCCGTCAGGTCGGCCAGCCGGGCCACGCGGTCGTGGACGCTGCCCAGCTTCTCCTGAAACGCCATCCGTCGGGTTTTCTCCAGGAACGAGTCCAGATCGCTGCGCTTGTCCTCGTCGTAGAAGAACTTTGCGTCGTTGAACCGGGCGTTAAGGACCCACTCGTTGCCAGCCCGGACCGACTTCTCTTCGCCCGCGTTGCGTACGGAGACGAACTTGGCCGCGAGCCTGCCGTCTTTGCCGCGGACAGGAAAAAACCGCTCGTGCTTGGCCATGGCGGTGACCAGCACCGGTTCGGGCAGGTCCAGGTAGCTGGCCGGAAAGGTGCCTTCATGGCAGACGGGCCATTCCGTCAAGAAGACGTTCTCGTCGACCAGGGCCGGAGACAGTTCCGGGGTGCCCGAAGCGACCTTGGCGGCCTGCTCGCGGATCAGCTTTTCCCGGACCGCGGGGTCTGGCTCGACATTCCGCTTTCGGAGCCCGGCCAGGAGCGAGTCCCACGTCTTGGCGGCGAAGGGTGCGGGGAAATCGAACCGGTGGCCCCGGCTCTGGAGCCCAGACTCCACGCCTTCGATCTCAAACCCCACCACTTGGCCGCCCAGTGACGCCAAGAGCCACCGGACCGGGCGGGCGAACCGCATGCGCCCCTGGCCCCACCGCATTGTCTTGTCGAACGTCATCGCCTTGACCGCGGCGGGCAGCACTTCGGCCAGGACCTCTTTGGCCGTGCGGCCCTTGACCTCCTTATCGGCCCACAGGTACTCGCCGTCGTTGCGCAGGTCGGCGGGGGTCACGCCGTTCGACCGGCAGAACCCTTCCAGAGCCTTTGTCGGGACGCCTTCCGCGTCGAACGCCGCCTTCACCGAAGGCCCTCGGGTCTCCTTTCTGGTGTCGGCCTGCCCCGCCGCGACGCCTTCGACCCCCACCAAAAGGCGCCTTGGCGTGCCCATCGAGCGCGACGGCCCGTGCGCCAGCCCCGCCTCGTCCAGCCGACGGACGATTTCGGCCTCCAGTTGCTCGTACGCACGCTTGACGCAATTGGCCGGCAACTCCTCGCAACCCAGTTCAAAGAGCAGGTCGGGCATCGACCAGCGAGTCTACCGGGTAGGCTTGGCAGCGGACGTGTCCGTGAGGCCAGTTGACCTTTGTCGCAGGTTCAAGTAGAATACGAGCGCCTGAGAGATCGAGGCATGTCTGGCAAGACACGGAGGATCACAAAAAGCATGAAAAAGCTTCTCGCCTTGGCCGCCATCGGACTGGCTGCTGTCAGCAACGCCCAATGGAACACGCCGACTAACGTTTCGTTCCGCATCGGCTGGGTCTATCCCATCGACGCGGGCCTGCGCGACATCGCTCCGAACTACATCGGTGCCGGCGTCGACTACTATCCTGACTTCCAACTGATCAAGGGCAACGGCGAGACTTACCTCTCGTTCGACTGGATCGGCAAGTCGGGCAGTGGCGCCAAGGGCAACCTGTTCCCGATCCTGCTGAACCACAAGTTCTATGCCGCCGGATCGACGCCGAACGAGCCGCGCTCCTATTTCTCCCTGGGTGCCGGTGTGGCGATCGTCGACGTGACGAGCACCAACACGGTCTTGGCGATGAAGGTCGGGGCTGGCCGAGAGCTCAACCAGAACCTGTTCTTTGAGGGCAACCTCTTCTACACCGATTCCTCGGGCGGCGTCCACGGCACCAGCCTGGGCGTCTACCTCGGCTACCGGTTCTAACTCCGGACAGAGTGACATCCTGCTGGCCGCGCTTCTGGGAGGCGCGGCCAGCGTTGTTTCAGTGTCTATGGGTCAGGTGAGGACGGCTTCGGCGTGGGGCCGGATGTCGTCGTCCGTCAGTTTGCGGACGCCTTGCGCCGTAAGCACGGTGACCGACGGTAGGTGCTTCCGAAATCCGCCGGTCGCCGAGTCCATTTCTGCGGCGATGTCCAACATCGTCAGGCCGTCGCGGAGCACGTCGTCCTGAGGACGGGTGTGCCAAGCCCCCTTCGTCCGCGAGATGAACTCGAAGACACCCCGTATCCGTTCTGACCCGCTTCCCGCCGACGCATAATCCGCGCTCAGGAACCGTCCACCCGCGGTGTCGAAGAAGTACACGCCGAACGAACCCGTCTTCGCGTCATAGTTGGCCGCGATCGGCACAAAGAGGCCGATTCCCTGCATGGCCATGGGGAGGTTCGAGGCCAGCGCACGGCTGATCTCCATCAGCTTGCCCTCCGCCGAGATCTCGACCATGTTCATCCGTTCGTAGTACTTGAAGGCGTGCTTCAGGTAGCGGCAGACCTCGATGGACCTCGCGTAAGCACCGCTGATCGCGACCACGACCGTGTCGTCCAGGGCCTCGATCTTCTCGGCCTGCTCATACATGATCAGGTTGCCCATCGTCGCCCTGCGGTCGGCCATGACCAAGACCCCTTGGTCGAACCTTAGGGCCAAGACAGTGGTGCCGTGGACTTCGTCGGGGCCGGCGGGGATCTTGCCGAGGTCGAATCCGACCAGTTCGGCAAATGACTTCGGCCCGCTGGTCATTGTCCCGACCGCTGGCGGTATTTCTTCGCCTGGTCCGGGTCCACGTTCTTCATGCGGCGGAGCAACTCGTTCGGTGCCTTGGGCCGGTCGATGCCGGGCTTACCTGGGCCGCCCTCGTCGCCGAGCTTGCGGCTGGGCTCGGGCTCGGCCGGTCGTGTCGTCCTGTCAATGTTGACCATATCCTTGTTATCTGTCCTGCACCAGCGCGCAGAACTCCTCCCATGATTCTACGTCGGCCAGGCCCGGATTGAAGTCTCCCACCGGATCAAGACGCAGGTCGACCGTGCCGTCGGGCCCCTGGAAGGCGAGTGATCCCCAGCTGGCCGCCCGGACATGGCGGCCGAACTTGGACGTGGCCAGCCCACGGGCCCAGGGTCGGGTGCCGACGGTTGCGGGCAGGACTGCGGGGACCGGGCTGGGCTCACCGTCGACCTCTCCGGCTTCCACTAGGGCGTCGAACAAGCTCTCGGCCGGGTCGATGTCGCAGTAGGCCAAGTCCAGCGATTGCATCGCGGGGTGGTGCCAGGCCAGACCCTCGTCCTCGCGGAACTGGTCGAGCAACCACCGCTTCGCCGCCCAGTCCACGTTCCGCCGGAACAGGTCGGAGCCGTTTGCCCGGGCCTCCAGCAAGTCCCGGCACTCTGCCACCGTGGCCAAGGTTTCCTCGTCTGGGGCCGCTAGACGCTCCGCCGCGTCCAAGTACGACTCGACCACCAGGCGCGGGGTCGTCCAGCTGGACCCCTCCAAGCCGATCCGCCCCTCGTCATCGACGGCGCGGCTGACCTCGGCGAACGACCGGACCGGGTCGGACAGCCGCCAGGTCGGCACGGCGTCGGCCTCGACGAGGGCCAGAGCCAGGCGGACCAATGCGACCTTGCGGCGGGTGCAGCCGAACATACGGTTCGCGTCGCCGCAGATCACGTGGAGGCGTACCCACTGAGAGGGGTCGGCGTGGGGTTCGTCACGGGTATTGAAGACCGGGCGGCGGTACAAGGTCTCGATGTTTGCCGGCTCGACAAAGAAGTCCGCGCGCTGGCTCATTTGGAACGGGCAGGCCGACCCGTGTTCGTAGCCGACCTTGCCCGCCCCGGTCAAGACCTGCCGGCTGACAAACAACGGGACGAGTGCCTGAAAGAGCCTCTCGAACCCTACCCGCCGGGGCACGAGGTAGCTCTCGTGCGTCCCGTAGCTCGCCCCGTGGAAGTCGGTGTTGTTCTTGTAGACCTTGACCTTTCGCCCGGTCTGCCGGGCGAAGGCGGCGGCGGCGGCGGCCACGACCTGCTCACCGGCTTTGTCGTGACGGGCCAGCTCGTGGGCTCCGCGGCATTCAGGGGTGGCGAACTCGGGGTGCCCGTGGTCGTTGTAGAACCTCGCTCCGTTGGGCAGGATGCGGTCCGAACGCACCTCTTGGTCGCCGGGCCGGGCCCGGCCCGCGTCAAACCGGGCGTCCTCCGGGTCGTAGGCGAGGTGCTCGACTTGGAACCCGCGCAGGTCGCTGCGCGGCGACTCAAACCGGTAGTCCCAACCAACAAAGCACTCGCCCGGATAACTCCGGACGAGTGCCATGGAATCGTCGATCTGTTCTTCGGCGCCCCGCCCCTCGACGCTCAGACCGTATTCGGTCTCAAGCCCGACCAGGACTGGGTGCATCTTGTCCTTAGCGGAAGACGAGGAAGTCGCCCGACGTCGGGAACGGCCAACCGGCCGGCGGCGTGTTCATCGTGAACTTGCCGTTGATGACCAGGTTGCCGATCTTGGAGAAGTCGCTGAACGTGCCCGTGGCCGTCGTGGTCGGTGCACCGAGCTCCTTGATCGGGTGCAGCGTCACGGTGCCGGTCGAGCCGCTCAGGGTCACGGTGCCGTACCACAGGGCCGAGACACCCGCGCCGCTCTTGTTGAAGGCGACGACCTGGTGTTGGCCGTTAGCCTTGGTCGTCGGCAGGACGAGCATCGAGAAGTCGGGGACGTCGCTCAGCACTTCGGTGTAGGAGCGCCAGATGCCTTGGACGGCGATGATCGACAAGGCCGTCGGCGGCGTGCCGCGCGGGTCGGGCTCGTAGACGTTGTAGGTGCCGGGGGCCGGCTGCCCTGCGATCGTCACCGGCGGGGTGATGACGCCGCTCTCCACAAAGTTCTGGGAGTAGAGGTCAAACGAGTTGGCCGTGCTCATGCCACGGGAGATACCGGTCTGGTCGCCAGTGAACATGGCCTTGTCGGCCGGGCCACCCGATTGCATCTGCGGCCGGTCGGCGGCGGCCATCGAACTCATGTCGAACGCGACGAAGTCGCTGAGAAACCCGGGGAGGGCGGTGAGTCCGGCCGGCAGGTTGTCGTTGTTCCAACCGGCTTGGTCGAAAACGATGTCGCCGCCCGACATGCTGATCGACGAGTCGTTGAGATAGGTCTGGACGGTCGTCTGGCGCCCGGCCACCAAGGTCGCGTTGATCGGGAGGCCCGGAAGTTGGACGGGGAGACCAGAGTACAAGGAGACGACGTGGCCGAACTGGTCTTCCACGCCGTAGTCCCACACCTGGAGATAGAGGTCGGTGAAGTTCTTGGCGAAGACACCGTCACCCAGGTCCTGGGTGAACGTGGTGTTGTTCATCGTGTAGCCGCCGAGATTGCAGCTGATACCGTCCAAGGTGCCTTGGAACACGGTCGGCACGGTGTCGATCGTGCCCCGGCCCCATTGAAAGATGTTGAACGTGGCGTGGTTGTCGCCAGAACTGCGGCGTCCTTGCCCCGACAAGATGACGATGTTGGCCTGGGCGGCGCGGCTTGGCAAGTTCACCGTCGCCAACTGCCGGCCTGTCGTGCCGGTCGTCGTCCCACTTGTCGTGCCGCTCGTTGTGCCGGATGTCGTCCCGACGATGCCTCCGTTACCACCCGTGCAACCCACGACGACGGCACCGGCCAAAAATGCGATCAGCCACTTCTTCAAGGCAAAGCTCCTTTGTCCCGGCTTGCCAGCGTGGATTTCACACCACCTCTAGACTGCACGGCCAGGCACCATCAAAGGCGCCGGGCCGTGCTCCAAGCCGGAGCCTATGGTACCCAAAGGACGCGGGACTTATAGCTAATCGTTCGGATCAATCTGCGAGCCGGGCGAAATTGAGGGTCACGGCCGAAACCGCCTCGGCCAGTCGGGCGACCTTTTCGTCCCCCAAGGCAGTGAAGGCGCCTTGGGCCTCGGCAGCCGGGGCGTTGGCAAAGCCCATGTCGCAACCCATTTGGTGGGCGGCCAGGTCGGCGGTTTGGACGGCCTTCCCCAAGCCAGTCGCGTCCGATTTGTGGTGGCTGGCGGCGACGTCGGTGATGTCGGCGGGGAATCCCAACTGGCCCAGGAAGAGGGCGCCGGCCTCCTGGTGGTCGTATCCCAGCAGGTCCGCCTCCATGTCGTGGACTTGGGCTTCGGTGCCCGCGATCGGGCTGGAAGACCGGCCGTAGGTGTCCGGATTACCCCAGAGCATGACGGCGAGGCCGACGTTGTGCAACGCTCCGGCCACCCTTGCCCGGCTTGCGTCACCGCCCGACCAACCCGACACCAACCCGGCCGCCGCGGCCACCGCCACCGAGTGACGGGAGAACGCGGCGGGGTCCTTGCCCGCCGGCCAGGCGGTCTCGCGGAAGAGCATCGTGGTCGCCGCGCAGGTGTAGGCGTGGACGGCCAGACCGGGGCCCGCCGCGGCCGCGACCGCCCCGATCGACAGAAACTCCGCTCCACCGTCGCCGAACGCGCTCTTCGCGATTCCCTCGAGCGCCAGCTTCGTGCACGGCGACTCGGGCGCGACCAGCCGGTCGATCAGTCCAGGGTTCGCGTCGACTTGTTGCAAAAGTTGCGCCGCCCTCTTCAGCGACTCGGCACTCTTCAACGACTGCGTCGCCCGGGCGACGAGAGATCGCATCGCCCCGCGCCGGGGGTCTTGCGGCATCAAGCGGGAAACAGCCATGACCAAACAAATCATTGGCGCGCGAGGCCCGCAAACACATCCCTAACCATGCGGGGTCGGCCCAGGTAAAATCGCGTCCCCCATGAAGAAGGAGGACCTGCTGGATCTGAACGAAGCGGTCCAGAACCCGGGGAAGAAGCTGTCGTTCACCTTTTCGACGGCCCTCAACCAGGAGGAAGACCTCGACCTTGTCGAACCGGTCACCGGACAGATCGACGCGGTCAGCACCGGCAACATGTTGCTGGTCCAGACCGGACTTGAGTCGACCGCCGTCGTGGAGTGCGCGCGGTGTGGCGCCCCGATCGAGGTCAAGTTGAAGTTCCGGATGCAGGACGAGTTCGAGGTCGAGGGGGTGCCGAGCTGCTACGCCTCCGACGGGTACGCCAAGGTCGTCACCGACGAACCCGTCCCCCTCTTCAAGAACAACGCCCTCATCCGCGACAACTATGTGCGGCAGGGTCTGATCCTCAACATTCCCGTCCAGCCGCTCTGCTCGTTTGGTTGGGACGGCCCCTGTCCCAACGCCAAGAGCGGACGCGAAGATTTGACGACCCCCCATGGCCACCCCGCGTTTGCCGACCTTGGCGACCTTATGGGTGAGGACAAGTCTTGACCAGGGTCGCCCTCGACGGCATGGGCGGTGACCATGCCCCGGAACAGATCGTCCTCGGGGCGGTCCAAGCGGCGCACGAGTTCGACGGGGAAGTGATCCTCGTCGGTGACCCCGCCGTTCTCCAGCCGTTGATCGGTGACAAACCCGCCAACTTGCGCCTCCACCCGGCCAGCGAGGTCGTCGCGATGGACGAAAAGCCGGCCGACGCGATCCGGCGCAAGAAAGACTCCTCGATGGTCGTCGCGGCCGGCCTGGTCAAGTCGGGGGACGCGGACGCCTTTGTCTCGGCAGGCAACACCGGGGCGACGGCCGCGTCGGCCCTGCTGGGCTGGGGGCGGATCAAGGGGATCGACCGGCCCGCCATCGCCACCCAGTTCCCCAACAAGCACGGTCGGTTCCTGCTCCTAGACGCGGGCGCCAGCCCCGACGCCGACCCTCGCCAGATGCTGGAGTTCGCCCTGATGGGCCGCGCCTACGCCGAACGCGTGATGGGCCGCACGAAGCCCAAGGCGCATCTCCTGAACATCGGCGAGGAACCGGGCAAGGGCAACGCCTTCGCCAAAGAAGCCTATGACCTCATGGCCGGCCACGACTGGTTTGGCGGCAACATCGAGAGCAAGGAGATGTTCCGCAAGCCTGTGGACGTGGTGGTCTGCGACGCCTTTGTCGGGAACCTCGTGCTGAAAGCCTGCGAAGGCGTCGCCGAGCACATCATGGGCGAGATCCGCCGCGCTGTCCCGTCCGGGCCGGCCAAGCTCCTGTGGCTTCCTCTTCGCAAGGGACTGGCGCCGCTTCGCCAACAGATCGATTACCGCGAGTACGGCGGTTCGCCCCTGCTGGGGGTGAACGGTGTGTGTATCATCGCCCACGGGAGCAGCGACGCGAAGGCGGTGAAGAACGCCGTGCTGAACGGCGCGCGCGCCCACGAGCAAGGGCTCGTCCAGGCCATCCGCGAAAGCGTCGAGGCCGGCATCGGCAAAGGTACGTCATGAAGATCCGCAGCGTCGTCCAGGGTATCGGCCACGCCGTACCCGAAAAGGTCCTCACCAACGCCGACTTGGAGAAGCTCGTCGACACAAACGACGAGTGGATCACGCAGCGCACCGGGATCAAGGAGCGGCACATCTGTCGAGACGACGAGGCGGCCAGCGACCTCGCCGCCGTCGCGTCGCGAGAGGCCCTGGAACGGGCCGGGGTCGACCCTGCCGACTTGGACATGGTCATCGTCGCCACCGTCACTGGCGACTACATCTTTCCCAGCACCGCAGGCATCGTCCAAGACGCGGTCGGTGCCAAGAAGGCCGGTGCCTTCGACGTCCAGGCCGCTTGCGCCGGATCCATCTACGCCCTCAACGTCGCCGACGCGATGCTTAAGGCGGGGCACAGCAAGCGGATCCTCGTCGTCGGGGTCGACACCTTGTCCAAGTTCGTGAACTGGGAAGACCGTTCGACGTGCGTCCTTTTTGGCGACGGGGCCGGAGCGATGGTGCTCACCGCCGAAGAGGGCACCGACCGCGGCATTGTCAAGACCGTGCTTCTGAGCGACGGCAGCGGAGCCGCGCACATCTGTCTTGAGGTCGGTGGCTCGCGCTATCCCCTGGCCCGGCACTACAGCGAGCCGCACAACCACTACATCTATATGAACGGGGCGGAGACATACCGCTTTGCCGTCAAGGCCATCGGCGATGCGTGTTGCCGGGTCCTCGAAGAGGCAGGGCTCCACTCCGACGACGTGGACCTCTTTGTCCCCCACCAAGCCAACCTGCGCATCATTGAGAGTGCCGCGGCCCGCATCGAGCTTCCGCCCGAGAAGGTGTTCGTCAACATCCACAAGTACGGCAACACATCGGCGGGGTCCATCCCCCTGGGCCTGTACGAGGCGGACAAAGAAGGTCGGCTCAAGAAGGGCGACCTGGTCTTGACCGTCGGCTTTGGCGCGGGCCTTGTCTGGGGCGCGAACCTGATCCGCTGGTAGGCCTCACGTCAACCAGGGAAGCAGCAGACTCGCCACCCAGAGCAGCACGGCGAACCCGATCACGTCCTGGAACGCGGTCTCGAACGGGCCGGCCGTCGCGGCGGGGTCAAACCCCAGACGTTTGGAGACGATTGGGATCACCGTCCCCATGAACCCGGCGGTCAGCATGCTGGCGAACATCGCCGTGCCGATCACGACCCCGAAGAACGGATGCCTTGACCAGACCGCCCCGACCGCGCCGAGAAGGATCCCGCAGGCCCCGGCCATCAAGAGGGTCGTCCAAAACTCCTTGCGCACAGCCCGGCGGGTGTCTCTGATCTTCACGTGACCGGTGTCGAGGCCGCGGACAACGATGGCCGCCGCCTGCAACCCGACGTTTCCCGAAATCGCCGAGATCACCGGCATAAACGAGGCGAGGAGGATCACTTTGGTCAGGACGGCGTCAAACCGGGAGATCACGGCCCCGGCGAACAACTCGATGGCCATCGTGCCGAGGAGCCACGGCAGACGCATCCGGGCGACCTGGGCCGGGCTGCGCCGGTCCATCTCTTCCGCGTCGGTGCCGACCATTTTGGCGATGTCGTCGGTGAACCCCTCGACCATGACGTCGATGACGTCGTCGACGGTCACGATCCCGACAAACCGGCCGTCTTTGTCGAGCACCGGGATCGCAAACAGGTCGTACTTGGCGACCAAGCGGGCGACTTCCTGGGCGTCGGTGTCCGTCGCCACCGTCACAAGGTCGGTCGTCATCAGGTCGCGGACCGCTTCGGTGCTGTCGGCCAAGACCAGGTCCCGCATCGAAAGGACGCCGAGCAAGACCGAACCCCCGTTCCCGACGACGTAGAGGTCGGTGAGCGTCTCTGCCTCGCGCCCCTGGAGCCGTACGGAAGCAGTGGCCGCTTGGACTGACTGCCAGGGCCGAAGCCTCACAAAGTTGTCCGTCATGAGTCGGCCCGCCGTACCTTCGGGGTGGGCCAACAGGCCGCGGACCGCCTTGGCGTCGCTGGGGGCCCGGTGCTCCAGCAGGGCGAGCAACTCGGCGGCCACATCGGCGTCTGAATTGGCCAGCACGTCGGCCGCCTCGTCGACCGGCATGGCGTCGAGGAGGGCGACAAGCCTTTCTCGCGGCGTGTTCTCGACGAGGAACTCGACCAAAGACGGGCTGAGGTCGTCGAAGAGGTCGACCGCACGGTCGTTGTCCAGGGCGGCGAACACGGCCAAGGACTCGGAGTCGGACAGGGTGCCGAGCGCCTCGGCGACGTCCACGGCCCGGGCGGTGCCGAGGGCGTCGTCCAAGGGTGCGCCGGTGGCAAGTGCCGCTTGAAGCCGGGCGGCCAGATCGAGGGTGGTTGTGGTCTCCATCGCGTGGTCCTTGCGGGAGACAGAAACAGGGCCTTCCGACATCCGGAAGGCCCTGTCAGAAGACAAGGCAAAGGATATCGACTGGCTAGGTGGGCTCCGCGCCCCGTCTACTACTGTCGCTGTCCATTTGCTCCCTCACGTTACCCACCCGTGTCTTGGGCATGACCCCAAGGACCCCCTGTCCACGAATGGTTTGTCTGACAAGGGCACTTGACAAATGGGGTTAGGACTTTCGGAGCAAATGACTCACGACCTGTATCCATGGCGTCGGTCACGCTGTCAAAGTGTCCACCTCGCCACGACATGAGGCGAGACGATTGGACGTGCAGATGGCAAGACGTGACCAAGAAAACGGGTGCGCAAATTGACGCGCTCGGCGCTAGCCTCCTGACGGACTGAACCTTCACCCAAGGCCCCGGTCCGTCAGACAGACGAACCTTGTGGGCCGGCCTCCCGATCCGGGACGGCACCCCCCGACCAAACAAAACGACCTAAGTCTTCGCCCGGCGGACGCGTCCGGTCGTGGACTGGCCGGTGGCCAAGCGGGCCGCCGAGGGACGGCGATCAATCGGGCCGCGACGGACTCCTTTCGAGGGGCCGGGCGCATGCCTGCCCGTGCCTCATCCTTTGCCCGCTCGGTCCACCGCCGTGGGTCGCTCATGCCCGGCCGTACCGCCATGGCTAGGCAATGGCCCAGGGGTCGAATCCTCTCTGGCCTGAGCCGGTAGTCCAATGTGGGGCGTGCGGGCCCTGACCATGACAAGAGAAGACAAGGGAACGATAAGGAGAGAAGACGATGCGGTTCACCCGGCACTTTGCTGACAAGAGGGTCCCTAAGAGACATCCCGTGACGGGCGGGAGCCAGGCCGACCCCACGGTGGGCGGTTTTGTGTTGCAGGCCGACGAATGGAAGTTGCTCGACCGGTTCTTGGTCTTGGGCACGGAGGGCGGCACCTACTATGTCAACGAGCAAGACCTGACTCTTGAACAGGCCGAGAACGCCCTCAAACTCGTCAAGGGGGAGGGCGGAAAGGTCGTCGAGCGTGTTGTGCAGACGGCCCGGTCGGGCCGGGCTCCCAAGCCTGGCCCCGGACTGTTCGTCCTCGCCATGGCCGCCTCGTTGGGAGATATGGAGACGAGGAGGTCGGCCTTTGCCGCCCTGCCCAAAGTAGCGAGGACGGGGACCCACCTGTTCCAGTTTGTCAGCGAGGCCGAGTGCCTGCGGGGTTGGGGGCGGGCGATGCGCACGGCGGTCGGCCGTTGGTACAACGAGGCCGACCCGGGTGACGTCGCCTATCAGGCGATGCGGTACCAGCAGAGAGGTGGTTGGGGCCATCGCGACCTCCTGCGCCTTGCCCATCCCAAGCCGGTCGACGAGGCCCACCGGGTGGTTTACAAATGGATCGTGGACGGGGAGTTGGTGGGTGCCGAGCCCAGGCTGGAGGCGTTTGAGCGTCTCAAGCGGTCGAGCGACGCCCGGGAGGCCGCCCAGCTTGTGCGCGAGCATGACCTGCCCCGGGAATGCGTCCCGGCGTCGCTCCTGAACTGTGCGGAAGTGTGGGAAGCCCTGCTGGCCAACATGCCCCTCGCCGCCATGGTGCGGAACCTGGGCAACATGTCTCAGGTCGGCTTGCTTGGCGCGGGATCGCACGCGGTGAGGGAGGTCGTGCGGCGGCTCGACGACTTCCAACGCATCAAAGTGGCCCGTGTCCATCCGGTCACCCTCCTGACCGGGCTGAAGGTCTATCGCCAGGGCGACCGGCAGTGGAACGCCGTGCCGGAGGTCGTCGACGCCCTTGACGCCGCGTTCTACCGGTCGTTCGAGGCGGTCGAACCGACCGGCAGGCGGTATGTGCTTGGGATCGACGTGTCCGGGTCGATGAACTGGGCGACGGTGGGCGGCACCCCGCTCTCGGCCTGCGAGGCGGCGACGGCGATGGCGTTGGTGACGATGGCGACGGAGTCCGAAGTCACCCCGATGGCGTTCGCCGAATCCTTCAGCCGCCTGCCCTTCACGCGCCGGACCAATCTGTCCGACGCCATGGCGCACACCCAGGCCCGAAACTTCGGGGGTACCGATTGCGCCTTGCCAATGGTGTGGGCGGCCAAGAACAAGGTCATGGCCGACGTCTTTGTCGTCTACACCGACAACGAGCCTGTGTACGGGGACGTCCACCCGGTCCAGGCCCTAGAGGAGTACCGCCAGAAGACCGGTGTCCCCGCCAAGTTGGTCGTCGTGGGGATGTGCGCCAGCCGGTTCAACGTGGCCGACCCGGCCGACCTGGGGACCCTCGACGTCGTGGGCTTCGACGCCACCGTGCCCTTGGCGCTGAGGGAGTTCGTCCTCGCCTAGTCGAGCCTGAACGTTACAAGAAATCCACCACGTAACGCTTAATGCCCGTATTCATGCGAGAAGGCCCCAAATTGGCACATTTCATGTCGTGTTTTATCGCTACACTTCAGTGATCCCGATCGGCCCTTGGGCCGCTTCACTGTAGAGGACGCGCTATGTACAAACACACTCTTGCCTTGTCGGTCCTCGCTGTGGCCTTTGCCGCCCAAGCGAGCGCGACCGAACTCGTCGTCAACGGCGGCTTCGAAGACCAGCCCAACTGGAACGGCGGTATCTCCCACGACGGGAGCTACACGGCCTTCACCGGCGCCGACATCCCGGGCTGGACCATCGCCGACGGTCATGCCGCCACCATCCACAACCACGGCTACCCCTACATCAGCGGGACGTATAGCCTGAACACCGACGGAGAAGGCTACAACGGGCACAACGTCGACATCTACCAGGACGTCACCCCTGGCCTGGGCTCGCAAAACACCCTTTCCTTCAGTTGGAAGATTTGGTACGAGAACGACGTGCCCAAGCTTGACGTCTCCCTGACCGACCTGGTCACCTTAAACACCATCTACCACGGCAACTTTGGCCAGCCCGACAGCGACGTCCACAACGAGTCGTTCAACTTTGTCGGGACGGGCAACGCGCTGCGGTTGGAGATCAAGGAGTCGCCGGAGACGGGCTACAACGACAACGCCTTCATTGTCGACGACTTCAGCATCCGGACTGAGTCGGTGCCCGAGCCGTTTACCCTCGCTGGTCTCACCTTGGCCGGCGTCTTCGCCGCCCGACGCCGCAAGGCCTGACGGGCAACCGGCCTTGAGAAGTCCTCTGCCCTTAGGGGGGCAGGGGATTTCTCGTTTGCGGGCCTCAGCTGGCGTAGGGTTGAGACTTGATGCTGAACGTCAACTCACGCTCGAGCATCAGCCCGTTGATCTCGGAAAGGTGGACGGTGCGGATCTCCGGGCGGAGGAGCAGGCGGGACAAGTACGCGCTCAGTTCTTCGGCCTCCTCGCGCGACAAAACGATGTCGACGTCGGTCAGGTGCTTGCCCGATTCGTAGTCCCTGATTTCCATGGATTCCCCTGTGGCCCGACGTGCCCCGCAACCCTCCTTACCGGCCTCTGACGTCTCATACGTTCCGGAGTTCTGCGGTTGCGCCTCTCAGATGGTCGGTCGGCCTTCTCATAGGTTCCAGACAACCCCGCACAAGGACCGGTGAGTAGCCCGGTCAAAGGACCCAGGCCGGCTAGTTCGACAGGTTCGGGTCGTGGCTGGGGTAGCTGCCGAGCACGACGGTCTCCATCGCCTCTTCGCGGATCTCGGCCAGAGCGTCCGCCACGTGGGGTTCGGTGTGATGGCCCCCGCAGTCAACGTAGAAGATGTACTCGAACGCCGCCCTCTGGGCGGGCCGCGACTCGATCATGAGCAGGTTGACACCATGCTTTTTGAACGAACCCAACACCGCGTAAAGCTCGCCCGGCCGGTTGCGGAGGTTGAACATCAGGGTCGTCTTGTCCGAGCCGCTCGGGGCTGGCGTGTTATGGCCGAGGACGACGAACCGCGTGCGGTTGTTGCTCTGGTCCTCGATGTGGTCGGCAAGGACGTCGAGGTCGTAAGTCTCCAAGCACAGGCGGTTGGCGATGGCCGCCCCGGTGTGGTCCTCGAGGGCCTTCTCGGCCGCGCGGGCGGTCGGGGCCATGTCCACGACTTCGGCGTGGGGGACGTGCTCACGCAGCCAGTGGCGGCACTGGGCGGCGGGCTGGGGCCCCGCGTACACCCGCTTCACATCGGCCAAAGACCGCGCCCGTGACCCGAGGTGGTGGTGGACTTCAATAAATGTCTCAGCGCAAATCTTGACGTTAGTCGAAGGAAACATGTCGAGGGTCTCGGGGATGACGCCGGCGGTGGAGTTCTCGATGGGAGCTAGGCCGTAGTCGGCCTGCCCATGGTCCACGGCAAGGAACACCTCGCGGATCGAGTCGACCGGCAGCAGTTCGACGCTCCGCCCGAACGTCTCCACCGCGGCTTGGTGGCTGTACGTCCCCACCGGGCCCCAAAAAGCGATCGTCAGGGTCTTTTCTGCCGCCCGGCCCGCGGAGATGATCTCCCGAAAGATAGCGATCAGGTGGGATTTCTTAAGGGCTCCTGACTCGACCTTGGACAACTTCTCGTAGATCTGCCGTTCTCGTTCGGGGGTGAAGAAAGGTCGGTTGTCGCCGCCCTTGATGCGCCCGACTTCCTGGGTCAGGGCCGTCCGCCGCGCGAGGGCCTTGACCAGCGCGTCGTCGACCGCGTCGATGTCGGCGCGGACCTCGTCCAGTGACCTCAGAGGCGGCTCGTCCACGAGGAAGATTATGGCGTGGCGTCGAGTCGGGGGTCGGCCGAGGCTGGACTAAGCTAAACTGGCGGCGAGCTTGAACGAAGAGCTGAACGCCCTGCGGGCCCGCCTTTCCGGGCTCTGGAACCCCGCCGACGCCCTCATCAACTGGATCGACATCCTGTTGGTCGCGTTCATCCTGTTCCGCCTTCTCAAGCTCGTCCAGGGACGCCGGGCCTGGAGCATCCTGTTCGGGATCGGGATCTTTGTCGTCGTCTATCTGGTCAGCGACCGGCTGCACCTCCGGACCCTTCACACCTTGCTGGACAAGGCGTCGGTACTCGCCCCCGTGGCCGTCGTCGTCCTCTTTCTTCCCGAACTCCGCCAAGCCCTCGAAGGATTGGCGCGGCTGGGTTTTTGGAACGAGAAGTTGTCGGCGCGGTTCCTCACGGGTGGCGCCCCCCACGCCAAGCCCAGCTTTGAGGACGTCGTCTTGGCCGCGGACTCACTGGCCAAGTCGCACACCGGCGCGCTGATCGTCATCGAGCGTGAACGGAGCGCCCGGCTCGACGACGTCGTCGCCAACGGGGTCCGCGTCGAGGCTTTGGCGACGACGACCCTGCTGGAGACGATTTTTTACGGCGAGAACCCGCTCCATGACGGTGCCGTCGTCATCCGCGGTGACGTGATCTTGGCGGCCGGTTGCCGGTTGCCGCTCAGCGAGAGCGCCAAGGTCGACCGGAACAAGCATCTTCGGCACCGGGCGGGTCTTGGCATTTCAGAGGTGACCGACTGCATCGTGGTCATCGTCAGTGAGGAGCGCGGCCGGATCAGTGTCGCGTACGACGGGAAACTCGTCGATATCGAGCATATCCAGGACCTGAGGGCTTTCCTGAGAAGAGAGTTGCTCGACGAAGTGGAGGCGCCCAAGCCATGAAGCGGCAAGACATCGCCCTGTTCCTCCTGTCGTTCGTCCTGACGATCCTCATGTGGCTGGCCGTCGGCGAGCCGACGCGCAACAAGGTCTTCAACGTGCCCTTGACCATCGAGACCCGTGACGGGATCGCCGCCGTCTATCCGCCTGCGGTGGTGAGCGTGGACGTGACGGGTAGCCAGGCCTCCATGGACCGCCTGCGCGAACAAGACCTGCGGGCGTTTGCCAACGTCACCGGCTATGGTGAAGGCAACGTCAACGCAAGGATCATGGTGCAGGGCCCCAAAGACCTCGACCTCACCTACACGCCGCGAGACGCGATCAAACGCATCAGCCTGGAGAAGGAGGTCCGCGCCACCTTCGCCGTCGAGTTCCGTCAACCCGGCCCGGAGGGTCTCACCGCAGGCACGGTGCCGCCCAAAGTGCTTGTCCGCGGGCCCGAGTCGGTGGTGGCGCAGGTCGCCCGGGCCGTGGTCGGTTACGACCTGAACAAGGAGGCGGAGGGGCAAGAGACGAGGTGGAAGGTCGAGCTTCTGGACCGCGAGAGCAAGCCGGTCACTGCCTTGGTCGTGGAACCCGACACCGTCGAGATCGACGCCAACCTCCTTTCCCTGGGCCCGCGGTCATTGGTTGTGGCGCCGTCCCTCTTTGGCCAGCCGGCCAAGGGGTTCAAATACGCGGGGACGACGATCAAGCCGCCCGTCCTCAAGGCCCAGGTGCCGCCCGAGCTGGCGTCCACCTTGGCGAGCCTGTCCACCGAGTCTGTCCATATTGAGAACGCGAGTGCCGACGTGACCGTCAAGGTCAAGGTCATCTTGCCCGAGGGTGTCCGCTTGTTCAGCCCGAACGAGGTCGAGGTGACGGTGAAGGTGGTCCCCGACCCTGCCGCTCCGCCGCCGACGCCACCGGCCGCTAAGCCCCAGGGGAAGAGGGGTTGAGGGAGTTCAGGCCGATCCGCCCCGGCGAGGAGGAGGCGTTCTTGTCGGTGTTGTGCGAGGTTTTCGAACTGGACCAAGACCGCGCCCGGCTGGTGTTCTTCAGCGAACCGTTCTTCGACCTTGACCGCAAGTGGGCCGCGTTCGAGGGCGGACGGCTGGTGTCGATCCTGACGACCACGCCGCTCCACTTTGGTTGGGGCGAGGCCGACGGCATCGCCGGTGTCGCGACGCTGCCCGACGCGCGGGGACAAGGGTTGGCTGGCGGGCTCGTCGAGGCCGCCCTCGCCGGAGCGGGCCCGGCCTTACTCTTTGCCGAACGGGCCAGAGTCTACGAAAAGGTCGGGTTCCAAGTCATCGACGAGGTCGTCCGATGCGACATCGAAATCGACATGCACCAAGCCGAGACCCACGCCTTGTCGAACGACGAGGTGAGGCATGTCTATGCCGAGTGGGCCGAACAGAGTCCCGACAGGCTCCGCCGGGACGACCAGCGGTGGCGCTATTGGGAATGGGTCTCCCGCCCATGCGAGCCGTTTGACGGCGGCTACATCTGCCACGAGGCGATGGTCTGTCGGGAGGCGGTGGTCAACAACCGCTATGCGCGGTGGCCGGTCATGCCGGGCAGCCAGTGGGTAGGGACCAGAGGGATGCTCGATGTCGTGGCCGTCCCGGCCGGGCCGCCCCGGCACGAACTCTGGCTCATGGGCCGGGGATTTTCACGGAAACCCCAGATGTTCATGACCGACCAGTTCTAGAGACGTTGACACTTTCCAGACTCCAAAGCGTAGCAAAGCCTGGCTAAACTGAGACCATGTGCAGCAGGTTGGGCTCCTTGACGGCTTTGGCGGCGGGAACGGGGGCTTTGGCCGTGGCCGTGGTCCTTCCGTCGGCACAGACCAAGAAGCCGGACAAAGTCGAGTTCAACCGCGACGTCCGCCAGATATTGGGCAAGTGTGTCGATTGCCATGGGCCGAGCTCGGGAGAGGGTGCGGGCGGCCTCCGGCTGGACACCTTCGCCGGGGCGACCAAGCAGTTACCGGACGGCAAACGAGGCGTCGTCCCGGGCAAGCCCGACGAGAGCGAACTGATCAAGCGGATCATGGCGACGGACGAAAACGTCGTCATGCCGCCCCCCAGCTCGCACAAGAAGCTGGGCAAAGAAGAGAAGCAGACACTCCGTGACTGGATCGAGCAGGGGGCGGAGTACAAGGAGCACTGGGCTTTTGTCAAGCCAGTCCGGCCCCCCTTGCCTACCGTCAAGGAAAGCTCTTGGCCCAAGAACGCGATCGACCGCTTCGTCCTCGCGAACCTGGAGGCCCACGGCCTCTCGCCCGAAGGCGAGGCCGACCGTCCGACCCTCGTCCGCCGGGTGTCGCTCGACCTCACCGGACTGCCGCCCACCCCGGCGGAAGTCGACGCGTTCGTCAACGACAAGTCGCCCGACGCCTATGAGAAGGTCGTCGACCGGTTGCTCGCCTCGCCCCGCTATGGCGAGCGGATGGCGATGGACTGGATGGACTACGCCCGGTATGCCGACAGCAACGGCTACCAGGCCGACTTCCAACGCTTCCAATCGCGGTGGCGTGACTGGGTCATCGACGCCTTCAACAAGAACATGCCGTATGACCAGTTCACGGTCGAACAGCTCGCCGGAGACCTCCTGCCCAACGCGACGATGGAGCAGAGGTTGGCCACGGGATTCAACCGGAACCACCGGATCAACACAGAGGGCGGCGTCATTGCCGAAGAATGGCGGGTCGAGACCGTCATCGACCGGGTCGAGACCACCTCGGCCACGTGGCTCGGGCTCACGGCCGGCTGTGCCCGGTGCCATGACCACAAGTACGACCCGATCAGCCAGAAGGACTTCTATCGTCTCTTCGCCTACTTCAACAACGTCCCCGAGTCGGGGACAGGTGAGGAGCGCCCGGTCAACCATCCGCCGACCATGCCTGCCCCGACCAAAGCGCAGTCCGCCCGCTTGGCCCACTTGGGCAAGGTCGTCGACCAGTTGGACGCGTGGCTCGACGCCGAGGCGGCAAAGAAGGAGTCCGTCGCCGCGGCGTGGCGTCCCGCCAACCTTCTGGGCGAGGTCAAGGACGGCCTGGTCGCCCGGTACCGCCTTGTGCCGGGGACGGGCAAGGCCGAAGGTGAGGTCAGCTATGGGCCCGGCCGGGCCACCGGGGCGGTGACGACGGGTGCCAAGGGATTCGTCAACCTGGGACAGGTCGGCGACTTTGAACGAGACCAGCCGTTCAGCTTCGCCCTGTGGGTCGACCCCCGGAGCGGGGAGGGCGCGCCGCTCGCCCGAATGGACTCGAACAACGGGTTCCGTGGGTGGGAGTGCTCGGTGGTCGGTGGCCGGCCGCAGGCCCATATCATCAACAAGTGGCCGGAGAACGCGCTGAAGGTCTCGGCAAAGGAGACCATCCCGAAGAACGCATGGTCGCACCTGGTCGTCACCTATGACGGCTCTTCCAAGGCCGCCGGCATGAAGATGTACATCAACGGTCGACCGGTGGCCCTGAACGTGGACATGGACACCTTGTCTGCCACGACGCGGACGACCGTCGACACCCGGGTCGGGCGTCGCACCGACTCGGAGCAGTTCGACGGCGCTGTCGACGACGTGGCGGTCTTCAACCGCGCGCTCACCCCCGCCGAAGCCGCCACACTGGCCTCGACGTCACCGGCCCTGCCCGTCGTCTCCGTCGACCCGAGTAAGCGCACCCCGGCCCAGAAGCGCGAGATGGCCCGCTTCTATTGCTTGGCCACTGACCCCGGGTTCGCCGCCCGGGACAAACAGCGGGCCGCGGCCGTGCGCGAACGCGACGAGATCAACGCGGCGGTCCCCAACGTGATGGTGATGGCCGAGATGCCCAAGCCCCGCGACTGCTTTGTCCTTGAGCGAGGCCAATACGACCACCACGGCGAGAAGGTCACCGCCGGTCTGCCTTCGTTCCTGCCGCCCATGCCCAAGGGAGTCCCGAACAACCGGCTCGGCCTCGCCTACTGGATCGTGTCGCCCGACAACCCCCTCACCGCCCGCGTGACGGTGAACCGGATGTGGGAACGGCTGTTCGGCAACGGGATCGTCGGGACGATCGAGGACTTTGGCACCCGGGCCGACTACCCGACCGACCCAGAGCTGCTCGACTGGCTCGCCACAGAGTTGGTGAGACTGAAGTGGGATTTGAAGGCGATGTGGCGCGAGCTGGTGACGAGCGCGGCATACCGCCAGTCCTCCGTCGTCTCGCCGCTGAAGCGCGAGAAGGACCCTGACAACAAGCTGGTCTCGCGTGGCCCCCGTTTCCGCCTCAAGGGCGAGGTCATCCGCGACCAGGCGCTCTATGTCAGTGGGCTCCTCGTCGAGAAGATCGGGGGAGAGTCGGTGCGGCCCTACATGCCAGACGGCGTCTGGGACGAGACCAACGTCTACGGCAACCTCCGCAACTACAAGCACGACACCGGCGACGGGCTGTACCGGCGGAGCCTCTACACGATCTGGAAGCGGACCGCGGCCCCACCGAACATGCTGCTGTTCGACGTGCCGTCGCGCGAGACCTGCCGGGTGCACCGCGCCCGGACGGACACGCCTCTCCAGGCCCTGACCCTGATGAACGACGTCACGTATGTCGAGGCCTCCCGAGTGCTGGCCGAGCGGATGCTCCGGGAAGGGGGGCCGACCGCGGCGTCGCGGATCGCCTATGGGTTCCAGCTTGTCCTCAGCCGTAAGCCCACCGCCCAGGAGGTCGCTGTCTTGGACAAGGGTTTGGAATCGCGGATCGCCAAGTACCGGGCTGCTCCCCGTGAAGCCGACAAGATCCTTGCCGAGGGCGACAAGCTGCCGGACCCGAGTCTCGACCGGCCGACCCTCGCCGCCTACGCGGTGACCGCCAGCACCCTGCTCAACCTCGACGAAACGGTGACGAAAGAATGAACGAGAGCGAAAACTACCGCCTGCAAGACCAGTTCAACCGGCGCACGTTCCTCCGGCGGACGGGCGGGCTCGGCCTTGCCGCCCTGATGGGCATCTTGGGCGACGAAGGGTTCGCCGCCGTCAACCCCTTTGGCGACGGTCAAGGGAAAGCCTTGAAGCGGGTCGGCGGCCTCAGAGACGTGCCCCACTTCCCGGCAAAGGCCAAGCGGGTCATCTACCTCTTCCAATCGGGTGCGCCGAGCCAAATGGAGCTCTACGACAACAAGCCCCACCTGTTGGACAAACGCAAGACCGAGCTCCCTGCCTCGGTCCGGATGGGCCAGCGGCTCACCGGTATGACGAGCGGTCAGAAGTCGTTCCCCGTCGCGCCGAGCGTGTTCAAGTTCAACAAACACGGCCAAAGCGGGATGGAACTGAGCGAGTTGCTCCCCCACCTCGGCTCGGTGGCCGACGACCTGTGCTTGGTCCGGTCGATGTTCACCGAGGCGATCAACCACGACCCGGCGGTGACCTTCGTCCAGTCCGGGGTCCAGCTTGCCGGGCGTCCGAGCATCGGCGCCTGGCTCAGCTATGGCCTGGGCACGATGAACAGCGACCTGCCCGCCTACGTCGTCCTCACCAGCGTCGGCTCGGGGCGCAAGGACGACCAGCCGCTCTACGACCGTCTGTGGGGCTCTGGGTTCCTGCCCACCCAATACCAGGGGGTCAAGTTCCGCAACACCGGCGACCCCGTGCTTTTCATCAGCGACCCGCACGGCATCGACCGGGAGACTCGGCGTGAGATGCTCGACGAGCTGATGGGCCTGAACACGATCCGCCGCAGTGTGACGGGCGACCCTGAGATCGACACGCGCATCAGCCAGTACGAGCTGGCCTTCCGGATGCAGGCTTCGGTGCCCGAGCTTCTCGACATCAAGTCCGAGCCGTCCTCGATTCTGGAAATGTACGGCCCCGACGTCACCCGTAAGGGGTCGTTCGCCTACAACTGTCTGCTCGCCCGGCGCATGGCCGAGCGCGGCGTCCGGTTTGTCCAGCTCTTCCACATGGGGTGGGACCAACACTTCAACCTCCCGACCGCGATCAAGGGCCAGGCCGGCGACATCGACCAGCCCAGCGCCGCGTTGATCAAAGACCTGAAGCAACGGGGCATGTTCGACGACACCCTCGTCGTCTGGGGCGGCGAGTTCGGGAGGACGGTGTACTCCCAGGGTGAACTGACCGAGACCAACTACGGCCGTGACCACCATCCCCGGTGCTTCTCGGTCTGGATGGCCGGGGGCGGCATCAAGGGCGGCGTGACCTACGGCAAGACCGACGACTACTCGTACAACATCGTCGAAAACCCCGTGAGTGTCCACGACCTCCACGCGACGATGCTCCACCTGCTGGGCATCGACCACGAACGTCTGACCTACCGCTACCAGGGTCGCGACTTCCGCCTGACCGACGTCGCTGGCGAGGTGGTCTCAGACTTGCTGGCCTGACCCGGTTTTGGTGATGACTGGCCGCCACCCTCTTGACAACCCGGTCTGGTCGGCCCTGAGCACGCGCCATGCCGCGATGGCGGTGGGAGGCGGCTCGGCCCGACGCTACCCGGCCGACTTCGGCCCGTTCGTCGCCGTCGGCGAGCCGTCCGAGCGTGCGGAGCAAGAAGCGGCCGACCTTGTGGCTCCGGGCGAGTCGATGGTGTTCGGGGCGGTCGCGCCGGCCCTCTCCTCGGCCTGGCGTCTCGACCGGACCGCCGCCATTGTGCAGATGGTTTATGAAGGGCCAAGGCGGGAAGGAGGCGACCCCCGGGTCGTGCGGTTGGGTGAGGCCGACATTCCCGCCATGGTCGAACTCACCGAGATGGTTTATCCCGCCTACTTTCGCGCCGGGACGGCCCGGGCGGGGGCCTTCTTCGGGGTGAAGCAGGAGGGCAGGCTGGCCGCCATGGCGGGGACAAGGTTCCGCATGGACGGCTACACCGAGGTGACCGCGGTGTGCACCCACCCTGGACACCTTGGCCAGGGACTGGCCAGCCTGCTCGTCGCCCACACGGTCGCCCACATTCAAGCTGAAGGGGACCAGCCCTTTCTCCATGTTGACGACGACAACCACCGGGCGATCGGGGTCTACGAGCGCCTTGACTTCCGCCCACGGTGGACCATGCCGCTCTGGGGCGTCACTCGAGTCTGAGGCGAGTACCTGCGCCGGTAGACTTGCCCCGCGATGTTGACCTGCCTCGTTGCCGCGGCCGCCCTGACCCAGGCGGTCGATTCGCCATGGGCCGACCGGGACGGCGACGGCCTGTGCGACTCCTGGGAGACGAAGGGCTTCGGCCCGCTCGACCCCAAGTCGGCGGGTTGCAAGCCAGACCATGCGGACTTGGTCATCGTCTTTCGGCCCCGTCCCGGCTTGACACCCGAAAAGCTGCAGCCGACGATCGACCGGTTGACGCGGTTCTATGCCGAGATGCCCCACCAAAACCCGGACGGCAAGCCGGGGCTGCACCTTGTCCCGGTCGTCTTGCCCCCGTTGGACGCCAAGTTCAACAACCGGAGCTACGCCCAGCTCTACGACGAGGCCATGCCCGAAGAGTGGCGCGGCCTGGGTCACGGCGTCCTTGTCGAGAACAGCCCGGGCGGGGGCGGTCAGGCCAACCGGCCTGACTGGTGCGGCACGGGCTACAACTCTTGGACGATCGTCCACGAGGTGGGCCACCAACTAGGCCTGCCCCACGAGCCGAAGAGCACCGGCGTCGGGTCACCCCTCCACACGAGCCTGATGAACTACGACTACCTGTACCAGTTCGACGGCAGCCCGGACAAAGTCCACTTCAGCACGGGGCGGTTCGCCAGTCTGCGGCTCAAGATGACCGACCTGGACGAAGTGTTGCCGTTCCCCTACGCCGACCTCGAATACCTCAGCAAACGGCCGGGTCATTACACGGTCAAAAAGATCGACGAGACCCACACGGCGGTGGATTGGAACCGCAACGGCGTCGTCGGCGAACACCATGTCCGGGCGAACATCGACGACGGCTATTCGGTCGGCATCCGCGGCCTGGTCAAGGGCCCGAAGGTCAGCGGGTCACCGGCAGTGGCCGCTTGGGGCGGCGGGCTCTACAACGCGGTGCCGGAAGGCGGCTCAGGCGACAAGTACAGCCCGACCCCCGAAGACCTGGCCCGGCTCGCCGTCTACCGGGTTGAGCCTGACGGCAAGTTCAACCGGGTGTACCAGGGCCCGCCCGACGACGTCGCCAGCGACGTCTCCGCCCTCGGCGACGCCAAGTCGCTGTGGCTCGCCCATCAGACTCCCAAGGGCTGGAAGTTGACGACGCTCACCCACGGGCCGGGGGACACGGTGCAGGTGGCCAACCGGCGCTTCGACGAGGCCGGCGAACCCGTGCTGGCCATGGTGAAGGGCCGCGTTTCAGCGGTCGTGCGGGGCAAAGGCGGGGAGTTGACCGTCGTCGACCTGCGGGACCGGGCCGCAAAGCCGCAGAGTCTCGGGTTGACGAGCCTGGCCCCGGCTGGAGTAGCGTGGCGTCAGGACAAAGACCGCTTGGCCGTCGTCACCGTGGAGGACCATGGCGTGATCACCGGGGTCATGGTGGTCCACGAGCTGGCCCGGTCAGGGGACGGGTGGAAGGAGGTCGGCAAGCCCCTGACCGTCGGAGGCGAGAAGACCCCGGCCCGGTGCACGGGGCGGCCGGTCCTCTTGGTCGAGGACGGGCAGTACCAGGTCTATTGCAAGGGGCACAAGGACAAGGCGGGCGACCCCGGTCTCAACTACCTGTGTCGCCAAATCGCCACGGGATCCGGTTGGTGGACCAAAATGATGGGCAACGAGTGGGCTTTCTCGCGGAGTGTGGGCGGGGTTTGCCGCTTCGGGGGCGACATCGTCTACGCCTACCGGTGGCACGGCGGGCCGGAGGACAACACCGTCTGGCTCCACCGGCACGGGTCGGGGATCCATGACGGGGTGGTCACCGACTTCGACGAGGTGTCGTACATTTTTGAGCAGGGCCTGCGCGACTCGCTTCGGGCCGTCCAGAACGAGCAGTGGAAAGTCAATCGGCGGTGACGGACGGTGCGGGACAGCCTTGTTGAGGCTGTCCCGGCAGGAGAGACGCGAGTCCCAGTTCAGGCCTTGCGGCGTCGGGCCACGGCCAATGCCCCGAGGCCAAGGACGGCCAGCGAGACGGGCTCGGGCACCGAGGTGATGGTGGGGTCGTTGATGTCGGACCCGTAGTGGAACGCCACGTTGCTGATGTCACTCTCGCTCATCGAGGCGACGTTGAGTTGGTTGACCAAGGTGTCCTGGACCAAGGGGATCGAGTTGAGTTGAGGCTGGCTCTCGTGACCTGCAGCGGAGATGACGTTGTAGTCGTCCCCGTTGGGGGACCCGCCACCCGAGATGAACAAGTTGCCCGGGCCAAAGATGCCGATGCCGACGGACGAGAGTCCGTAAGCGTCGGTCACATTGAGCGTCCCGCCGGCGGTGATGCCCGACTTAAGGGCGTAGTGCTGACCCAGCGTGACGCCCAACCAGGTGTATGTACGAGGGACCTTCTTGGGCCCCCGTCAGGCCGCCAATCGGTATCCTGCCCGCCGGTTCGATGTCTTACCGGCAGATCCACACATCCGAAAGTGTCAGCGAGGGGCACCCCGACAAGCTCGCCGACCAGATTTCCGACGCCGTCCTTGACAGCGCCTTGGAGCAAGAAAAGCACGCCCGAGTCGCGATTGAGACGCTGGTCACCCACGGCCTTGCCGTCGTCACCGGCGAGTTGACGATGAAAGAGGGGTACGTCGACGTCGCCAAACTCGTCCGCAAGACGATCACCGACGTCGGCTACACGAGCACCGACATCGGTTTTGACGGTGAGATGTGCGGCGTCATGGTCAGCATCCAAGGGCAGTCCCCCGACATCGCCCGGGGCGTCGACACCGGAGGCGCCGGCGACCAAGGGATGATGTTCGGCATGGCCACGGACGAGACTCCGGAGCTCATGCCCCTGCCGATCGCGGTGGCCCACGCGATGATGCGCCAGTCGGCCGCCGTCCGCCGCGAGCAGCCCAGCTTGGGCCTACGGCCGGACGCCAAGAGCCAAGTCTCCGTGGAATACGAGGACGGACGGCCCACGCGGATCAACACCGTCGTCGTCAGCCAGCAGCACAACGCCGAGGTCGAGCGCAACATCCAAGAGATCGTCCATGAGCATGTCATCAGGCCGGTGCTTGCCCAGTACGCGACCTACGCGAAGGGTGACATCACCTACCACATCAACCCGACCGGGCGCTTTGTCACCGGGGGGCCGCAGGGCGACACCGGTCTCACCGGTCGAAAGATCATCGTCGACACCTATGGCGGCATGTGCCCCCATGGCGGCGGCGCCTTCAGCGGCAAAGACCCCACCAAGGTCGACCGGAGCGCGGCCTACATGGCCCGCCACGTGGCCAAGTGTGTCGTCGCCGCTGGTCTGGCCACCCGCGTCCAGGTGGCCTTGGCCTACGCCATCGGTGTCGAACAGCCGGTCGCGGTCAACCTGGAGACCTACGGCACCGAGACAGTGCCGGTGGATACGATCCGCGAGCGGGTCAGCGCCACGTTCGACATGTCGCCGCAGGGCATCATCAAGCACCTCGGTCTCTTGGACTTCAAATACTCGCCGACGGCCAAGAACGGCCACTTCGGCAACCCGGCGTTCCCCTGGGAACGCACCGACGAAGCGTCGGCCCTGCGCTGAGCCGGAGACAGCAATGAGAAACTCCACCCGGCGGGGTGGAGTTTCTTTGCCTTTGGCTAGTGAAGGACGTCGTTCCGCGGCTGGGTCGAGCGGATGCCCATCGCGGGGACCCACGTCCCCTTGTGGCGGACCGGGCGGCCGCAGGCGAGGTCTTCCATCCAGAGTTCGACGGCGTCCAAGGAACTCGCGACTTGCTCGCGGAAGGCCGCGATGTTGCTCTGGGCAAGGGCGCGGCGAAAATCTTCGGCGGCATGGGTCAGGTCGCCCTGGCTTAGGCGGGCCATGCCTCGGGTGTAGCGGTAGCCGGGCTCGTGAGGATTGAGCCGGAGCAGCCGGGTCATTGTCGCAATGACAGCGTCGAACTCGCCACCAAACCACTGGGCCTGGGCGATGGTCTCAAGTGCGCCCAAGTGGTCCGGGTCCTTGGCCAGTGTTTCCAGACACGCCTCCTTGGCCTGCCTCCAGTTATAAGACTGCAGCATCAATTTCGCCTCCTCAAGCCTGATTGCAATAACGTTCGCGTCGCCAGCGCTCCCCAGCCACTGGCCACCCTTCGGCTTTCGCGCCTGCCTGGACGCTCCAACCGAAGCCCCGCCGTGCAAGCGTCCCGACATGTTAGTCCGACGAACGGCCGTCCTGTCACGTTGTCCTGGTGTATTTCTCATCTTATGCGGAAGTCTTTTCGGAAATCAGGTGGTTTTGCGGGCCAAAGGCGGCGACTTTCGCCCGCAACGCCAGGGGGATGCGCGCCCGGCCGTCGGGCGTGGTGAGGGCCACCATCGACGCGATGGCGGCGGCTTCGTTGGCCCAACTCCGGGCAAACGGTTCGGCGACGTCGCGCAACGCGACGACGTAGTCGCCCTCGTCGCGGCGGCACAGGCCCGACCCGGTCGGCAACTTCGCGCGCAGCCGCATCGCGAACTTGCGGACGGCCAGGTCGTAGGCGGGCCGGCCATACGACTCGACAAGGTCTTCGCGGCGAGGGACGTCAAGGTAGACCAGGCAACCGCGGCCCATGCCTTTCAGGCAGTCTTGGAACTCCTTGGGCGTCATCAGGCCCTCGGGGTCTCGGCCACCTTGCTCGTGCCGGGCCAAGGCGTGGCCAAGTTCGGCGGTGACGACACGGAGCGTCTCGAGGCGGGCGTTGTCCACGCCGCCGACCCGGTGGGTCGCCGCGGTCAGGAACCCGTAAGGCTCCTCGCCGAAGCTGACGGGAAGCACGACGACGCTGCCGATCCGCTTCTTGACCGCCTCGGTCTTCGGGAACCTGTCGTCGGCCAAGGCGTCGACCATGACGATCTCCGGCGCTCCGAGCTTGAGCCAACCGTGCAGGCCCGGCCCATAAGCGAACGACATCGACTCGACCGGCTGGACGGGCAACCCCCGAAGGGCGACCTGGACCGCGGAGGCGTCCTGCAGGAAGTTGACGGCCAGATGGTCGAGACGCAGCACCTCGCCAAGCTCCCGCACGACCCGGGACACCAAGTTTTCTTTGGACTCCGAGCCCTGGGCGGTGGTCGCTACGGTGTAGAGGAGTTCGGTCTCGCGCAGCCGCCGCCGTTCCATGTCGCGCTCGCGTTGGGCGGCCAGAAGGTGGGCCAGGCTGTCGGCGGCGTCGCCGACGACCTGGAGGGCGGCTTCCAGGCCCTTGAGCGTCTGGTGGAACAGGGCGACCATGCCGACGACGCGCCCGTTGCGCTTCAGGAGGGCCGTGCCGACCTGGGTGGCGTCGCCTTCCGGTTTGATCGCGTTGAAGCGCTTCTCAAAGAGGTGGCGCATTTGGGCGTCGCTCATGCCCATGGGAATGTCAAAGTGCGTTTCCGCCGACCCGACGGGAAACTTGCCCGACGCGGCCTCGACGAGCAGACGACGGCCTCCGTCGGTCGCACCGAAGACGACGACCCCTTCGGCCCCCGAGCTCTCTTTGGCCGCTTCGGACAGGCCCTGGAACGGGTTGTCGGTCGCCCGGTTCACCGAGTCGAACAGTTTCACCATCGCTTGGTCGCGGCGGTGCCGTCGCTGAAGGTCGTCGGTGTGTTGCTTTAAGGCACGGTAGGTGGCGCGGAGCTCGCCGTTGTCGCTGGGCGTCTTGGTCTTCTCTCCGGCCGCCTCCGCGGTGACGAAGACCTTCTTTTCCTCGACGACGACACGGGTTTGGTTGCCCAGCAAGCCGACGACGAGGACGCCGACGGTGTGGAGCATGACGGGGGCGGTGAACCCCTCCCCCCCGAAGAGGTTCGACCCGACCATGATGGTCGCGGCGACGAGCGGGGCCATTGACGCGGCTTCCGCCTCGTACTTGCCGGCGGCCCACATCATGGGGGCGAGGACGAGAAAGCCGTAGAACTGTAGGGTGTGGGCGTTGCTGAGGGCGGCGGCGATCCAGGCCGCGTCGATGACGGCGGCGATCCCCGCGACCCCTCCGTTGCGCAGGCCCTTCTTCTCCACCATGTAGAGGACCCCGAAGTACGCGAGCCCGACCAAGCAGAGCTTCCAGACGAAGTCGAACTCGGGCTTTCCCGTCGCCAAAGAGACGCCAAAAACAGCCAGGGCCACGCAACAGCGGACGGCAAGTTCGACCATCACTTCAGGTTTTCGGCATGAAAAACCTGCACTGGAGGGTGAGTTTCTGGGGATTGTGCGAGCCCGGTATTCACCAGGCCGTCATCCGACTAGGCCCGCGCCCATTCCCATAGCCGGGCCACGTTGACGGCGTGGTGGGTGTCGGCCTCCGGCGTCTCGACGACGATCATCGTCTGCTCGAACCGGGGGTCCTTCACCAGGCACTGGAACGCCACCGGGCCGATCTCGCCTTCACCCAGGTGCTCGTGGCGGTCCACCCGTGTGCCCAGACCCTTCTTGCTGTCGTTGCAGTGGACCACCTTGATCCGGTCGCATCCGACGAGGCGGTCGAACTCGGCGAAGGTCGCCTCGTAGGCCTCCGCCGTGCGGATGTCGTAGCCGGCGGCAAAGATGTGGCAGGTGTCCAGGCAGACGGCCAGCCTGGCCGGGTCGCCGGCCGCCTCGATGACCGTGGCAAGGTGTTCAAACCGGTAGTTGAGCGAAGACCCTTGTCCGGCCGTCGTCTCCATCAGCAGGGTCACCGAACCGGGCGTGTCGGCCAAGACCTCACGCGCCGACTCGGCGACCCGGGCCAGCCCGACCTCTTCTCCCTGCCCCGAGTGCGCCCCCATGTGGCTGACGACGAAGGGGATGCCGTACCGGTCGCACCGCCGCATCTCGCCCTTCAGCCCCTCCATCGCCTGCCGGCGCTTGTCTTCGTCGGCGTTGGCCAGGTTGATCAGGTAGCTGTCATGGCTCACCGTGTGCCGGCCCAACCCCGACTCTTGGGCCGCGGCCCGGAAGGCGTCGGCCATCTCGTCGGTCACTGGCTTTGCCGCCCAGTTCTGGGGGCTGGAGGTGAAGACTTGCACCGCGGTGCACCCGATGCCGACACCGTTCTTCAGGGCAAGCGGCAGGCCTTTGCCGGTCGGCATATGGGCCCCGATGAGTTGGGCTGGCATCGTCTGGTCTTACCTGGTCCCCCTGGGCCAGCCTGGTAACCTTGCCGCGCAAATGGGCCAGTATCTTGCCTGCTTCAAAGCCTACGACGTCCGCGGCAAGGTGCCCGGCGAGCTGAACCCAGAGGTCGCACGGGCGGTCGGACGCGCCTATGCCCGTCAAACGGGCGCCAAGACCGTCTGCGTCGGCCACGACATCCGGTTGAGCGGCCCTGAGCTGGCCGAGGCCCTCACCCAAGGCCTTAACGAAGAGGGCACCAGCGTCGTCGACCTCGGCATGGTCGGCACCGAGATGGTCTACTTTGCCACCGCCGCCTACGGCTACGACGGCGGCGTGATGATCACGGCCAGCCACAACCCGCCGGAGTACAACGGCATGAAGATGGTCCGGCAGGAGAGCCGCCCCATCAGCGGAGACACGGGGCTCTACGACATTGAGAAGGACGCCGCCGACATCTTGGGCGGCAAGGTCGGCCCGGGGAACGGGTCGGCGGTCAACACCAAGCGCGACGCCTACGCCGACTTTGTCCGGCACCTCCTCCAGATTTGTCCGGCGGACGCCCTGAAAGACTTCAAGGTCCTCGCGAGTCCCGGCAACGGGGCCGCCGGGGTCGCGATGGAGGCCTTGGCGCCGCACGTCCCGCTCCAAGTGACCAAGATGATGTTCGAGCCGGACGGAAATTTCCCGAACGGTGTCCCCAATCCGATCCTAGAGGAAAGCCGCGCCCCGGTCGTCGAGGCGATGAAGACGGGTAAGTACGACCTCGGCATCGCATGGGACGGTGACTACGACCGTTGCTTCTTTGTGGACGAGCGCGGCGAGTTCATCGAGGGCTACTACTTGGTGGGGCTGCTTGCCCAGTCGATCCTCGCCGACAACCCCGGCGCGGCGATCATTTATGACCCCCGGCTCACCTGGAACACGGTCGAGATCGTCGGGCGGCACGGCGGACGCGCGGTGATGTGCAAGAGCGGCCACGCCTTCATCAAGGAACGGATGCGGGCCGAGAACGCCGTCTACGGCGGCGAGATGAGCGCCCACCACTACTTCAAGGCGCACTGGTACTGCGACAGCGGCATGATCCCGATGCTCCTGACCCTGCGGCTGATGGCCCAGACCGGCAAGAGCCTGGGCGAGCTTGTCGGGGGGATGATGGACCGTTACCCCTGCAGCGGAGAGATCAACTCCACGGTCTCCGACGTCAAGGCGACCCTGGCCAGGGTGGAAGCGGCCTATCCGGGGGGCGAAGTCGACAAGACCGACGGCCTGAGCCTTGAGTTCAAGGACTGGCGGTTCAACCTACGGGGGAGCAACACCGAGCCTGTCATCCGGCTCAACGTGGAGACCCGGGGCGACAAGGCTCTGCTCCAGGCGAAGACGGAAGAACTCCTCGCCTTGGTTCGGTCCTAGAGGGTCTGGGCCCAAAAGACCTAGTAAGCCCACCAGGATCGGGACGCAGGCATGCGCGACATGCCAATATTCCACACAGGCGTAGAGCCCGTGTCTATGCCATCAGGACGACTGACGCAGGACGCGTCGCTAAGCAATCGCAGACGGGCTTGGCTTCACAGGGAACTTAAGGAAAGTTGTGAGGTCCGGAGTCCGGTCCCCGCGGTGGGCACAAGCGACAAACGTCAAGCCAAGGTCGGCCTGAGTTTGGAGCCAAACATGAACCGCATGATGAAGCTCGCTCTGAGCACACTTCTTGGCGTCGCGCTGGTCGTCCCGGCGTTCGCTCAAGACCAATTCCCGGACGTCGTTCCGGACAACCACTGGGCCTATGACGCCGTCGCCAACCTGAAGGGCAAAGTCCTGATTGGTTACCCCGACGGTAAGTTCCGCGGCCCGCGCGAAATGACCCGCTACGAGTTCGCCGTCGCGATCGACCGCCTGTGGAAGATCTATGACGAGCGCTTCAAGGCGATCGAAGGCCAGATCAAGGCCCTCGAAGCCCGCCCGTCGGGCGGTGGCGGTGGCGGCACCGACAACAGCGGCGACATCCAGGCGCTCAAGGACCAGCTCTCCGAGCTCAAGTCCGCGGTCGCCGGCATGAAGGACTACTCGGGCGACATTGCTGAGCTCAAGAAGCTCAGCAAGGAGTTTGAGAAGGAACTCGCTGGCCTCGGCGTCAACGTCGAAGACATGAAGAAGCAGTTGGCTGACCACGAAGCCCGCCTGAAGGCCCTCGAAGCCTACAAGCCGGCTCTGGACATCCACGGCCAAGCTGACCTCCTCATCCTCGCCGGTCACAGCAGCGACAACAACCTGGGCATCCTCCACGGCGGCGAGATCATCGGCGCCGACCGGAACACCGGCTTTGCCGCTGGCATGACCCGCAACTTCTCGGTCCTCCACCAGCTCGCCTTGAACTTCAAGTCGACGAACGAGGGCCCGAAGGTCGCCGGTACGCTCGTCATCGGTAACGTGCTCGACACGCTGGGTGCCTACGGCGCCTACATGCCGGGCGGACGCCTGGCTGTCGAGGGCGCCACCGACGTCTACCTGCAAGACCTGGCCGTCAACTATGACGCCAGCCTCGCGGGCCAGGGCTTCAGCGCCCAAGTCGGTCGCGTCCACACGAAGGTCGGTCACTACCTGTTCCAGCGCACTGAGTACACCTCGGAGTACTTCGAGAACTCGGCTCGCGAGAACGGCGACTACTACTTCGACGGCGGCATCCTGAACTTCAAGTTCGGAAAGGCTGACCTGAAGGTGATGGGCGGCCGCAACAGCGCCCGCAACAGCACCAACGGCGTCGACCTGAACCCGATCGGCATCGGCATGACCGGTAGCCAGATCGACCAGAACCTGGGCGTCCAGCTCAAGTTCCCGATCGGCGACATGGGCAGCGTGAACCTGGCCTACCTCTGGTTGGACAGCAACACCCGCTCGACGGTCCCTGCTGGCGTCGTCAACCGGATGAACGTCTACGGCGGTGAGATCAAGCTCAAGTTCGACAAGATCAACGTCTATGGCGCGTACTCGAAGTCGCAGCTGAACGAGAACAACAGCAGCACCGTCGACAGCGACAACGCTGCTTGGCACGCTCAGTTGACCTACAACGCGGGCAAGTTCCAGATCGGTGGCGGTTACCGCCGCGTCGAGAAGAACTTCCTCGCTCCTGGCGACTGGGGTCAGTTCGGTACTTGGCAGAGCCCGGTGAACTTTGAAGGGTTCAACATCTCTGCTTCGTTCATGCCGAACGACAACCTCACGATCTGGGGCATGGGTGAGTTCGTCAAGGGTGTCAGCAACACGGCTGGTCTGGGCAACAACGTCCTGACTGGCGGTAGCGACGACAAGATCGACGACTTCGCCATCGGCGCGGACTTCAAGCTGAACAACATGTTCGACGTGAACCTCAAGTACGAGGACACGAAGTTCAAGTTCGGTGCGGGTACCCAGCCGAAGCAGCGCTGGTACACCCTCGGCCTGGGCTACAACCTGGGTGCGACGAGCCGCCTGACCTTCAAGTACATGTTCAGCGACGTCGACAACGGCAGCCGCACGGGTATGACCTTCAACCCGGGTGGCTTCGGTGGCGCGAGCTCGGTCTTCAAGGGCGGCCTCTTGGCCACCCAGCTGACCGTCAAGTTCTGAACCTGACCTGACAAGCCGACTCGGCCCCGACGACCTTGGTCGCCGGGGCCGAGTCCCTTTTGGGCCTGGGCCAGCCCGAACCCATCATGGCGATGGGGTCGTCTAAACTCATGTTATGGACCGTAAAGCCGTTGTCCGCTCCGCCATGGTCGGCGCCGCCATTTTTGTCGCCGGGGTCGCCGGGGCCGGGCAGATCAAGCAAGTTCTCAAGATCCTTGGCGTGGGGGCCGTCGTCGACCGCTTTGGCGGCGACATCAACCGGGAGTTCAACAAGATCACCGGCCACGAGGACACCAACAAGAGCTACACCAAAGTTGTCCCGATCCTGACCGTCGGCCTTCGAAGCCGCGGGGCCATCGGCGCCGCCCAGGTGATGGGCTCCAAGTCGAACGTCGAAAAGGTCCGGGCCGTGGCCTCGCCGGAGATCGAGATGTTCGGTGAGATCCACCTGCGCGCCTTGATCCCCGTCTCGACCACCGACGTGACCGACGCCAAGAAGCTCAAAGCCGTCGACGGCGTGGGCGTCAGCGGGATCGTCGACCTCAAGGTCTGACCTCCCCGACTTGGTTCCGCCCCGTGATTTATCGGGGCGGAATCGAGTAGAACCGGGCGATGCCGTGCCTCACCTGGTTGGCTCTGGCCGTCGCCATCGGCCCCTCCGACGCTGTCAAGCGCACCCAGAGCCCCGCTGTCTCGCCTGACGGCCAGACCATCGCCTTCAGTTGGCAGGGCGACATCTTTGTCGTGCCGACGAGGGGAGGCATGGCCCGCCGTCTCACCGTGAACGCGGCGGACGAAGACAACCCGCTGTGGACACCCGACGGTGGTTCGATCGTGTTTACTTCGGACCGGTACGGCAGCACCGACGTGTTCATCATGTCGGCCGAGGGTGCCGCCGTCCGGCGGCTGACCTTTGACAGCGGCAGCGAGGTGCCGTTCTCCGTCTCGCCCGACGGCAAGACGGTCTACGGCCACTTCAACCATTGGGGCCGCTCCAACCTTTTCGCCCTACCTGTCACCGGCGGCGACCCGGTGCGCCTGACCGGTCACCCGATGGAGACTGACTTCCAGCCGGCCGTCTCGCCCGACGGTAAGACCATTCTCTATTGCTCCGCCGGAGGGCCGTCCACCTGGCGCAAGCCGGGCCTGACCGGATCGGCGACGCCCCATGTGTGGGCGGGCAAGGTCGGCGTCCCCTTGTCCGGCATGCGCAAGGTCACCAGTTCTGAGTTCTATGAGTTCTCCCCTTCGTTTGTGTCCGACCGCGAGTTCGTCGCCGTCAGTAACCGGAGCGGGGTGCCTAACCTTTGGAAGTTCGGGTTGGACGGCAAAGGCCGCCGGCTCACCGACCTGGCCGACGGGACGATCAAGTCGGTCTCGACCGGCGGAGGCGTGGCGGTGTTCCAGCACGACAGCGAAGTCTGGGCGGCCGATTTGGCCACTGGTAAGGCGGCTCCGGTGCCGATCACCGCGCCGGCGGATTCCCGCCGGGCCGCTGTCGAACCCGTGACGGTCAACGCAGGCCTCTCCGACTTCGACGTCTCTCCCGACGCCAAGCGGATCCTCCTCGAGGCCCGGGGTGACCTCTTCCTGATTCCCGAGTCCGGAGGCACCACCCGTCAACTCACCACAAACCCGGCGTTCGACGGGTCTCCCGTTTGGCGGGACGCCAAGTCGTTCCTCTATGTCTCCGCTGGGCCGCGGGCCCGGCGACGCCTGATGAGTTCCGGCCTGGACGGCCGTTCGACCGTCTTCTACGAGTCCGACAAGGACGTCACGAACCCGACGGTCTCGCCCGACGGGCACTGGGTCGCCTTCCACCGGGGCGACCGTGAGGTCTGCGTCATGCCGGCCGCCGGAGGCGAGCCGACCGTGGTCGCCACGGGTAACTTCGCCAGCACTTACGCGGGCAGCCGCCAATACAACTGGTCGCCGGACAGCCAATGGCTGGTCACCACGGTCAGCAACGGCCGGAGCGACGACGTGACCCTGCACCGGCGCGACGGAAAGGGCCATGTCTTGGTCGGCCGGCTGGCCCGGGCCCAGGGGGCGGCGCAGTTCTTGCCCGACGGCAAGTCAATCTTGGCGGTCAGTTCCGAGGGCCTGGACTTCAGCGAGTCCCGAGACGGTACGAGCGCCCTCTACAAGTTCGACCTCGTGCCGCCCGAGACCACGTTCAGGGAAGACGACCTGGACAAGATCGACGAGCCCAAGGCCAAGGAAGGCAAGCCGGTCGTCAAGGTCGTTATGCGGGGGCTGGAGAACCGCAAGCGGAAGCTCGCGGCGGACGTGCGCGCCTTCTTTGTGACCGGCGACGCCAAGACGGTCGTGACCGTCGGCCCGAACGGGGCGGCACGGACCAGCACGACGTCGGGGCAGTCGCGGCCGATCGCAGGGGTGACATCGGTCCGCAGCTATGTGCAGGGCAAAGGGGGGAAGGCGTACCTTGTCCAGGGGGGCAAGCTCTTTGCCCTGAGCCCCGGAGCAGAGACTCCGTCCCCGGTCAACTTCAGCGCGACGGTCCGGGTCGACAACCGTGCCGAAGAGTCGGCCCTCTTCGAGGACGCGTGGCGCGCCCTACGCAACCTCTTCTATGACCACAACTTGCATGGCAAGGACTGGGACAAAGTCCACGACCAATTTGCCGCCGTCGTCCCCTACGTCACGAGCCGCGACGACTTCTACGCCCTGATGGGTGAGATGGTCGAGCGCCTGGACAGCTCCCACCAGGGGGCGACGAGCAGCGCGCCGTTCAGGGCCGAGCACGCCGAGCCGACCGGTTTCCTCGGCGTCGAGTGGGACTGGCCCGCCCTGGCCAAGGGGACATACCAGGTGGCCCGGGTCATCGAAGGCGGCCCGGCCTCCCTGCCGGACAGCGAGCTTATGGTCGGAGACGTCGTCGTCTCGATCGACGGTCAGGACGTGGGTGCGGCCCGACCCGTGAGCGTCGCCTTGGCTAACAAGGCGGGCGACAAGACGACGGTGGTCGTCCGGCGTGCGGGGAAAGAGTTGACCGTCCTCCTCAAGCCGACTTCGACCGGGTTCCGCTCGGCGGCGAACTACGACGACTGGGTGGCCTGGTCAAAGGCGACCGTCGACAAGCTGAGCGGCGGCAAGTTGGGCTATATCCACTTGCGCGGCATGGACGCGGCCAGTCTGGACCGGATGCTCGTCGACGTCCGCACTGACCTAGTGGGCAAGAAGGGCTTCATCCTCGACGCCCGCTACAACGGCGGCGGGTTCACCAGCCACACGGTTCTCAACCTCCTTCGTGAGCAGACGTGGTTGAAGCGGACGCACCGTGACATCCCCGGGGAGTGGGTCAGCGAAAACCTCATGCGGGGCGACACCGTCGAGCTGCCCGTGGCCTGCATGACCAACTGGGCCAGCTTCAGCAACGCCGAGATGCTCAGCGAGGGGTTCAAGGCGATGAAGATCGGCCCGGTCATCGGCGAACGGACCGGTGGCGCGGTCATCGGCACCGGAGCCTACAGCTTGTGGGACGGCGGTTCTGTCCGCATGCCCTCGATCGGGGTCTATGCCGTCGACGGCGAGAACCTTGAGCACCACGGCCGGTACCCCGACTACATCGTGCCGTTCGACCCCGACGCCTGGGCGGCGGGACACGACCCGCAGCTTGAGAAAGCGGTCGAGGTGATGCTGAAACGGATCGGTTAGGGCCGGGTCAGTCGGTGTCCTCGTCCAGACGGATCGCCCCGCTGGGGCACTGTCGGACGAGGGCGCGGACCGCGTCGGGCTCGCCGTTCTCCAGGACGATCCACGGCCTTCGTTTGGGGTCGAAGACGGCGGCCATGCCGCGGGCGCAGACGCCCGAATGCTGGCAAAGGGTGGGATCCCACCACACCTTGAGGTCGCCCGCTTCGTAGAGCTTCTTGCCGGTAGCCATGCGATATTGTCGCACCTTTGGCCGGCGCACGGCTCAGGGTTGCGGGGTGCCTTCCTTCTTCGGCAGGATGTCCTCGCCAAGAACGTACCGGGCGACCATGTTCTGGTTGATCTTGTACTTGCGCGGGCGGGGCGAGAGGGTGTTGCATTCCACCTTCTCGGAGAAGTCGAGCTTCGGCCCCTCCGGCGCCCACGTGGCCTTCGTCGTCACCAGCCACCGGTCGTCGTGGCGCTCGGGCTCGTCGAGCTTGAAGTGCGCCCCGCGTGACTCGTCGCGGGCGATGGCCCCGCTGACGATCGCTTTGCTCATCTCGATCATGTTGCCCAGTTGGCGGGTGAAGGGGACGGCCTGGTTCGTCCAGTCGCCGTTGTCGAGCACGGAGCACTGCCTGGCCCGCTCAGCAAGTTCGTCCAGCTTGGCCCGGGCGGCGAGAAGCTCCTTCTGGAGCCGCCAGATGCCGCAGTAGTCCCACATCGTCTCGCTGAGTTCGCTGGCGAGGCGGTACGGGTTTTCGGTGCCCTTGTTCTGGCGTAGGGCGGCATAAGCCGCCTCCTGTTCCTTGCGGGCCGCGTCGGCGGCCCCGGGTTCCAGTTCGCCGCTGACGTTTTTCAGGTACGCGAGGACGCCCAAGGCGCAGAGTTCGCCGCCGGTGAGACAGGTCAGCAAGGCGTTGGCGCCCAGGCGGTTGGCACCATGGTACTGATACTCGCATTCTCCGGCGGCATAGAGGCCGGGGATGTTTGTCGCCTGGTTGCGGGGGCTCAATTCGTCCAGGGTGGTGTCGTGACCCTTCTCATAGTCGACCCAGAGCCCGCCCATCGTGTAGTGGACGGCAGGATAGATGCGCATCGGGTTGTCGATGGGGTCCTCGCGCATGAACTTCTCGTAGATCTCGAGGACGCCGCCGAGTTTGTCGTAGATCAATTCGCGCGACATGCCCTCTTTGTGGTGGAGGTGGGTGATGTCGAGATACACCTGCTGGCGTTGCTTGACCCCCTTCTGGGCCCGGCAGACGCAGTAGATGATGAAGCTGACTAAGTCGCGGCTGAGGAGGTTGCCGTAGACCGGGTCGAACTCTTCGCAGAAGTACCAGCGGTCCTTCTCGGGAATGTCGAGCGGCCGGCGGGTGTCGTTCGGGTCGCGGGGAGACCAGAGGCGGCCGCCTTCACCGCGCACCGACTCGGACATCAGTCGGCACTTGTCTTCGCCGGGTATGGCGGTCGGGTGGATCTGCACCATTTCCGGGTTGCCATAGACCGCGCCTTGCTGATAGCAGATGCTCACCGGTGAGCCGGTGTTGATGATGGAGTTGGTCGTGCGGCCAAAGATGACCCCGTTTCCGCCCGTGGCGATGACGACGGCGTCGGCGGTGAAGCTCTCGATCGCCATGGTCCGCAGGTTTTGGGCGACGATCCCACGGCAGACGCCGGCCCCGTCCTTGATCAACGAGAGAAACTCCCAACCCTCGTACTTGGCGACCTTCTGCTCTGACTCAAGCCGCCGGACTTGTTCGTCGAGGGCGTAAAGAAGTTGCTGGCCGGTGGTCGCGCCGGCGTAGGCGGTGCGGTGCTTGAGGGTGCCGCCGAACCGGCGGAAGCTGAGAAGGCCTTCCTGGGTGCGGTTGAACGGCACGCCCATGCGGTCGAGGAGGAAGATGATCGCGGGCGCTCGCTCGGCCATGCGCATGACCGGAGGCTGGTGGTTGAGGAAGTCGCCGCCGGTGATGGTGTCCTCGAAGTGGAGGTAGGGGGAGTCCCCCTCACCGCGCAGGTTCACCGCCCCGTTGATACCGCCCTGGGCGCAGACGCTGTGGCTTCGCTTGACCGGGACCACGCTGAACAATTGGACGGAGTGGCCGGCCTCAGCCAGCTTCATGGTGGTCATCAACCCGGCGAGACCGCCGCCGACGACGACGACTTTCTTTTGCGCGGCCATGGCTGGCGATTATTGTACTTGGATCGGCGGACGATCCCACCCGACTTCCTCGGGAACCGGCGCTCTGCAGACTTTGTGAACAAGACAACGGGTCACAGAACGGTTGATGGTCCGGATACTCAATCGTATGGCCAATGATTACCCTTGGAACTGGCATGATAGGCTTGGAATTGCCGTGGGCACACGCCAGCGGTTGCTCGAAGCAGTTCGGCACACTATACTGGCACTATGGACAAGAGGCTTAGACTTCGGCGACTCGGTGGAGCCGTCTTGGTGCTGGCGGCCTCGGCCGCCGCGTTGGGGACTCCTTCCGAAGACAAGCTTCTCGCCCGGATCGCGGCCATCGTCAACCGGGCGAAAGCCGGTGTCGTCACCACGTACATTGAAACGGACAAGCCCTCCGGGGAGACCACGCTTTGCCGCTTGTATTTGACCAGCACACAAATGCGGCTTGACAGCATCAGGGAATATGACCCGGGCAAGCCTCTCCGTGACCCGCAGGTCGGCCTGCAGATCGTCACGTCGGACGCAGTGACACGAGACGGTGTCGTCAGGTTGCCGGGAACATTCAAGGACGCCGACGCTGTCTTCCAGGCCATGCTGGCCGACCCAAGTCCAGTTTCGCGCACCACCCTGACCAAGGGCACGCTCGGCTTCTCCAACGCGCTCAAGCTTTACGGGTTCACGGGCAAGGAGTGGTTCACCGACCAGATCGCACGCTCCGACAAGGTTGTCGTGACCGGCGACACATCGCTAAAGTGGCATGTGGCAGGCAAGGTCTCCCTGGAGGCGGTGGTGTCGGACGACGGGAAGCGGTTCACGAAGGTCACCCATGAGCCTCTGCCGGGTCAGCCAAGTGGATTCGTCAGGGCAGTGGTGGGGCCCGATCCGGCATCGCCGAGGCAGGCCGACGACTACATGGCCACCGCTGAGTATCGCGGGGCAGAGCCCATGTCCGCCACCTTCCACATCCAATCGGAGAAGTTCGGCCCGATCGACCCCAAGGTCTTTCATTTCACGGAGTCCGAAGGCTCGCTGCTCCGTAAGGGCGGCGATGTGTCCATCAAACGAGACGGCGAGCTGTCGAAGGGTGACGGAGGAAGCCAGAAGACGCCGCCGCCCTCAGGGCAGGTGGCGGTGACCGGGGTCGTCGGCTTGGTCCTTCTCGTCGCTGGGTCCGCCGCCGTCTGGTTGCGACGTCGATAGCCCCTTGGCAAAAAAAAACCCTGCGTCTTGCGGAACGCAGGGCTATCGCTGCCTTTCGGGTCACGTCCGGCGATGGTTGCCGCGCGACTCGTACCTGTGGTGACCTAGCTGTCACCTGCACGGATGATTATACATCCATGCTTATTGAATTGTTCCACCTGAACGCACTTTTTTGCCGCAAAATTCCCCCAGCTGTCGACAACCTAATGTTTTGACCGGGCCAGGCGGGCGTATGCGTTGTGGGCGTGGATCGACTCCTCGTTCTCGACTTCGACCTCATAGGAGACGACCCGCGGGTCGGCGTCAAGGCGCAGGGCGACCTCGCGGACCAAGTCTTCGACAAACCGGGGGTTGTCGTAGGCGTGCTCCGTGACCCACTTCTCGTCGGGGCGCTTGAGCACAGGGAACAGCGGGCAGGAGGCCGAGGCCTCGATCCAGTCGATGACCTCCTCCAGCCAGACATGGTCGTTGGTGCGGACCGTTGTCGTCACCCAACCGCGCTGGTTGTGGGCGCCCCGGTCGCTGATCTCCTTGCTGCACGGGCAGAGTGTGGCGACGGGGACGCGGAGCCAGAGGGCGACTTCGACGGTGCCGTTCCCCTCGGCCAGGAACCCGCACTCGTAATGCATCATCCCTGCCTTGCCCGTGACCGGGGCGGGCCGCTCGACGAAGTAGGGGAACCGGACGTCGACGTGGGCTTGTTGGGCGTGGAGCCGTGCCTTGAGACTCTCGACCAAAGGCACGAGCCCTCTGACGCTGATCTCTCGGCCATGCTCGCCGAGGGCCTCCATGAAGCGGCTCATGTGCGTGCCTTTGAACTCGCTGGGCAGGTCGACGGTGAGGGTGAACGTGCCGACGGTGTGCTGGCGGTCGGCGCTGCGGTCCATCACCATGATCGGGTACTTGACCCCGCGCACCCCGACCTTGTCGATCGGAATGTTCCGGACGTCCGGTGTCTTCTGGATGTCAGGTAAGGGCGTGCTCACGTGGGTCCTCAACGTGCGACGGCGTTTGTCCGCCGGGCACCTTTAACAATACGCTTTTCTCCACTTTGGTTCACCACTCGTCAGCGAGTACCGGGTCCTGGCCGCCGGGCTAGCCCGAGAACACGGTCTCCAAAAGCTCGGGCAGGAGCACCGGGACAGGGCCGGACCCGGCTTCGTCACGAGCTTGCTGGAGCCAGGCGTGGCATCCCGGGTTGCCTGACACGACATAGTCCGCCCCGGTCGCGGCGACGTTGGCCCACTTGCGGTCGAGCAACCGGCGGGCGAACTCAGGCTGGAAGAGGTTGTAGGTCCCCGCGCTGCCACAACACATGTCGGACTCCTTCAGCGGTATATGGGCCAGCCCCGGCACGGCGGCGAGCAGCTCGCGCGGTTGCGACCGGATCTTTTGCCCATGGGCGAGGTGGCAGGCGTCGTGGTAGGTGACGGTGACGCCCGGTAGCCCGTCCGAAGCCCTCAACGCTTGCGCAAGCCCGTGGGCGAGGAGGAACTCACTGATGTCGAATACCCGTCCGCTTAGGGCGGACTGCTCCTTCAGCCAGCTCCCGCAACCGGCGGAAGGGACGACCACGGGCAGCCTCGGGTCCGCTTTCTGGGCCAGTCCGTTCGCCATGGCTTGGCCTTCGGCAAGGAACCCCGAGTGGGCATGGAGGGCGCCGCAGCACCCCAAGTCGGTCTCCGCGGTCGCGTGTCCCACACGGCGGAGGAGCCTCTTGGTCGCCTCCACCGCCCGCGGAAACAGGACGCGCATCGCGCAACCGTCGAGGACAAGCACCTCTCCCTGGACCGGCGGCACCGGGCCGAGGGCGGGCCAGGGGTCGGGGGCGGGAAGTCGGGGCGACCGCACCGCCGCCGGTCGACCCGACACAAGCCGGGAGACTAAGCCGGGCACCTTGTCACCGGGCCAAAGCGCGGAAAGGGCCGCGCTGACCGTCATGCGGAGCGGGTCGGCCATCATGTCGACCGCCGCCTTCCGGGCCCGGGAACTGCGCGGAGGGGCCAGGGCCTTTGCCTGCTCGATGATCTGGCCGTACTGGACGCCGCTGGGGCATGCGGTCTCGCAGGCGCGGCAGCCAAGACAGGTGTCAAAGGCTTCGGTCGCCCCCTGGTCCCACACCGCCTGTCGCGCCAGGCGGATCCTTCCGCGGGGCCCCTTGGTCTCGTCGCCGGTCAGCACAAAGGTGGGGCACGACTCCAGGCAGAATCCGCACCGCACGCACGCGCTTGTCAGGTCGTCGAGGCTCTGCGCCACGGGCCCATTCTACAGCCTCGCAAGGTTCCGGCCATACTCAAGGGTGATGGAGGTCCGCGGCAAGATGGACGCGAGTGGCCGGCGTGTCGGGGTTGTGGTCGCCCGATGGAACGAACTGGTCACCAAAGAGTTGCTGGAAGGAGCCCTCGACACGCTGAGGTCGTACGGGGCAGAACCGGTCGTCGTCCACGTGCCTGGCACCTGGGAGATCCCGCCTGCCGCGACGGCTTTGGTCGAGTCCGGCGGTGCCGACGCGGTCGTCGCCCTGGGGTGCATCTTGCAGGGGGCCACGACCCATGCCCGGCTTCTCGCCGCGGACGTCAGCCGGTCGCTGATGGACCTGCAGGTGCGGACAGGCAAGCCGGTTTCGTGGGGCATCCTGACTCCGGAGACGCAGGAGCAGGCCCTGGAGCGCACCGGCCTCAAGCACGGCAACAAAGGCCGCGAGGCCGCGTCGGCCGCCGTGGAAATGATCTCCGTCCTCGCTCAGGTCAAGAAGTAGCGTTTCGCCGCCTGGAGGACCTGGGCGTATTCTTTCGGGTCGTCGATGTCGACGACGGACTCCGGGTCGGCGCCGGGCACCAGGAGCACCTGGCACCCGAAAACGCTTTCCAGCACCCTTTCCCCGTCGGCCAAGCTGAACCGGCCGGTGGCGAACTTGAAGGCGTTGGCGATCCCCAGGCGGACCGCCATCTTCACCTGGCTGCGCCGGTCTTCGCTGAACCCGGCGACCACACCGGTCGCCTGTTCAAACCCGGCGCGGGAGGCGGCAAAGTAGGCCCCGCTGTGCCACCGGCCGTCGCGCAGGCGGAGAGAAGGCTTCGGGCACTCCGGAAAGGCCCCTCGGTAGACGTCCGCCGGGCAAAGCCCTGCGGCCAACCATCTTTCGCCCTTGGGCCGAGCCTCGATCCCCGCGACAAAAGCCTGTAGGCCGGCGGCGGACAAGAACGGGGCGTCCGCGGGGAGAAGGAGGACCGCATCGGCTTCGGGCACCGCGGCCACGCCCGCCCGGGCGTTGTCGATCTGCCTTTCATGGTCGGGGACATGTACTGCCGGCATGCCCTCCTTCCACGCGTCGTCCCCGGTGACCACGGCGACCGGGCCGAGCGCGGCTTCCGCGCAGGCGGCCAGGACACGGTCCAGGCAGGTGCGACCCTCGACGACGGCCAGGCATTTCCGGTCGGAGCCGATCGCTTGGGCCAGGGCCTCGTCGACCCGGCCTCCGGCGACGACGACGGTCCCCCACGTCATGGCGAGAACGCCCTCCAGAGGAACCAACCGGACATGACGACACCGTACACGACGATCCCGACTCTCAACTTGGCCGGGTCGACACGTTGGGACCAGCGTCCGGACAGGTAGCCGCCAAGGAGCCCGCCGACCAAGAGGACTCCGGCCATCGGCATGTCGACGAGACCCTTGGTGAGCAGTACCGTCGAACTGACGAGGTTGATGACCAGGGTGAGCCAGTTCTTGAGCGCGTTGAGCTCATGGATGTCGGCCCGGATCGCGACGCCCATGCTCGCCAACATCATGATCCCCATCCCCGCACCAAAGTAGCCGCCATAAACGCTCACGACAAACTGGATGGCGACCATCGCGGCCAGGCTCCCCTCGCCATGGCCCGTGACCGCCTTGATCCTTTGCTGGAGGGCCAGCACCAGGGTGCCGGTCAGAGTGAGGAACGGGACGGCCACTTTGAACACGCCAGGCGGGGTGGAGACGAGAAGGACGGCACCGAGCAGGGACCCGGCCGCGGTCGCCGGCAACATGGGCAGCAGGTGGCGCTTGGTTTGGCCGAACCGGTCGAGAAACGCCAGCGCGCCGGCGAGGTTGCCGCCGCAGAGTGCGACTCCGTTCGTGGCGTTGGCCACCTTCTCGCCCAGGCCAGCTGCGACAAGGGCAGGAAAGGACACCAGTGAGCCTCCGCCCGCAAAGGAGTTGATGGCCGAGGCGACGAAGCCGGCTGCGAAGACCGCCGCCCCCCGCGCTATCGCCGCGCCGTCCATCGAGGCGGGTTGTACCTTGCCTTGAGAAACCTTTCCCTATGCTACACTTGGCGCGACGCGATGGATCGAAGGCCGCTTCTCGCCCTGCTCGGCGTCGCCGTGATCGCTGGTGCTGTGGCCGAGACCGAGCAGATCTCCCAGCCGGAGCATAGACCTGACCGGGTCATCGTCACTTACTGGGAGAAGTGGTCGGACTTTGAGGCCGACGCGATGCGGAAGGTCGTCAACGAGTTCAACCGACGGCAGGACAAGATTTTCGTCAACTTCCTCTCGACGAGCGGCATCGAGAACAAGACGATCATGGCCACGGCGGGAGGCATCCCGCCCGACATCGCCGGACTCTTCGGGGCCAATCTTCCGCTCTACGCCTACTACGAGGCGATCATGCCGCTGGACGAGGTGTGTGCCAAGGCAGGCGTCAAGAAGGACGACTATATCCCTGTCTTTTGGGACATCTGCACGTACAAGGGGAAGCTTTACGCGTTGCCGACGACCCCGGCGACGACCGCGCTCCACTACAACCGTAAGATCTTGCGCGACGTGGGTTGGGACCCCGACCGGCCCCCGGCGACGATCGAGGAGCTTGACGAACTCGACAAACGGGCGATGATCCTCGACAAGCAGGGGCACGTCGTCCGGGCGGGGTTCATGCCGACCGAGCCGGGGTGGTGGCCGTGGAGCTGGCCCTACTTCTTTGGTGGCACCCTGATGGACGACAAGGGCAAGGTCACCACCGACCTGCCCGACAACGTCCGGGCCTACACCTGGATGGCGAGCTTCGCCAAGCGGTACGGCGCGAGTCAATTGCAGTCGTTCAAGCAGGGCTTCGCCAACGCCTTCAACTCGCCGCAGAACGCCTTTCTGGACAAGAAGGTCGCCACCGTCTTGCAGGGCGTCTGGATGGCCAACTTCATTCAAAAGTACACCCCGGACTTGGATTGGGCCGCCTCACCGTTCCCGACTCCTGCCGACCGCCCCGAACTCAAGGGTCGTGTCATCGCCGACCTGGACATCGTGGTGATCCCACGGGGGGCCAAGCACCCTCAGGAGGCGTTCGAGTTTCTCAAGTTCCTTCAGTCACAAGAGGGGATGGAACTACTCTGTATGGGGCAGAAGAAGTACACGCCCCTAATGAAGGTCAGCCCGTCCTTCTATGCCAACCATCCGAACCCGTTCATCAAGCTGTTCCGTGACCAATCGCTCAGTCCTAACGTTTTCTACACACCGCGCACCCCGATCTGGAACCGGTACCAACAAGAGTTGCAAGTCGTCATTGACAAGATGAACTTGCTTGACAAGCGTTCGGTCAAGGACCTGCTTGGCGACGTCAAGGCTCGTGTGCAGCCGATGCAGGACGAGGTCGACAAGATCGAAAGACTCCGCGAGGAGCAGAAGAAGCGATGACAAGCGCCAAGAAACGCGAGGCTTTTTTCGGCGTCCTCTTCGCCTTGCCCTGGCTCATCGGCTTCTCCGTCTTTCTCATCTATCCCATTTCGCGGTCTATCTATTACAGCTTTTGCGACTACAGCGTCCTCAAGACACCGTTGTTCACCGGCATGGACAACTACGTCAAGCTTATGTCAGACGAAGTTTTCTGGCAGAGCCTGGGTAACACGCTGTACTTCGCCTTTTTGTCCGTGCCCCTAGGCACCATCGTCAGCCTGGCATTGGCGATGCTCCTGAACACCAAGGTCCGCGGACAGGCCTGGTACCGGACCTTCTTCTTTTTGCCGTCACTGATCCCCGCGGTGCCCATCGCCATGTTGGGCCTGTGGCTTTTCAACGGCGAGCACGGGATCATCAATCATTTGCTCCGCTCGTTCCATATCTTTGAACTGTTGCACCTCAAGGAGCCGAACTGGTTGGGCGACCCCACGTTCACCAAACCGGTTCTGATCATGATGGCGATCTGGGCCGGCGGCAACGCGATGGTGATCTATTTGGCCGGACTTCAGGAAGTGCCGAAGCAACTGTACGAGGCGTCGGAGCTCGACGGTGCCTCCGCTTGGCACAAGACGCGCAACGTCACCATCCCGCTCCTCTCGCCGATCATCCTCTTCAACGTCATCATGGCGATCATCGGGTCGTTGCAATACTTCACCCAAGCGTACGTCATGTTTCCGGGAGGGACGCCGGCGCGGTCCACCTACTTCTACACGATGTATCTTTTCGACAACGCGTTCACGTTCCAGAAGATGGGCTATGCATGCGCGATGGGTTGGATTTTGTTCCTGATTATCTTGGTTCTCAGTTTTGGCGCTTTCAAATTCAGTCAAAAGCGCGTTTACTACGAGGGAAGTTGACACGATGGTCGAGTCTCGACGCAAACAGGATCTCTTGACCAAGTTGGTCATCTATGCCGTGCTGACGGTGATGTCGGCAGTTTACTTGTTACCGCTTCTGTGGATGATCAGCACGTCGCTGAAGTCGGACGCCCAGTCGGTGGTCAGTCCGCCGGTATGGATCCCCGACCCGGTGATGTGGCAAAACTTCCCCAAGGCTTTCGCCTACAACGCGGAAAAGCTCGGCTACGTGCCGTTTCTCATCTACGCGCGCAACACCCTTTTGCTGGTCATCCTGACGGTGTCAGGGGCGGTGGCTTCGAACGCGATCGTCGCCTATTCGTTCGCCCGGCTGAGGTGGCCCGGCCGCGACCTCGTCTTCAACATGACCCTGGCGACGATGATGATCCCGTTCCCGGTGCTCATGGTGCCCACCTTTGCCCTGTACCGCGACTTTGGCTGGATCGGCACCTTCCGACCCTTGTACGTCGCCGCGTTCTTCGGCGGGGCGTTCAACATCTTCTTGCTGCGGCAGTTCTTTCGGGGTATCCCGATGGAGTTGTCTGAGGCGGCGAAGATCGACGGCTGTAACGAGTGGCAGACGTTCTACCAAGTGGTCTTGCCTCTCGCCAAGCCGGCGCTGGCGGTGGTCGCCCTCTTCACCCTCATGGGGACGTGGAACGACTTCCTCGGGCCGCTCATCTACCTGCAGAGCCCGACCCAGTTCACCCTGTCACTGGGGCTGCAGCAGTACCAGTCCCAGGCCGGGGGCACGTCGTTCAACCTCCTGATGGCGGCGTCGCTGATCGTCGTCACCCCGATCATCGTGCTCTTCTTCTTCACCCAGAAGCTGTTCATCCAGGGCATCGCCGCCACGGGTCTCAAGGGATGAGCGGCCCGGGCCTCCAAGGTCGTCCGCTCGCCCAGGTCGCGATCGTCGTCCGGGACCTCGAAGCCGCAAAGGCGCGCTGGGCCGCCCTGTTGGGGGTCGAGGTGCCCGAGACCGTCCGCACCCCGCGCGGCGGCGAGGTGAACATGGTCGTGCGCGGCATGCCGTCCGACGCGACGTGCCAACTGGCGTTCTTCGATCTCGGCAACATCCAACTCGAACTCATCGAACCCGACGGTCGGCCGAGCGCGTGGCAGGAACCCCTCGACGAGCGGGGCGAGGGCCTTCACCACGTCGCTTTTTGGGTCGACGACATGGAGCAGACGACGTCGTACCTTGCCGACCAGGGCTGCCCGGTGGGGCAGCGGGGCGACATGGGGGAGGGGCAGTACGTCTATGTGGACGCCCAGGCCCAGTTCGGCACCTGGATCGAGTTGCTGCAACGCAAGCGTCCCGCGGGCTAGTCGTTCGGTCGGGCCGCGACAAGGGGCACGGAAGGGAACGCCCCCTCGCTGGACAGCCGGTTCTGGACGGCGGCCATGACGGCGGCCTGGACCCGGAAGAGTTCGGTGGACGAGGTGTCCACCCAGTAGTACACCGTCGCCTCGACCGAGGTCTCGACGAACCGGGTGCCGACGACAAGGACCGGCGGATCGGCCTGGACGCCCTCGACAGACTCGACCGCGCTCTTGACTCCGTCGGCGGCGGCTTGGAGGTCGGCGTGAGGGTCTAGACGGACAACGAACTCAAACCGGCGCACGGGCCGGTCGGTCACGACGGTGACGATGTCGCCGAAGACCTTCACCGAAGGGATGAGCACCAGTTCGCCGTCAAACTTGCGCAGGCTGATCGAGCGAACGCCGATCTCTTCGATCTGGCCGACCACACCCTGCGCCCGCACGACGTCTCCGATCTTGAACGGGCGGCTAAGCAGGATCACGAACCCGGCGAAGAAGTTCTCGAAGACGTCCTTGAACGCAAATCCGACGGCGATGGAAGTCAGGCCGAGCGTCGCCACGACCGAGTCGAGCGAGAACTTGGGGAAGGCGATGCTCGCGGCGACGAGGGTGCCCAGGGTCGTCACCGAAAGGCTCACCAGGCGGCCGACCGTGGTGGCCGTGGTCGGGTCGCCGGTGCGGTCCCGGACGGCCTTGCCGATCGAGCGTTTGAGGCCCCGGGCGATCATGACGGCCACCCCAAAGAGGACGAGGGCGACGAGAAAGGTCGGCAACTGGGCGATGGCGTGGCTCAGCGTGTCGACCGCTTCCTTACCGGCCTTGTCGAGGACTTCCTTCACGTTGACAGTCTATTGCTTGTCACGCACAGCGGCATGGCCAAGGCCGCATGTGTCCCAGAAATGTCGACAGGGACGGATAAACGACGTGGCGACCCCGGCGTGATTCGAACACGCGACCCACAGCTTAGAAGGCTGTTGCTCTGTCCCCTGAGCTACGGGGCCGTCAGACGGCTCTATTGTGGCCCAGACACAAAGAAAGCCCCTCCGCCCGGTTCGGACGGAGGGGCGAGGGGTGGGCTCAGGCGGCCATCTTCAAGGAGTGGCCACTGTTGTCGGCCACCTTGAACTTCGCGACGGCGGCCTTGAGTGAGCGGCTCATCTCGGCGAGGGTCGCGGCGGCGGCTGAGACTTCCTCGATGCTGGCGGTCAGCTCCTCGGCACCGGCGGCGGTCTCCTCGCTGGTCGCCGCGACGGTGCTGATACTGTCGCTGACCCGGTTGGCCCCTTCCGCCATCTCTTCGGACGCCCCAAGGTTCGATTCGGCAGCCTGGGCGACGGCTTTCATCGCGCCGCTTGCCTGGGCGGTGAGGTTGGAGACGGCGCTGGCGCTGTCGGCCACCTCCGAGGCGGCGGCAAGGATCTGGGCGAGTGACTCGCCCGCCTCGACGGTTTTCTCGGTTCCCTTTTCAACCTCGGCGGTGACGCCGGCCATGCCGGAGACCGTCGCGTCGACCTTGGCCTTGACGCCGTCGATGAGGGCGGCGATCTCCTTGGTGGACGTGCCCGCTTCTTCGGCCAGCTTGCGCACCTCCTCGGCGACGACGGCGAAGCCACGGCCGTGTTCACCGGCCCGGGCCGCTTCGATGGCGGCGTTCAGGGCGAGCAGGTTGGTCTGCTCGGCGATCTGCTCGATCGCCTGGACGATGTCGCCGATCTTCTGGCCCATCGCGTCCAGTTCGCGGACGTCGGCGGCGCTCTCCTCGGCCCTTTCGCGGATGGCGCGCATTGCGGCGACGCTTTCCTTGACCGACTTGTCACCCTGGTTGGCCAATGCGGACACCTGCTGGGCCGCGGCGGCGACTCCCGAGATGCCTTCACCGGCGTGCTCCAGCACGGTCTCCGTCTCGGTGACCTGCCGGGCCTGGTCGGTGCTGCCGGCACTGACTTGGCCGACCTGCCGGTTCAACGTCTCCATGACGGCGGCCGCGTCGGTCGCGCCCTGGGCCAGGCGTTGGCTGGCTTCCGCGATCTCGGTGGCGGCGTTGCCGCTCTGGGCCGAGGCGGAGGCCAACGACCCGCTCGTGTCCTGGACGTCGTCCGCCTGACGCGAGACGTGGCGGATGAGGTCGGAAAGGCTGTACCGGGTGTCGTTGTAGGACGTGATCGCCCCCTGAATCTTGGCCAAGACGTCATTGAAGAGCAAGGCCAGCTTGCCGAACTCGTCGCGGCGGTCGGTGGGGAGGGCCGTGGTTGTGGATTGGACGTCGATAGTGAGGTCCCCTTCGGCAAGGGCCCGGATCCCTTGGTCCAGGTTGGTGGCGCAATGGTCACGGATGTATGTCATCCGATCTTCGAAGGCTGCCACAGGCTTACGGATCGACCGCTGGATGACCGAAGCGACGGTGACCGAAGCGACCAAGGCGAAGACGAGCGCACCAAGCGTGACGCTGATGAGCCGGCCGATCGTCGACGAGGACCCCTCGATGGCCGTCGAGGCCAGGTGGTGAAGGTCCTGTCCGATCATGTTGTCCGCCTCGTCGAGTTCCGTCGACAGCGGGGCCAGTTCGTCCGCCAACTTCGCGGAGGCCTTCTTGGCGTCGCCGTTGATCTGGCTCATGGCCGCCTGACAGGCGTCCTCAATGGACCGGATGGTCCCGGCCATCGACTTGATTTCGGACTCCTGGGCGGTGCCCTGGGCCTCGTCTTCCCACTCCTGGACGTCCTTGTTAAGCTTCTCGGCGCTCTGCTTGAAGCCTTCGGCGCACTTTTGGCGGAAGGCGTCGTTCGTCGTGCCAAGGCAGACGAAGGCGTACGCAGGCAAGAGGTTGGCTTCGGTGCGGACGTCGCCCCCGACGTTCAGCAGGGCCACGCTCTTGGCGACGTTGCCTTTGACTTGTCGGTTTGTGTCGCTTAGCCCGAAGTAGACCAGGCCCGACACAATGAGGAAGAGAATGATCGGGCAGCCGACTAAGACCATCAGCTTGCGCGACATGGAGAGGTTGTCAAAGAACTTGCTCACTTGCTTGCTCACCCAGAACTGTCAGGGTTGACCCCGACGTTGCTTGTCATTTCATTCGTCGGCACGATGGACCGTAGAATTCAGGGCAAGCACTTGTGTAAATGTTGACATTGCAGTCATCATTTGTCCGGAAGTGGGGAACAGGCCCCGGTTCAGGCCGGGACCAGGGTCAGGACGGAGACTTCGGGTTTGCAAAACAGGCGGCTCGGCGGCCCGGTCACTGCCACCCCGCGTGACACATAGAGGGGCACCGGAGCGCTTGGGAAATAGCCCCGTAGGTACTTCGATCCGTAGACCGATGTCATCGGCGCGACCCCGCCCGGCAAGGTGAACTGACCGCCGTGGCTGTGGCCGCTGAGCATCAGCTCGGGGCCGCGCGGCATCAGGTCGACAAGGTCGCCTTCGTGCCAAAGCACGACGGTGGGGAGGTTGGGGTCGGATTCGAGGATCGGCGTGAACGGGTCGGCCCGGCCCGCAAGGCCGTCGTCGACGCCGACCCAGTTGACCCCGTCGTGGACGACCAGTCCGTTGCGGAGCATCCGCACCCCGCACGCCGCCATGTCGGGTTCCAAGAAGAACGGCGTGCCGCCGCAGTAGTCGTGGTTGCCCCAAACGCCGAAGGCGCGGCCTTCAAAGTGCCGGAGGGGGGCGAGACACTCGCGCACCCGCGGCCCGATCGAGGGCCGGTGCAAGTTCAGCACGTCACCGAGGACCGCCACGACGTCGGGGTCTTCCTCGACCAGCCACTCCGCCGCCTCGCGGGCCATGCGGAAGCTGTCGTCGGAGCCGAGGTGGATGTCGGCGACCAGGCCGACCCGGTACCCGGCCCGGTCGGCCGGCCACCGCGGCAGACGTAGGGTGTGGCGTTCACGGCTCAGACGGCGTGCCTCAATGAGCGCGCCATAGAGGAGGAGTCCGGCGCCCGTCGCCGCGGCGCCCAGCACGGCTTTCACCGGCGACATGCGGCCCTGACCTTACCAGGCCAGGGCGTCGCGTCGCAGGGCGCACAGGTCGGCCAGAGTGTCTGCCTCGGCCCGAAGGTCGACGATGGCGTCGTGTTCGCGCGGCGAGAGGCGGTCGACGGGACGGTTTGTCCGGACGGGCCCCATCAAATCGCCCTTGCGCCCCGAGTCGTCCATGCCCATGACGTGGCCGAACTCGTGGGCGGCCGCTTGGGCAAGGGTCGCGTCGGGCAGCCGCACCCCGTCACTTCCGAGGAGGGCGAGGTCGATGTCGGCGGAGAACTCAGAGCGCCACCGGCCGCCCGACGACCATACCTGGCGTGACCACACGGCGTGGCCCGCACACCGGCCCCCGGCGACCTGTCCGGCCGACCAAGTCACGCGGACGTTGGCAAACGGTTTGGGCACGACGGCGATCTGGAGGTCGCCACCCAGTTCGTCGCGCCACATCTGGACGGCCCGGTCGAGAGCTTGCCGGGCGGTGAGCCGTTCGGCGATCGTCATGCCCGGCGTGTCCAGGCTGACATTCACCGGGCCGCGCATGAGCACCAGCCCGGCCCGCGCTTCGGCCTCGTCGACCAGCCCGGCGTCAAACAGGTTTGCCGCCCGGTCAAGCTCGGCCAAGAGCTTGGGCTGAAGATAGCGCCGGCTTTCGCTCCGGACACCCATGGCTGAAACAGCCGCACAGAGACACACAATGACGGCCCCCCACCGTCCCAAACGGTTTTCCATTTTGTAACCCTCGGCGGTTCCCCAAAAACCAACCGCCATCATTGTCTTCGGATCACAGCGGAATGAACCTCACACCAATTGCGAGGTTTTGGTCAGAACTGACAATCTTGCGGTGATCCAGGTAAACCGGTCGGCGATGTCCAACGACGTGCGTTTCGGCCTGATCGGATGCGGTGGTTTCATGCGCCACCACCTGTCATTCCTCACGAAGGTCCCCGGGGCCCGTGTCGTCGCGCTCAACGACAATGACCCGGTCCAGATCGAGCGCACCCACGAGTCGTATCCCGTCACCCGGCACGCGACCGTGCACGACGATTACCGGGCCCTGCTCGGTGCCGGGGGGCTCGACGCGGTGATCATCTCCACGCCGCACACCCTGCATGTCCAGCAGGTGCTCGACTCCCTCGACGCGGGCGTTCATGTGCTGGTCGACAAACCGATGGTCACCAGTGTGGAGGACGCCAAGAAGGTCATCGCCAAACGGGACGCGACGGGAAAGGTGTGCGGGGTGAGCTACCAGCGGCACGGGTCGGGCACGTTCCGTTGGCTGAAGCAGGTGACCGGGTCGGGGCAGTTTGGCAAGATCCGCATGGTGACGTCCCATCTGGGGCAACAGTGGCTGCAGTTGACGCGGGGGTCATGGCGACAACAGGCGGCCCTGTCCGGCGGCGGGCAGTTGAACGACAGCGGCAGCCACATGATCGACGTCCTCCTTTGGTTCACAGGGCTCAAAGCCGCACGGGTCTCGGCGTTCATGGACTTCTGCGGCACCGAAGTCGACATCAACTCCGTCGTCAATGTCGTCTTCGAGACCGGTCAGTTCGCCTCGCTCAGCATCATTGGTGACGCGGCGTGCTGGCACGAGCGGCACAACATCTGGTTCGAGGAGGCTTTGGTCACGCTGGCCGACGACACGGTGCGGGTCGTCCAGCGTGACGGAACGGCCTTCACGATCGACCACTGGCCCACCAGCGAGACGCCGGAGCAGAACTTCGTCGACGCCGTGCGGGGCCAGGGGTCTGTCTTGGCCCCGTTCGAGTGCGGCCTCCGGACCATCGAACTGACCGAGGCGGCATGGCGGTCGCACGAAAGGTCCGGAGCCCCGGTCGAAGTGGCGTCCCTCGGCTGAGCTAGTCTCAGGCCTTGAACTTAAGGGACGAGGCGATGGCGTCGAACCCCTTTTCGCGTTCGGCTAGCTTGTCCGCGCCGCAGCTCACCGTGACGGTGTAGACCTTCTTGTTGTGGAGGTACTGGTACCCCAGGATCTGGTAGGACGCGGCGCCCAGCTTCATCGTCGCCTTGTACCGGAGCACCTTCTTGCCCCCGACGTCCACGAGTTTGGCTTCGAGGGCGGGGTCGCTGAGACCCTCCTTCAAGATCTTGGTCACCTCGGCGACACTGCTCTCTTGCCACTCCGACTGGCCGCTGTCCTGGACGTTGACATTGACGTTGTCGACAAAGTCGCTCTTGTCGTCGAGCTTGCTGCCGTCAAGGCCGATGAACAGGACGGCGGGGACGCCGGCCATCCCTTCCATTTGGGCGGCCATGCCGGGCTTGGACTTGGCGACCTTTTCCTTCATCGCTTTCGCTTCGGCGGAGTCGCCCATCATCGGGCCCCAACCGGTGGGCAGGGTGATGGTGAAAGAACCGTCTTTGGCGGCGAGCCCCCCTCCATCGGTCGGCGCGGCGGTGGCCGCAGGGGCTTCCTTTTGGGGGGCGGCGGAGTCCTTGGACGGAGCCGATGCCTGAGGGGCAGGTTGGCAACCGACAGCACAGAGAGCGACAAACAGGGGCACGCAATAACGCATGCGCCATTGTGGCACGGGCTTATTGGTCGCCGGGCGGGTCGATCCGCGTCGCGACCAGCTTGCCGTCCTCGTGGACGCAATAGAACGTCGCGGCCCGGTCGCGCGGCCAGAGTTGCACGTTGTCGAACTCGGGCTTGGTCAGGGCGTCCTTGCGCACCTTGATGGTCACGTAGTGGGGCGTCGTCTGGACGACGGCCTCCTTGCCTGGCTCCTGGCGCGACGCGACCATGATCGAGACGACCGCGTTCACCTTGTCCCAGGTGCGGTAGCAACCGTCGATCCGTTCTTCACCCGGCTGGGGCTTGCCCAAGCCGCGACGGAGGAACGCCCGCGGCCTGCTGAGGACCTCGGCGGCGTGGAGCGACTTGAGCGGATTGCGCAGTCCCTCGGGGCTGAAGAGCTCAAAGTGGAGATGGGGCCCGGTGGCGTTGCCCGAGTCACCCACGTAGCCGATGAACTGGCCCGCCTCGACGCGTTGGCCGAACCGCAGGTCGGGGGCGAACATGAAGTCCCTTTCGCCCCGGTTGTCCTTGGTGCCGGGTGTGTCGTCGTTCAGGTGGGTGCCCAGGCACTTCCACCCGTCGTCGCCATAGATCCAAAACGTCATGTTCTTGAACCCGATCTTGCCGCTCATCGGCGCGACAATCGGGGTCATCTTGGGGGCGGCGAGGTCTTGGGCGGTGTGGCGGTAGCCGCCTCCCCGGTTGTGGTTGTAGGTGTCGTGCCACCGCGCGCCGCCGACGACAGGGAAGACAAGGCGGTGGAAGACGACTTCGGTGTTGAGCGACTCGGTGGTGTCAGGGGCCACGGGGGGCATCAGGCTGGCCCGGGTCGTGCGGCTCGGGAACCCGTACTGCTGTTGCGGCGGGGCCGTCACCGGTCCGACGACCAGCAAAGCGAGAGCAACACCCGACACCATAGTTCAATTATGGGCTCTGCATGCGGGAGCATGAGAGCGCTGACGTCAAGACTGGGTTGGACCTGAGACAACGCGAGGGCCCCGGTCCAGAGTGGACCGGGGCCCCGAAGGACAGGACGAGGCGTTGCGCTCAGCGCTTGACGAACTGGAAGCCGCGGCGGGCTTTCTTGAAGCCGTACTTCTTCCGTTCTTTCACGCGGGCGTCGCGGGTCAGGTAGCCACCCGACTTGAGGCCGGGGCGCAGGTTCTCGTCAAGTTGCAGGAGGGCGCGGGCGATACCCAGGCGCACCGCACCGGCTTGGCCGCTGAGCCCGCCGCCCTTGACCTTGGCACGGACGTTGATCTTGTCGGCCATCTCTAGGTGGACGAGCGGAGACTTCACGAGGATCTCGAGGACGGGGCGGCCGAAGTACTCGGTGAAGTCCCGACCGTTCACGGTCACGAGGCCTTCGCCGTTCTCCACCCACACGCGGGCGACGGCGCACTTGCGCCGGCCGGTGCCGTAGTTCACATTGGGTCGCTTGGGTCGCATTAGTCTTGGGTCACCTTAAGGGGCTGGGGTTGTTGGGCGCTGTGCGGATGCTCGGGGCCGGCGTAGACCTTGAGCTTGCGGAGCATGTGGCGCCCCAGTTGGTTCTTGGGCAGCATGCCCCAGACGACCTTCTCGATCAGCCGGGTCGGCTTCCTTTCCAGCATGTCGCCGCGCTTGATGTTGCGCAGGCCGCCGGGCCACATGGTGTGCCAATAGATCAGCTCGTCAGATTTGCGCCCGGTCCAGACCGCCTTGTCCGCGTTCACGACGACGACAAAGTCGCCGGTGTCCACGTGGTAGCTGAACGTGGGCTTGTGCTTGCCGCGCAAAATCTGCGCGACTTGGGCGGCGAGACGCCCGACTGGCACGTTGGCCGCGTCGACCACATACCAATCGTGCTTGACCGTCGCCGGTTTTGCCACGTATGTCCTGTTCATTTCTTCAATCCTGTCCTTCAGTTGTAAATCGTCTGTTGTCAGTAAGGGTCCGACCGTACCGCACCCTCATGAGGGTGAGCCCGTGGGCGGGGAGGAGCAGAGGCCACTGGAACGTGCCTCGCTCGCGGGCCGCGAGCAGGTCGCCGACGCTGTCCGGTGTCCGCCTGTGCCGCCCGCACTCGACCAGGGTCCCGGCGATGCGGCGCATCATGCCACGGACAAAAGCGGTGCCGACCACGTCCACCCACACCTCGTCGCGGACGAGGGAGACCTTGACGGAGTAGAGCGTCCTGACCGCGTTGGCCCCGGGCTCCAGCATCTGGCTGAACGCGAGGAAGTCGTGCTCGCCCTCCAGCTGGGCCGCTGCCCTCTGCATCGCGTCGATGTCAAGTGAGCGCCCGTAGTGCCATGCGTACCGTGTCCGATGGGGGTCGCGGGCTCCGGTCATCACCCGGTAGCGGTACCAACGGTCTTTGGCGTAGAACCGCGAGTGGAAGTCGGCAGGCACGATGTCCGCCCGCAAGACCGATAAGTCGCTCGGGAGCACCTTGTTGAGCACCCTTGGCCACTTGGCCGGCTCGATCGGGACGGTGCTGTCAAAGTGGCAGACCTGACCCTTCGCGTGGGCACCGCCGTCAGTGCGGCTGGCTCCGACGACCTCGCATTCTTCGCCCGAGACCTGGCGTATCCCTTCTGTCAATGTGCGTTGGACAGTCCTCTGCCCAGCCTGCGGCGCCCAGCCGCAGAAATCGGTTCCGTCGTAGGCGACGACCAAGCGGACGCGCCGCTTAGTCGACAAGCTCCAGGACGGCGGTCATGGCGGCGTCGCCACGGCGCGTCCCGGTCTTGGTGAGGCGGGTGTAGCCTCCGTTCCGGTTCTTATAGCGCGGGGCGACGTTGTCAAACAGGTGGGCGACAAGGTCCTCGCCGTTGATCAGGCTCCGCTGGCGCAGGATGTGCAGCTTCTCCAAGTCGGTCTTGCCGGCGAGGGCCTTCAGCGGCTTGGGGCTGCTGGAACTGTGGCCGACGAGCACCTTGCGGGCCTGACGGCGCGCGGCGACGGTGTCTTCCTTGGCGGTGGTGATCAGCTTTTCGACGAGGCGTCGGAGGTCCTTGGCCCGGCCCTCGGTCGTGTGGACGTAGCCGTGCCGGATGAACTGGCGCGTCAGGTTGGTCAACAAGGCCATACGCTGGTCGTGCGGCAGGCCGAGCTTTCGGCGGTCGATCTTGTGTCGCATGGTCTGTCTCTATCCCTTAATAGTCCTCGTCATCCAAGATGTCGAGGTTGATGAAGCCGCCCTTGGCCGGCTTGAGTTCGATTTCGTGCTCAGCGAGGGTGTCGCGCACCTCGTTCAGCGACTTGCGGCCGAAGCCACGGATGCTGGTGAGGTCGCCCTCGTTCACTCCCGCGAGTTGGCGCAGGTTGAGGATGCCGGCGCGGCGCAGGCAGTTGAACGTGCGCTGGCTGAACCCTAGCTCCTCGATCTTGATCTCGGGCACGTTGCTGAGTTCCGTGTCGTCCTCGGCGCCCAAGGCGAACACGTCGTCCTGCATGGTGCGGCCCAGGTCGAAGAAGAGGCGGAAATACTTGTCCAAGATCTGCGCGGCCTGGGTGACGGCGTCGTTGGGCGGGACCGTGCCGTTGGTCCAGACTTCGAGCACCATGCGCTCGTAGTCGGTGCGCTGGCCGACGCGGGTCTGCTCGACGATGTAATTGGCCTTCTTGACCGGCGTGTACTGCGCGCCGACCGGGATGACGCCGATGACGCCCTTGTACCGTTCTTGGCGCTCCGGCAAGGTGTAGCCGGTGCCCGTCCCTGCGTACATCTCGACGACCAGGGTCGCCTTCGGCTCGCTGATGGTGGCGAGGTAGCACTCGGGATTGGCGATGGTGACGCCGTCCGGACAGACGACGTCCGCACCGGTCACCCGGCCCGGGCCCTTCAGGTCGATCCGCAGGGTGATCTCGTCCGAGAACACCATGTCCGGGTCGAGCTGGATGGCGAGGTCCTTCAGGTTGAGGATGAACTCGGTCGTGTCCTCTTTGACCCCCGGGATCGCGGCGAACTCGTGGAACACCTTGTCGATCTTGATCGCGTTGACGGCCGCACCGGTGATGGAGCTGAGCAGCACCCGGCGCAGGGCGTTGCCGATGGTGTGGCCATAGCCGCGCTCCAGCGGTTCGAGCACGAACTTGGCGTATTCGGTTGAAGTTTCGAGGGTTTGGATCGTGGGCATCGTCAGTTCAGGGTGGGGTCGTTAGACGCGGCGTTTCTTCGGCGGGCGGCACCCGTTGTGCGGGACGGGCGTCACGTCCTTGATCAGCTTCACTTCCAAGCCGTTGGCGTGGACAGAACGGATCGCGGTCTCGCGTCCGCCGCCGGGGCCGCTGACGTGCACGTCGCAGGTTTCCATGCCGTGGGCCTTCGCCTTCTTCGCGGCGTTCTCCGCCGCCAACTGGGCGGCGAACGGGGTGCCCTTGCGGCTGCCCTTGAACCCGACGTGGCCGGCGCTCGCCCAGCACAGCGTGTTGCCCTGCGGGTCGGTCACCGTGACGATCGTGTTGTTGAACGACGAGTGGATATACACGTGGCCGTGGGCCACCTGTCGCTTTTCTTTGGCCTTGCCGCGGGAGGTTTGCTTGCGTGCCATGTCTTACTTCTTGGCCTTCTTCTTGCCGGCGACGGTCTTGGCCTTGCCTTTGCGGGTGCGGGCGTTGCTCCGGGTGCGTTGGCCTCGGGTGGGCAGGCCTCGCTTGTGCCGGACACCACGGTAGCAACCGATCTCCATCAGACGGCGGATGTTGGAATAGATGTCGCGGCGCAAGTCACCTTCGACAACAAAGTCGCTGTCAATCACCGTGCGGATCTGGGCGACCTCTTCGTCGGTGAGGTCACTGATCTTCTTGCGCGGGTCAAGGCCAGTCTTGGCGATGATGTCCGACGCGCCTTTCGGGCCGATTCCAAAGATGCTCTGGAGGCCGTAATAAACGCCCTTGTTGCGTGGTAGGTCTACGCCTGCGATACGCGCCATATATTCTTAGCCTTGCCTCTGCTTATGCTTAGGGTTCGAGCAGATCACCCGCACGACACCCTCGCGCTTGATGATCTTGCACTTGTTACAAATCTTCTTGACACTGGCCCGGACTTTCATTGGGTCACCCCTCGCCGCTGAATCTCTTCGTCCCGCCGCGGCGTCTCTACTGAGAAAGCGGGCAATACGCGTCAAGGCCACCGGTGCCTTGGCGCGGAGTCGAATGATACCAGGCCCACGGCGGATTCGTCACCACCAGGACCCAGTCCCCTCCCCGACCTATTGTCGGACGTCTTGGCAGGCTTGCCAACCGGGACAGGTCACTAAGTGGTCGTTCACCATGCCGACCGCTTGCATGAAGGCATAGCAGATCGTCGGGCCGACGAACGAAAACCCCAGCCTCTGGAGCCCTTTGCTCATCGCCACCGCCTCGTCGGTGACGGCGGGGGCCTCCGTCGGCGTCCGCCATGAGTTCACGACAGGGCGTCCGCCGACGTAGGACCAGAGAAGGCCCGAGGGGTCGGGCAGGGCCAGCCACGCCTGGGCGTTGGCGACCGTGGCCAGGACTTTCGCCCGGTTACGGACGATTCCGGGGTCCAGGAGGGCCTGCTCGACATCATCGGAGGTGAACGCGGCGACCTGACGAGGGTCGAAACCGCGGAAGACCCGCCGGTACCCCTCGCGCCGCGCCAAGACGGTGGACCAACTGAGGCCGGCCTGGGCCCCCTCAAGGACGAGGAACTCGAACAAGTAGCGAGGGTCCCGGTTGGGACGGCCCCATTCCTCGTCGTGGTACGCGACCATCAGGTCGCCGCTGGGCCATGTGCACGCCCCATCCATGACCACGGAGTATAGATAGGGAGCAAGGCGACACCCATGGCCGCGACCACCCCTTCCCTCAGTCAGACCGACCTGCAGACCTGGCAGTCCGACGGCCGGCCGATCCCCGAAGTCAGAGACGGTCTGAAGTATCTCGTCGGCGGCGAGATCAAAGAGTGGGGAGGCACCACCCAAGAGATCGAGTCCTGCCTCTTCTTCACATGGAACGGAGGCACTGTCCGTCCGAAACTTGGGCCGGGCGCGATGCTCGACCCCGAAGAGTCCATGCGGGCCCTTGCCGCGGCCGAGAAGGCGTGGGACGAGGGCCGGGGCGAGTGGCCCACGATGTCCACCGACCAGCGGATCCGGGCGATGGAGAAGTTCGTCGAACGTATGGTCACCGTCCGCGACGTCGTCGTCGAGCGGATGATGTGGGAGATCGGCAAGACCCTCAAGGACTCTCAGAACGAGTTCGACCGCACCGTCAAGTACATCGAGGACACCCTCAAGTCACTCAAGGACATGGAGCGTGACGCGGCGCGGTTCAGCGTCGAGACGGGCTTTTTCGCCCAGATCCGCCGCTCACCGCTGGGCCCGACGCTGTGCATGGGGCCGTACAACTATCCTCTTAACGAGACCTTTGCGACCCTGATCCCCGCCGTCGTCATGGGGAACCCGGTCATCAGCAAGCTTCCCCGCTACGGCCAGCTCCTCAACATCCCGTTGCTGGAGGCCTTCGCGGAGTGCTTCCCGCCTGGCGTCGTCAACATCATCAGCGGGCGCGGCAACGAGATCATCACGCCGATGATCCACAGCGGGCGGCTGTCCATGCTCGCGTTCATCGGGGCCTCGAAGACGGCTGATGTGCTCAAGAGCGCCCACCCCCACCCACACCGGTTCCGGTCGGTCCTTTCGCTGGACGCCAAGAACCCGGCGATGATCCTGGAGGACGCCGACATGGACGTCGTCATCCCGCAGGTCATCGCGGGCGCCCTCGGTTTCAACGGCCAGCGGTGCACCGCCCTCAAGATGATGTTCGTCCACAAGTCCCGCGAGGAGGAGTTCCTGACCCGGCTGGGCACCGCGATCGACGGGCTCAAGGCGGGACACCCGTGGACGCCCGGTGTCCGCGTTACCCCCGTCGCCGACCACCGTGGCGCGATGAAGTTCCTCGGCGGCCTGATCGACGAGGCGGTCTCGACGGGGGCGACGGTCGTCAACCGGGGTGGCGGCGACCGCGTGGAGAACTACATGCACCCCGCCGTGGTCCACAACGTCTCGCCGAAGACGCAGCTTTACCAAGTGGAGCAGTTCGGCCCCGTCCTGCCGGTGAACTCGTTTGAAAAGCCGGAGGAAGTGATGAAGTACATCGTCGAGTCGCCGTTCGGCCAGCAAGTCAGCGTCTTTGGCTACGACCCGAAGGTGATCGGGCCGGTCATCGACGTGCTTGTCAACCAGGTCAGCCGGATCAACCTGAACACCCAGTGCCAGCGCGGGCCCGACAATTTCCCGTTCACCGGCCGCAAAGCGTCGGCGGAAGGGACGCTCTCGGTGACCGACGCGCTCAAGCGCTTCTCCCTCCGGTCGCTGGTGGCGACGGACTACGATGAACGTAACCGCGACCTCGTCAACGGCATCCTCGCCGCCCGGTCGAGCAACTTCCTACGCACCGACTTCATCTTCTGAACCGCGGACACCGTCCGGTTGGTTGGTCAAAATAGTAGACATTAGACTACTATTTTGGCGTAGAATGTGGTGCATGGCACTGCAGATGACGTTGTTCGGGCCGGAACCCCGGCCCAAGCCGCCGGCGAGGATGGGCCAGACCGTGTTCACCGAGCGCGAGGCCAAATCGATCCTCACCCCGGCGACGGGGATGATGAAGAGCTACGACTACATGCTCAACCCGTACCGTGGCTGCCAGTTCGGGTGTTCGTACTGTTATGCGGCGTGGTTCTCCGAGCCAGAGGAGATGGCGACGTGGGGAGAGTGGGTCCAGGTCAAGTCGAACGCCGTCCGGCTGCTGCGCAGGGAAAGGGCCCTGCCTGGCGCGAAGGTGTACATCGGTTCGGCCACCGACCCCTACCAGCCGGTCGAATCGAAGACCCAGTTGACCCGGTCGTTGTTGGAGGTGATGGCCGAAATGTCACCCCAACCTCGGATCGTCATTCAGACCCGGTCGCCGCTCGTGGTCCGCGACGTCGACGTCCTCGGACGGTTCGAGCGCGTCCAAGTCAACGTGTCGGTGCCGACCGACGACGACACCGTGCGCAAGGTGTTCGAGCCCTCCGCGCCAAGTATCGTCCGCCGGTTGGCCGCGCTCAAGATGCTCCATGCCGCGGGGATCCCGACGACGGCCTGCGTGATGCCGATGCTGCCCCTGCGCGACCCGGTGGACTTCGCCCGGCAGCTGGTCGAGTCCCGGGCGGACAAGGTCTACACCGGCTACTTCCACGACGGGGCGCGCCACTACCGGGTCGGGACGAGGCCGGAGGGCCTGCGCCTGGCCCGCAAGTACCAGTGGACCCCCGAGAAGTACGAGGCGGCGGCCGCCGCCCTGAAGGCTGCGCTCGACCTGCGCGAAGGTGCGCCGGCCGCCTAGCCGAAGGCGGCCTCCACCTCGGCCCTGGTCGGGACCGACGAGATCGCCCCCATCCGCGTGGTGCTGAGGGCGGCCGCCTGGGAGGCATAGCGCAGGGCGCCGGCAAAGTCGTCGCCCAGCATGAGGGCGGCGACCAAGGCGCCGTTGAAAACGTCGCCCGCCGCCGTCGTGTCGACGGGGCTCACCCTGGGGGTGCCGACCATGGCCGGGCCGTCGGCACCGAGCCAGAACGACCCCTTCTCTCCCAGCGTGACCACGACGTTTTGGGCTCCCTGTTCTCGGAGCCGCTCGCCACAACGAAGGGTGCTCGCCTCGTCGACGGGTGCCACCCCGGTAAGGGATTCGGCCTCGGTCTCGTTGGGGGTGACGGCAAAGCACCGGCGGAGCAGTCTGTCGGGCAGGGCGGCGGCGGGAGCCGGGTTAAGGATGAACATGGGGTGCCGCGAGGCCGCCTCCACGCAGGGCATGTTGGTTTCCAGTTGGGCCAGAACGGCGTCGGGCCGTACTGCGGCCAGCGTCTTTTCGACATGCCCGGTGTCGAGGGCGGCGTTGCTTCCCCCCGCGACGGTGATGAGGTTGGTCCCGTCGTCGGCGACGAGGATCGAGGCGTTGCCCGTCGGCACCTCCGAACGGACGACATGGCTGACATCGACACCGGACTCTTGGAGGACCTGGAGCAAGGCCGAGCCGGCGTCGTCGTCGCCGACACTGCCGCAAAAGACCACCTGGGCCCCGGACCGGGCGCAGGCGACCGCCTGGTTCATGCCTTTGCCACCCGGAAAGGTCTGGTAACCGGTGGCGGCGACCGTCATTCCCGGGGCGGGAATCTGGCGCACCCGGTAGACATGGTCAAGGTTAGCGCTGCCGACGACCAGCACGGTTTTCATGTCCGGAGAGTCTACTTTGACCAAACATTTGGTCAAATGGGTCATCGACCGACTCCAGGTATTTTTACTAGGTTTGACTAGAGGGGCCCCAAAAGCGGGAAAGTGGGCGCAATAATGTCTGACCAATCCTTTGGTCTCGGATAGACCAAGCGATTGGTCATCGAGGCAATGGCAACTAAGCCCAAGTCGAACCGGAACGTCAGTCTGCGAGACATCGCAGAGCGGGTGAACGTCAGTCCGTTCACCGTTTCGGTCGTGCTGAACGGGTCGAAGTCAAACACCCGGGTCTCGGAGGCGACCCGGTCGCGGATCGTCGACGCGGCGCGGGACATGGGTTACCTGCCCAATTCCTTGGCGCGGGCATTGCGCACCAAGCAGACCAACATCCTGGGCTTGTACTTTGGTTACGGGCACCTGGAGCCGCACGACTCCTTCCATGCCGAAGTGCTGACCGGGCTCCAACGCGGTTGCGAAGAGTGCTATCGCGACCTGATGATCCACTACTCGTTCCACCGCTATGGCGTGGACGAAGTCTTTGCCGAGCTCGCCGGCGGCAAGATCGACGGGCTGGTGCTGATCGCGGCGCCTGGCGACCCCTTGGTCGAAAAGCTCCGTGGCTCGACGATGCGCTTTGTCGCGATCACCGACCGGATCCCGGGCGTGCCGTCGGTCATCGCCGACGACGAGGCGGGGTCGGTGGCGATCGCCGAACACCTGCACGCCAAGGGCCACAAGACCATCCTGTACCGGCAGTGCCCCGGGGTCTCCGACTCGGCGACCCGCCGCAAGGACGCGTTCGTCCAGCGGGCCGCTGAGCTGGGCATGTCCACGGTCGAGGGCTCCACGACGGACTGGAGGGGCAAGGTGGAGGCGCACGAGGCCGACTTGCTCGCCCGCCGAAGGGAGCTGGGCATCACCGCGGCGGTCTGTTGGGGCGACCCCAGCGCGCACGCCCTCTGCGCCTACTGCAAGGAAGTCGGGATATCCGTCCCGCAAGAATTGGCCGTCGCGGGGTTCAACGGGATTCAACCCCCGTTCGAACCCGCGACGAAGCTCACCACTGTACGTGCTCATTGGGCGAACGTCGCCCAGCGGGCCGTGCAACTTCTCGTCAACCAACTCGACGGCACGGGGGAGGTCGCAGACCTGACTGTGCTGCCCGTCGAATTCACCCCTGGGGAGACCACGTGAACCCCCGGAAACCCGCAACGAGGCGCAAATGAAACGCAACAACTCCGCTGGCTTCACCCTCATCGAGCTCCTTGTCGTCATCGCGATCATCGCGATTTTGGCGGCCATTCTCTTCCCGGTCTTCGCCCAGGCAAAGGCCGCGGCCAAGACGACGGCCACCATCTCGAACGTCAAGCAGATCACCTTGGGTGGCCTCATCTACTCCAACGACTACGACGACGTCGCCCACCTGTACCAGGACGTGACCAAGAGCCCGACGGCGGGTTACTACGCGATCCTCGAGCCCTATCTCAAGAGCAAGCAGATCATGTTCGACGCCGCCCGTGGCGTCGCGGTGGACACGAGCAGTACCACCGACTACACGTGGTCTCAGTTCGTGACCCTCGCCGCCAACCGCAACGGCTGGCTCGGATACGAGCCGTTCACGCCGCCCGACACGTTCTATCCGCGCGTCTACCGGACGATCTCGGCCCAAGAAGAAATCGCCAAGCGCGGCGCCTACATGATCGTCACGAGGCCGACCGGCAACCTGTCGACGGGTTACAACTTCGTCACGGACGAGGCGGCCTGCGCCGTCAGCGTCAGCCCCGAGACCGTGGCCAACACCCGTCTGAACCGCGTCTATTCGGCGACGAAGTTCCACCGCGACAAGATCATCGCCGGGTTCGGCGACGGCCATGCCGGGAACGTCCCGTACACCCGGGTGAGCGGCGTCTATCAGACGGTCACCGAGGCCGAGGAATGCGCCGGTTACGGTGGCGGAAACACGACGTACATCCCGCTTGACAAGTCGGAGGGCGGCGGCATGGACAAGACCTTCTGGGGGCACTGGGAGCAGGCCACGCAGTAACCGTGAAAACCACCGAAGTCAAACCGATCGTCTTGGTCTTGGTCGGGGTCGTCGTCGTGGCAGTGGTCGTCGGGTTCTTCATTTCCCAGAACCCGCAACCCAAGCAGGTCGACCTCAGCAAGGTCACGAAGGCTGACCTCGAAGACCGTGACCCTCCGAAGCGGGGCCAGCCCGGCTACCGCGAACGGACCACTGACCCGGTCTCCCAGTGAGACCGTTGGCCCGGAGTTCCTGCCGACCGGACTCGGTCGGCAGGCCCGGGCTATAGCCCAGACCAATGTCTCAATCCCCCGACCCAAGGAGTGGCGCCGGCCCAGAAGCCAGCACGTGGCAAGTCCTCGTGCGCCTTTGGGGGTTCCTCCGGCCCTACCGGTCGAAGTTCATCTTGGGTCTGGCCTTCGTCCTGCTGGCGGTCCCGTTGGCCCAACTGGCCGTTTTCTTGACCCGTGACCTGACGAACCAGGCCATCGCGTCAGGGTCGATGACGGCCCCGCAACGGTGGGACGCCGTGGTGCGCATCCTCCTGCTGCAGGCGGGCCTGTGGCTGGTCAGCAACATCCTCTCGGTATGGCGCGAGGTCATCGAGTGGTATGTCTCGATGCGGGCGACGCTGGACTTGCGCCTGCGCTATTACCGTCATCTCCTCCGGCTTTCGATGGCGACTCTGTCGCAACGGCCTCCCGGCGAGCACCTCTATCGCGCCACGGCCGACATGGTCTCGATGTTCCGGGTCGGCAACCGGGTTGAAACATCGACCCCCGCGGGCCAGATGCCCCCCGACAGCAAGGAAGTCCAGCTCACGTATTTCTATTCAAACGACGTCGACCCCTACGACCCGGGCGTGATGGGGATTTTCAGCCGGACGATGCCCCTCTTTCTGGAGACGTCGTACTCGTTGGCGTGGGGCTGTGCGCTCCTGTGGTTGATCGACCCGGTCGTGTCTCTGATCTTGCTCGCCTACATCGTCCCGTTCGCGGTTCTGTCCTACCTCGCCTTCAACAAAGTCCAGGCCGCCGGGTTTGAGTTCAAGGCGGGCGTCGAGAACGAGACCGCCGTCCTGCGCGACAGCATCTCGGGCCTGAGGGCGGTGGCGTCGGCCGGCCGCCTGGCGTTCCAACGCAAGAAGTTCTTCCGGGCCGCCGGCGGAGCCCGGACGGCCGGGGTGCGCCTGGCGGGCAAGCTCGTCCAGACCCAAGGCCTGCTGCAGCAGGGGATGCGGTGGGTCGTCACCGTCGTCGTCTACCTGTATCTGGCCCGTCGCATCGTGCTGGGCCAGGCCACCATCGGCGACTGGGTGGCCACCGCACTCCTGATCGAGGCGGCCCAGATGCCGCTTCAGAACTTTGTCCAGCTCCTCCAGCTGGTCAAGATGCAGTTGGTCCCCGTCCGGCGCATTTTGGAGACCCTCGACACGTCGCCCCAGCTTCTCGACAAGCCAGACGCCAAGGCTATGGAGCGTGTCGAAGGAGGGATCGAGTTCAGCGGGGTGGACTTTTCCTACCGGCAGGGCGAGCCGGTGCTCCGGGCCCTCGACCTCACGATCAAGCCGGGCGAGTATCTCGGCATCGTCGGCCCGAGCGGGGCGGGGAAGAGTTCGCTGGTCAACCTTTGCCTGCGCCTCTACGGGGCCGAGGGTGGCGCGGTGCTCGTCGACGGGCAGGACATCCGCGACGTGGCGGTGGACTCCTACCTCCAACATGTCGCCTGTGTCCCTCAGGCCACGTTCCTCTATCAGGGCAGCCTGGCCGACAACATCCGGTTCGGCCTTCCCGAAGCGACCGACGACCAGATTCTCGACGCCCTTCGGCTCGCGGGGGCGGACGAGTTCGTCACCCGGCGGCCCGAGGGGATCGACGCCCTCGTGGGCGAGCGGAGCGGGTTGAGCGGCGGCGAACGCCAGCGTATCGGCATCGCCCGGGCCATCGTCCGCGACCCCAAGATCTTGTTCCTCGATGAGGCGACGTCGGCCCTCGACCCCGAAGCCGAGGCCAGGGTCTTGGCGACCATCGAGCGGATCCGCAAGGGTCGGACGGTGGTCTCGGTCGCCCACCGCTTGAAGGCAGTGGAGGCCTGCGACCGGATCATCGTGCTCGAGGGCGGGCGGATCGTCCAGTCGGGCAGCCACGCCGAACTCGTCCAGGTGCCGGGCACCTACCGAGACCTGTGGCTGCGCCAGGCCGCCGAGGAGGACCATGGCCGAAGCAGTTGAGTCGGGCTACTTGGGACAGGAGGTCTCGCGAGGCTCGTGGAAGGCCTTCAAGTACGTCCTGCGTTTCCTCCGGCCGCAGATCCACCGACTCCTTCTCGTCTGTCTGATCGACGTCTCGGTCACGTTGCTCAACTTGACGATGCCCTGGCTGGGCAAGTCCATCATCGACCAGGCCTTTCCCGCCCGGGACTGGAACCTGGCGGTGAGGATCGCCTGTGTCCTTGCCGGCCTTGCCGCGTCGGTCTATCTGCTTTCGGCCTTGAGGACCTACATTTATTCGACCGCCGAGATGCTCGTGGGCCTCGACATCCGCCGTCGGATGTACGCCCGGATCCAGCGGATCGCACTGGAGGAGGTCGAGTCCGTGCCGGTCGGCCAGATGCAGTTCCGGGTCAGCACCGACGCCGACCGGATCGCCCACATGCTGGTCCGGATACTGCCTACCTGCACGATGCTGGTGGAGTTCGCCCTGATCCTTGTCGCCGCCGTCAGTGTCGACCCGGTCCTCACCCTGGTCGTCCTCGGGTTCTTGGTGCCCTGGACCATCTTGTTCGTCTGGGTGACCCACTACGGCCGGGTCTACGACCGCCGCCGCCTGAAGCTCTGCGAGCTCCGCGACGCCTCGGTCATGGAGGCGGCGTCCAGTTTTTCCACGATCAAGGCGCTCGGCCGGTCGCGGTTCGAGCGACTTCGGAACACCAAGGCGAACATCGGCGTGCAGCGGGTCGCCGCCCAGGGGTATCTCATCCTTGTCGGCTTCGAGTTCGCGACCCAAAAGCTCTTGCCCTACCTGAAGCAGACGACGATCTATGTCTATCTCATCCGTAAGGTCGTGTTTGGGCAGATGACCCTGGGCATGACGGTGCCGATGATCGCCTATTTGGGCCGGTTGGCGTTCCCCTTGGAGCGGATCGTCAACTTTGGATGCTGGATTTGGCAGACCATGGTCTCGGCCGACCGCCTGATGCAGATCCTGACCGCGCCGGAGGACGCCGCCGACGCCCCGGGGGCGGTGCCGCTGGGCGACTTTTCCGGAAGGTTGGAGATGGTGGGGGTCTCGGCGTCCAGGCCGGGGATCGGCCCCGTGCTCCGGGATGTGGACCTCACCCTGTCCCCCGGAAAGATGGTCGCCGTCGTGGGGCCGAGCGGAGCGGGCAAGAGCACCCTCGTCTCGGTCGCGTTGCGGTTGGTCGGCCGGGACTCCGGACAAGTCTTGCTCGACGGCAAGGACGTCGACGCCCTCCGGGCGTCCACCTTCCGCCGCCAATGCGGCGTGGTCAACCAACACACGTTCATCTTTGCCGGCTCGGTCCGCGACAACCTCCTTGTCGCCGACCCGGAGGCCAGTGACGACCGCCTTGCGGCGGTGATGGACGAGGTAGGCCTTGGGCCATGGCTCGCCGGGTTGGGCCACGGATTGGACACGGATCTGGCCAGTGGCGCCGGGCTGTCGGAAGGCCAGCGGCAACGGATCGGGCTTGCCCGGGCGGTGCTGGGCGACCCCAAGCTCCTGCTCCTCGACGAACCCACATCGGCCCTCGACGCCGAGACCGAAGCCTTGGTGATGGCGGTCGTCCGTCGCGTCAGCCGGGGCCGGGCCGTTCTGCTTGTCACCCACCGCCTGCACACCGTCGTCGACGCCGATGAGATCGTCGTGATGGACAAAGGCGCCGTGGTGGAGCGCGGAACGCACGGACAACTATTGCGAAGCGGCGGCCTGTACCAGCGCATGAACCAAGCCCATGAAAGGACGACAGTGACGGTGAACCCATGAGATCCCCTTTGCCTCCCGACTGGCGCACCCAAAACCGGGCGTTGCGCCGCGTCTATGCCAAGTACATGACCTGGCTGGAGCGGTTCGGCTACGTCGTCGTCGCCCTTGTCATCGGTGGCTTTGTCTATGCCTTCACCTATGCGGTCGACGAGACGGTGTCGGCGGACAAGGTCAAGTTGGAGTTGGCGGGCGAGCCGGCGGTATTCGACACCCCGGTCCACGTAGTCGACACGCTCGTCGACGACTTCGGGCCGGTCAAGAGGGGTCAGCCCGTCTTCACATACACCACAAGCAGCCAGGGCGCGCCCCAGGTGTTCGTCGCGCCAAGCGACGGAATCTTCAAGATGTCCGCCAAGCCCGGTCCGGACGGCATCGTCCCGCCGGGCCAAGCGGTCGGCACGGTGTACGACCCCAACCGGATCGTCTGCAAGGCAAGTCTGGCCGGGCCGTCCGTCGCGAGGGCGACCGAATCCGGCGAGCTACGCGTCTCGAACATCGTGGTGGAGCCGTCGGCGGGAGTCGTCCTCCGGCAGTCGACGTCCGGGGGGACGGTCGTGTCCAGCCAGCTCCTGGGCCAAGACTTGGTGAAATCGGCGACGGCAGCTCTCAAGGGATACGACCTGAAACTCCGTGACGACCAGCCGTTCGCGCCGGGAGACGTGACCGAGTTGAGTGTCGAGGCGGTCGGTGGCAGCGTCTCGTCGGCCCGGGCGGTCGACCCCCGCGCCGGGCTCACCTGTCGGGCCAAGGTCTTGTCGGGCCGGGCGCAGGCGGTGGCGCAAGTCGCCGACTTGCCGCCCGACCTCAGTGCCAAACTACGTGAGGCGGTCGCTCAAGAAATGTCGCGGCAAGGTCTCCAGGCTCCCGACGACATGCGGTTCGTCTTGAAGCTGAAGGGGGTTCCGGACAACGGTTCCGGCACGGCGGTCCCCGCGACGGCCCTGACCCGCACGTTCGACATCGACGCCGAGTTGGTCGGCCCGCCCGAGGAACTGCTCGGGGCGGTGCGACGGGCTCTTATGGCGGGCAAGAGCGTCACGGCCAAGGTGGAGCTCAAAACTGGTTCGCGACCCCTGGCCACAATCCTCCTGAAAAAGTCATGATCGTCCCTCCGACTTCCCTCGCCTCGCCACCGGTGCCCGAACCGGTCGGCCACGCCTCGCACCCGTCCTACGCCGAGCGGGTCTATGCGGGTGTGTTGGGCAAGTTGATCGGCGTCTACCTGGGCCGTCCGGTAGAGAATTGGAGCCAAGACCGCATTGAGGCCGAGTTCGGCGAAATCACCTACTACGTCCATGAGAAGCGCGCCCGCCGCCTCATTGTCACCGACGACGACATCTCGGGGACACTGACCTTTCTTCGCGCTCTTGAAGACTCCGGCTATGACCCAGGCCTTACCCCTGAACAAATCGGCCGGACATGGCTGAACTATCTGGTCGAAGAGAAGACGATCCTGTGGTGGGGCGGCCTGGGCAACTCGACGGAGCACACCGCCTATTTGCGGCTGAAGAGCGGTGTGCCGGCTCCGCAAAGCGGTTCGGCCGCCCTCAACTCGCAGATCGTTTCCGAGCAAATCGGCAGCCAGATCTTCATTGACGGATGGGGTCTCGTCAATCCCGGCGACCCCGAGCGGGCCGCCGACTTCGCCCGGCGGGCGGCCAGCGTCAGCCACGACGGTGAGGCGGTCTACGGCGCCCAAGTCGTCGCCGCCATGGTCGCGTTGGCCTTTGTTCGCCGCGACATCGAGAGCGTCGTCGCCGAGGCGGCTTCCCTTGTCCCGCCGGATTGCGTCGTGCGTCGGCTGATCGACGAACTGCGGGAGGGTATTGCCCGGGGTGACACGTGGCGCCAGGCGCGGGCCTTCCTCGACCGTGAGTACGGCTACGACCGGTTTGTGGGCAACTGCCACCTTGTGCCCAACCACGGCGTCGTCATCATGAGCCTGTTGCATGGGCGGGGATGCTTCGACACCTCCATGTCGATCGTCAACACCTCGGGGTGGGACACCGACTGCAACTCGGGCAACGTCGGCACGGTTCTCGGGGTGCTCCGTGGTTTGCCGGGCTTGGCGGTCAAGGACTGGCGCGGCCCGGTCGCTGACCGGCTCTACCTGCCGTCAGCCGACACGGGGCGGGCGATCACGGACGCCGTTTCCGAGGCGGTCGCCGTCGCCGACGCGGGACGTGCCTTGGCGGGACTGCCTCGGCTGGCTCCCAAGGGCGGGGCCAAGTTCCACTTTTCGTTCCCGGGGAGTGTCCAGGGCTGGCGTTGTGCCGACCGTCCCGGTGCCGTCCACAACATCAGCCAGGCCGAGGCAGACGGCCTCGGCGGGTTGGTCGTCGACGCCCGCCACGCCGCCGTCCGTGCCTCCACCCCGACGTTCATCCCGCCGGAGTTCAAGGACGTGGTGACCGGCTACGTCCTTGTCGCCAGCCCGACGCTCTATCCCGGGCACACCGTCAAGGCCATACTTTCTGGCCTCGCCGCCGGCACAAAGGGAAGGTTCTTTATCGGTCGATATGACGAGAACGACGAGACGGTCACGGTGGACGGGCCGGCCTTCCATCTGGCCGAAGGCGAGACGACCGAGGTCGCGTGGACGATCGGTGACCAAGGTGGGTATCCGGTTCACGAACTTGGTGTCGCGTTAGAGAGCGGCCGGCTCCTGATTGACACAGTCGATTGGTCGGGGGTGCCGACGACCTCGTGGCCGCCGGTGAAGGGAACGATGTGGGCCAGGGCCTGGGGCCAGGCCGTCGACCGGTTCCAATACGTCCGGGACGCCTATGAGTTCCTCACCCACAACGAGGGCACCGGCCTCCTCATCCAGGGAAACCGTGAGTGGACCGACTATCGCGTCACGGCCCGGGTCACGCCGCGGATGGCCACGTCAGCCGGGCTCGCCGTGCGGTGCCGGGGGATGAGGCAGTTCTACGCCTTTGTGTTCGGCGGAGCCGGCGAAGTCCGCCTCGACAAGGTCGACCACGAGCGGCGGGTCGTCGCCCAGGCCCCGTTCGCTTGGGAACCCTTCCACGACTATGAGTTCTGCGTCGAGGTCTCGGGCCCGACCCTCCGGTTGACCATCGACGGCGTCCCGGTCCTGCAGGTCACGGACGAAGCCGACCCGATCCTCAGCGGGGCGGTCGCGTTCATGGTCGAGTCTGGCTGCTTCGGTGCCGGGACTCCCACGATTGCTCCGTTGTCGGGTGGCCTGGCCTGATGCCGGATTCCGTCCGCTTCCGCTTCACGTCCGAGCCCCTGAGGCGGGCGGTCGACCTGAGTGTCGAACGAAGGCTCAAGTCTTTTGTCATCGACGAGGAGTCCGAACCGGTCGCGATGTTCTCGCCGACCTCCCGGGAAGCGAGCCACGGTGGCGACTGGTATGGCGAGCACGTCGGCAAGTGGTTGGTGGCGGCGAGCCTGGCGGCGGGTCGGACCGGCGACGAAGATCTGGACCGCTCAATCGGTCGGGTCGTCGAGGCGTTGGCGGGATGGCAGGAACCCGACGGCTACCTGGGGACGTACCCGTCGGGGTCGCTGGCCCGGTTCACGTCGGAACATGTCGGGGGGCAGAGGACGTGGGACCTGTGGGTGCACGCCTGGCTGGTGCTCGGGCTCCTGGCGACAGGCCGCCCGGACGCCCTTCAAGTCGCCGAGCGCATCGGCAGTCTGGTCGTCCGGACGGTGAGCGAAGGCCGGCACCTCGTTCACCAGGGTAACCACGCGGGCCTGAGCAGCTTGGTCATGGTCGAGCCCCTTGCCCTGCTCTCCCAGGTGACCAGTGACCTGCGCTTCGCCACGACGGCGATCGAGGAACTCCGGTACGCCGACGCCCAAGGACTCGGACTCCTTTCTGCCCGCCCCGGGTGCGACGTGAGCAAGGTGGGGACTGGCAAGGTGTATCAGATCCTCTGGTGCCTGGTCGGCATGCTCGAAGCAGGCAAGGCGCTGGACGACGACCAAGCCCTCCAGGCCGTCGTGGCGCTCTACGACGACGTCCGCCGTCACCACCTCAACCCGTTGGGTGGCCCGTGGGGAGGCGTGGCGACCCACATGGAGGTGTTCAACCCCCGGGGGTTCTTTACCCCGACTGGGTTTGTCGAGACGTGCTCGTCGGCGACCTGGCTCGACCTCTCCCTCCGCCTCCACGCCCTGACCGGCGACCCGTCCTATGCCGACGAAGCGGAGAAGACCCTGCTCAACGCCGTGCTTGGGGCTCAAGACGCCGATGGGGAGGACTGGTGCTACTTCACCTTTGCCAACGGCCGCCGCAACAACACCTACCACTGGGCGTGCTGCAAGTCAAGCGGGGCCCTGGCCCTGGAGCGTGCCGCACGGGCCGCCTTTGACGGCTCGACGGTCAATCTGCTTCAACCTTTCGAAGCCGAGACACCGGAAGGGGTCAGAGTGCAGTTAGTCCGCCAAGGGGACGAGAGGTTCAGCCTGGCCGCGGACAAACCCACGACCCTTCATGTCCGGGTACCGGCCTGGTGCGAGGGTGGCGGAAGGGTTGTCGAGGCCGTCCTGTCCCCGGGCGAGCCATTCCAGTTCGAGGCCCGGCCAAAGGTCGCCGCCCAACCCTACACGCACACTGTCGACCACCACGGCCAAGAGGTCGTCCACGAGGAGTACGTCTGTTTCAGCCGTGGCCCCTTTGTCTTGGCGGCGGGCCCAGACGGGGACATCCCCACCGCGCCGACCGTCCGCTTGCCACGTCTGTTCCCGCTTAACTGCCTGCATGAGTCGGGCGACGACGTCGAACTCAGGCCGCCGGGAGGCAAACCGGTGACTTTGAGCCCCTACTACCGCGCCGGGGGAGCCCATCACGGGGCTTGGCGCAACACGTGGCTTCCGGTGGCCTGGCAATGAGTTTTGTCGCTGGTCATGCCGGGCCCGACATCCGGGCAGACGTAAGGGTCGTCGCCGAACCCGACGGCCAGTTCTCGTTCAGCTACGAGTCGTCGGTAAAGACCTTGTACGGGGAGGCGATCGAGCGGCAGGTCCAGGAGATGGCCGTCGACTGGGGCGGCCCGGGCCTGCGCGTCCACGCCGTCGATTCCGGAGCCTTGCCTTTCACGTGGCGGGCCCGGCTGGGATCGACCTTCGCCCAAGCCGGGTACGAAGCTCCCCGACGGGCCGCCGTCCGGCGCAGCCCGCGGACTGGCCGCCTACGCCGGTCCCGGCTGTATGTCCCGGGCGACACCCCCAAACTCCTTCTGAACGCCAGCCTGTGCCCCGCCGACGTCTACGTCTTCGACCTGGAAGACGCCGTGCCTGCTTCTGAGAAGCACGCCGCCCTCTGGCTGGTGGACGAGGCGTTGCGGAGTCTGGATTTCGGTGGGGCAGAGGTCTCCGTCCGCATCAACGCCGGTGAAGCCGGTTTTGCGGAGGCGGCGTTCCTTGCCGACGCGGGTGTCGAGGCGTTTTGGCTCCCCAAATGCGAACACCCGGAGGAGATTGTCGCCCTCGACCGGACACTCGGTCAGATTGGCTCGCTGGCCCGTGTGGTCGTGTTGGTCGAGTCGGCCCTTGGGGTGGAGAACGCCTACGACCTCCTGCGGTGCAGCCCCCGTGTGGTCGCCGCGTCGCTCGGTGTCGAGGACTACCTTCGGGACATCGGCGCCCAGCGGACGGAGGGCCAGGCGGAGTCGGCCTGGGCGCGGGGCCGGGTGCTCAACGCCGCCGTGGCGGCCGGTGTCATGCCCTTGGCGTCGGTGTACCCCCGGTTCGACGACTTGCCCGCGGTCTCGGCCTATGCCCGCACGGCGCGCGCGGCTGGGTACGAGGGAGTCGGTTGCGTGCATCCGGCCCAGGTCCCGGCCGTCCACGCGGGGTTTACCCCGGACGCCGGCGAGTTGGACTTGGCGAGGCGGACGGTCGAGGCCTATGAAGCGGCGGCGGGGCGGGCCGTCGCCGTCGACGGGCGGATGGTGGACGAACCGGTCTATCGCCGCGCCCAGCAGGTGTTGACGCTGGGCGAGGAGCAAGAGTGATGACGTTCGACCGGGCACCGGGCCAGGTGTGGAGACCGTACGGAGGTCTGGGTGCCGTCCGGCCCGAGGGCCGGAGAGTCGGGCCACCGCTCCGGACGGCGGCGGACTTTCCGGCCGACGGCGACAAGCGCGTCGCCGACCTGAAGGAGGCCTTGTCGCGGGCAGGGCTCCGTGACGGGATGACCCTGAGCACCCACCACCACTTGCGCAACGGGGACCGCTGCGCCCTGATGCTCTTCCAGGCGGTGAAGGAACTGGGAGTCAGGGACGTCGTGTGGTTCCCCAGCGCGGTCTTTCCCTGCCACGAGGCGTTGCTCCCCTACTTGGAGGACGGCACGGTCCACCACATCGAAGGGAGTCTGAACGGCCCGGTAGGCGACTACGCGAGCCGAGGGAAGATGCGTGGACTGGCGGTCTTGCGCTCTCACGGGTCCCGGTATCGGGCCATCGTCGAGGGTGACGTCCACATCGACGTCGCCGTCGTCGCGGCCCCTTCGTGCGACATGTTCGGCAACATGACCGGTGCCTGGGGGCCGTCGGCCTGCGGCAGCCTCGGGTTTGCCGTCGGCGACGCCGAGACCGCCGACCACGTGATCGCCGTCACGGACAACTTGGTCGAGTTCCCTTGTGCCCCGTGGCAGATCGCGGGGAACCATGTGGACCAAGTCGTCGTGGTCGACTCGATCGGCGACCCGTCCCAGATTGTCAGCGGCACCACCCAGATGACAAAGTCGCCGGAGCGGCTGCTGATCGGTCGGCTTGCGGCCGAGTTCTGCCGGGCGGCCGGCATCATGCGCGAGGGATGGTCGTTCCAGGCCGGTGCCGGAGGCGTGTCGCTGGCGTTCACCGTCTATCTCTCCGACATGATGAGGGCCGAGGGCGTCCGGGCCGCCTTCGCGCGCGGCGGGAGCACCCGGCAGCTGGTCCAGATGCTGGAGGCTGGGCAAGTCGGGGCCGTTCTCGACGGCCAGACATTCGACCTCGAGGGAGTCCGCAGCATCCGTGAGAACGAGCGGCATGTGATGACGACCCCCTTCAACAGCTACAACTACCACGGCAAGGGACGCACCGCCTCGATGCTGGACGTCGCCGTCTTGGGGGCCACGGAGGTGGACATGGAGTTCAACGCCAATGTCGCCACCCACTCGGACGGCCGGTTGCTCCACGGCCTGGGGGGTTGGCAGGACGCGTTGTTCAGTCGGTGCACCATCCTTGCCGTCCCGAGTTTACGCAACCGGATCCCTGTGCTCCGCGACCGCCTGACGACGACCTGCGGCCCGGGCGAGCTTGTGGACGTGGTCGTCACCGAGCGGGGCGTCGCGGTCAACCCGCGCCGGACAGACCTTCTCGACGCGGTCAAGGGTTCGCGCCTTCCTTTGCGCGACATCCACGACATCAAGCGGGAGGCCGAAGGGCTGGCCGGAGGCCCCCCCTCTGCCGCGCCGACCACCGACGACATTATCGGCCTGGTCACCTGGGTCGACGGCACCGTCATCGACACCGTGAAGAGCATCCGACCATGAGCATCGCCGCCATCATCCTTGCAACCGCCGCGCAATCAACCACCTTTGACCCGGCCAGGCTTGATAAAGTCGTCCCGGCCCTGGTGAGGGCTGTCCACCACGAAGCCCTGGCGGGCAGTGTCGTCCTTGTCCGGCAACGGGGGCGTGTCCTTCTCAGCCGCCCCATCGGGCTTGCTGACAAGGATGCCGGGAAGCCCATGCAGGACGACACCATATTCCAGGTGATGTCGATGACCAAGCCCGTGACCGCGACGGCGGTCATGCTGTGCGTGGAGGACGGACTCTTGAACCTGGACGACCCGGTGGCCAAGTTCCTTCCGTCGATGAAGGGAGTGACCGTCCAAGGGGCGAAGGTGGAGCGTGCCCCGACCGTGCTCAACCTCCTGACCCACACCAGCGGTCTGGCCTCGGACGACCCCGGCGGCCTTACCGACGAGCAGAAATGGACCATGACCCTGGCCGACTACAGCAAGCTGATCGGCACCGAACCCCTCCTTTACCAGCCGGGCACGCAGATCAAGTACAGCGGGGTCGGGATATCGGCGGCGGCCGCCGTGGTGGAGAAAGTCACCGGCCAGGCGTTCCAAGAGTTCGTCCAGAAGCGGATCTTTGACAAGTTGGGCATGACCGACACGCATTTCTTCTTGCCGACAAACAAGAGACCGCGCCTCGCCCAGGTCTACACCGGACGTCCGGGCGCCCTGCAAGTTTTTGCCCACGACCGGTTCCGGAGCGGAGCCAAGTTCGCCAACGGGGCTGGCGGCCTCTATTCGACCGCCGCCGACATGGCGAAGTTCATCGAGAGCTTCTTGGGCAAGAGCCTGCTCTCTCCGTCCGGCACCAAATTGATGACGTCGCTCCAGACCGGAGACCTCTTGATGGACGGGAACACCGAGCGCGGGGTGGGGATCGGATGGATCGTCTCGCGGAGAGCGCCCGTGGGGACGACTCTTCGTCCTGCCGGGAGTTTTGGTCACACCGGAGCGTTTGGAACAGAGTACTGGGCCGATCCGAAAAGCGGTACGGTCGCGGTCTTTATGGCGCAGACCTTTGGTCTGCCTGAAGACCCGAGGAAGGCGTTCGACACCATGGTCGCGGCGGCGTGCTGCCGCGGCTAGGCGCCCGGCGACGGTTTCGCGCTGTTAGTACCGGTAGACGATCCGGGCACGGGTGAGGTCGTAGGGGGAGACTTCGACTTTCACGCGGTCGCCGACCATCAGCCGGATCCAATACTTGCGCATCTTGCCACTGACGTAGGCAAGGATCTCTTGGCCGGTGTCTTCGAGTTTCACTCGAAACTGGGCGTTGGGCAAGTTTTCGGTGACGACGGCGTCAAGGCTGATCGCCTCTTCTTTGCCTTCGACCTGCTTGCGGCGGGGGGCTTGGTGTTTATAGCGTGCCATACGTGGGCTTGTTTTCCTGACGAACTGGTCGTCATTCCTGGGTCAGGATTACCGGACCCTCCTTAGTCACCGCGACAGTGTGCTCGAAGTGAGCGCTTAGTTTACCGTCTGCCGTCACGACGGTCCATTTGTCGTCCAGGTACCTGACGTCGGCGGTGCCCTCGTTGATCATCGGCTCGACGCAAAACGTCATGCCGGGACGGATCGGTTCGCCTTTGCCCGGGCGGCCGACGTTGGGGATGCTGGGCTCCTCGTGAAGCTTGCGCCCGATCCCGTGGCCGACCAACTCGGTGACGACCCCGTAGCCGTTGGACTCGCAATACCTCTGGACGGTCGAGGCGATGTCGCCGACCCGGTTCCCTGCCTTGGCCTTAGCGATGCCCTGCATGAGGGCTTCGCGGGTGATGTTCATCAGGCGCTGGGCGTTGGGTGCGATTTTCCCGACGGGGTACGTCCATGCTCCGTCGGCGTGCCAGCCGTCCAGGATGACGCCAAAATCCAGCGTCACGATGTCACCCTCTCCGAGCGGACGGTCGTTAGGGATGCCGTGGACGACCATCTCGTTGACGCTGATGCAGGTGTCCGCCGGGTAGCCGCGGTAATCTTTGAAGCTGGGCACGCCCCCGGCGGCCCTGATCTTTTCCCCGGCCATGGCGTCAAGTTCTTTGGTCGTCACGCCAGGGGCGATGCAGGCCGCGACCTCGCGCATGGTGCGGGCGACGATCCGCCCCGCCTCGCGCATTTTCGCGATGTCGGCGGTGCTCTTGTAGAGGATCAAACGAGCCCCTTGACGATGTCGTCGTACACCTCGTCAGCCTGGCGGTCGGCATCGACGCGTCGCAACGAGCCGCGGGACTCGTAGTAGTCGATCACCGGCTTGGTGTTCTCGCGAAAGACGCGCAGGCGTTCGCGCACGGTGTCGGGCTTGTCGTCCTCCCGCACAAAGAGGGGGCTGTTGCACTTGTCGCAAATGCCTTCCCGCTTGGGGGGTTTGTTAGTCGAGTGGTAGATCTCGCCGCACTTGGTGCAGCCCATTCGACCAGACAACCGGGCGACGATGACGTCCTCGGGCACCTCAAGCGAGACCACCGCGTCGATGTGGACGTCCAGGTGTTCCAACTCCTCGGTCAGTGCCTCGGCTTGACGGACGGTGCGGGGAAAGCCGTCAAGGACAAACCCGCGCCGCCGCGTGTCCTCGGTGCGGATCCGCTTGACCATCATCTGGATCGTCACCCCGTTGGGCACCAGCTCCCCGCGGTCGATGTAGCTCTTGGCCAGTTGGCCGAGGTCGGTCTCCGCCTCGATCTCAGAGCGGAAGATCATTCCAGAAGAGAGGGGCCGTGCTCCGACGCGTTGCTCCAAAAGGGCCGCCTGGGTGCCTTTGCCGACACCAGGAGGCCCGATGAGAATGAGTCGGAGGGACAAGGCTTAGCCCTCGTACTGCTTGGCCAGGAGGTTCGCCTCGATCTGCCGCATCGTTTCCAGCGCGACGCTGACCATGATGAGCAACGAGGTGCCAAAGATGAGGCCGAGGTTCTGGACGGCGGCGATGAGGGGCAGAACGTACTGGGTCAAAGCCACGATGGCCAGGAAGCCGGCACCGACAAAGGTGACCCGCGAAATGACGCCGTCGAGGAACTCCTTGGTCTGTTTGCCCGGCCGGATGCCACGGATGAAACTGCCATGCTTCTTCAGGTTGTCGGCCATGTCTTCGACGTTGTACTGCAACGCGGTGTAGAAGTACGTGAAGAAGAAGATCATGGCGGCGTAGACGACCGCGGCGACCCAGCCTTCCCAGTGGCGGAAGTCAGGGTAGAAGAACTTCCCGATCATGTCCAGCGCCTGTTGGGCCGGGTGGCCTTGCGGGAACACGCTGCGGAACATGCTCGGCAGGTTCGTCAGGGCCAGGGCGAAGATGATGGGGATGACGCCCGCCATGTTCGGTGAGATGGGCAGATAGCTCACCTGTCCGCCGATCGATTTGGTGCCGAAGTTCCGGCGCATGTGCTCGATCGGGATACGCCGCTGGGCGATGGTGAAGTAGACGACGACGTACGTCGTCAAGAGGAACAGGGCCAGGATGACGACGACCTGCCCCCAACCGACGGTGCCGTTCTTGACCGCGTTGCCGAGGATTCCGGCGATGTTGGGGATCGAGATGACGATACCGGCGAAGATGAGAATGGAAATACCGTTACCGATGCCGCGCTCGGTGACCTGCTCACCCAGCCACTGCAACAGTGACGACCCGCACATCCAGAAGATGACGACGGCGATCTTGGCGAACGGCACAAGCTGGGCGACGACCGGGCCCATCTGGCTCATGAGGCCGAACCCTTGGAACACGCATAGGGCGAGGGTCAGGGAGCGGGTGCGCTTGTTCTGTTGCTTCCGCGCGTATTCGCCACCTTCCTTCATCTCCTCCTTCCAAGAGGGGATGCCCATGGTGAGGACCTGCATGATAATGCTGGCCGAGATGTAGGGGCCGAGGCCGAGGGCGAAGATGGACAGACGCTTGAACGCGCCGCCGCCAAAGGTGTTCAAAAGGTTGAAGAACGCGTTGTCTTCGAGCAGCTTTTGCATCTGCGCCGGGTCGAACCCCGGCACCGGCACGGGCACCTGGACACCCATCGCGTAGATGAGGAAGATGCCGATGACGAAGGTCAGCCGCTGGCGCAGGTCGTCGTCTGCCCAGGCGAGGCGGAGCGTGTCCGCCAGCGAGAGCCGCAGACTTTTGTCGCCCCCGCCCGGGGAGCCACCGAGTGCACCAGCGGCCATCCTCACAGCGTGACCGCCTGGCCGCCCGCCTTCTCGATCTTCTCTTGGGCCGCCTTGCTGAAGGCGTGGGCCTTCACGGTGAGCTTCTTCGACAGGTCGCCGAACGCGAGCACCTTCAGGCCGCCGTTCGGCAGGTCGCTGACAATGCCCTTGGCGACCACCGCTTCGGGAGTGACCTCGGCGCCTTTGTCAAAGTGCTTTTCCAGGTCGTCCATGTTGATGATCGCGAAAGTGACGCTGTTGATGTTGCGGAAGCCCTTCTTGACCGGAAGCCGGCGGTGGATGGGCGTTTGGCCGCCTTCAAACCACGCCGGAATCTGCCGACGTGCTTTCTGGCCCTTGGTGCCTCGGCCCGCGGTCTTGCCGAGGCCGCTGCCGATGCCCCGCGCCACGCGGCGGCGGCGCTTGGTGGAGCCTTCGTTCGGTTGAAGATCGTTCAGGTTCATTCGGATGCCTCGTCGGCTTTCTTCTTCGTCGTGCGCTTCTTGGGCGCGGGTTCGTCGCTGGCCGGCTCGGCCTTGGCGGCCGCCTTCGGCTTCTTCTCAGCCTTGGGTGCGGCGGTCGCGGCGGCTTTGGCCTTGTGGCCACGGCGCTTGCGCGGGATCTCGCCTTCGACCTCGACTTCCTCGACCGTCAAGACGTGCTTGATCTGGTGGATCATGCCCTTCACCGCCGCGGTGGGATGGTTCAGGGTGGACTGCCCGATCTTGCGTAGGCCGAGGGCGTGGGCGGTCTTGACGTTCTTCGGCACCTGGGCGATCAGGCTCTTGCTGAGGGTGATCTTGAGCGCCTTAGGCATGGTCAGCCTCCTCCTTACGGGCCTTGGCGAGCCAGGGCACCAGTTGGGCGACGTCGGCCCCCCGGGTCGACGCGGTGCTTTCGGGGGCTTGGAGCTCCTTGAACGCGTTGACGGTGGCATAGGCGATGTTGACGCTGTTGCGGCTACCGAGACACTTGCTCAAGACGTCGTGGACGCCGAGGGCTTCCAGGCACATCCGGACGGCCGATCCGGCCTTGACGCCGGTACCGGGCGAGGCGGGGCGCATGATGACACGGGCGGTGCCATGCTTGCCTTCGACTTCGTGGGGGATCGTCGCGCCGAGCATTTCGACCCGGAACATGTTCTTGCGCGCGGCGTCTTCGGCCTTGCGGATGGCGTCGGGGATGCCGCGCGCCTTACCGAGGCCGACACCGACCTGGCCCTTGTTGTCGCCGACGACGACGAGCACCGACCAAGACATGGTCTTGCCGCCCTTGTGCGTCTTGCTCACCTTGTTGGAGGCGATGACGCGGACGTCGAGCTGCGGCCCGCCGTCCGGACGGGGTTGGTTCTGGCCGGTCGAACGCCGACCGACGATTCGTGGTCCTCTTCGTGCCATGTTAGAACTCCAGTCCCGCCTCGCGGGCACCGTCGGCCAGGCTGGCCAGGCAACCGTGGTAGCGGAAACCGCCGCGGTCGAAGACCACCGTCTTCACGCCGGCCGCCGCGGCACGCTTGCCCAGTTCCAAGCCGACCTTCTTGGCCCCCTCGGTGTTGTCGCTGGCGCCCAGGGCCTTTTCTGCCGTGCTGGCCGCCGCCAAGGTGTGGCCCTTGGTGTCGTCGATGACCTGCGCGTACAGGTGCTTTTGGCTCTTGAACACGGCGAGGCGCGGGCGCTCCGTCGTGCCGACCAAGGTCTTGCGGATGCGCTTGTGGCGCACCACGCGCATGTCGCTTCGGGTTTTGACTGACATTGTTACTTACCGGCCCTCTTGCCTTGGCGGAGCTTGATGACCTCGCCCTTGTAGCGCACGCCCTTGCCCTTGTACGGGTCAGGCTTGCGGGTCTTGCGGATGTCTGCGGCGGTCTGGCCGACGAGGGCCTTGTCGATGCCGCTGACGACGATGGTGGTGACGCGCGACTTGTCGTCGGCCTTCACTTCGAAGTTCACTCCCTGGGGCGCGGTGACCACGACCGGGTGCGAGTACCCCACGTTGAGCGTGACCGACTGCCCCGCCGCCTGGGCGCGGTAGCCGACACCGTGGATCTCCAACGCCTTCGAGTGGCCCTCGGTGACACCGGTGACCATGTTGGCGATGAGCGTCCGGGTGAGGCCGTGCTGGCTCCGGTTGCGCCGCTGGTTGTTCGGTCGCGACACGGTCAGCTTGCCGTCCTTCTGTTCAATGGTGAGCTCGCGGGCGACCGTCTGCTTCAGTTCGCCCTTGGGCCCCTTCACGGTCACCTCGGCGTTCTCCACCGTGACGGTGACGTTGCCGGGGACGGTGATCGGTTTCAGTCCGATTCGTGACATCAATACACCTCACAAACGGCCTCGCCGCCAATGTTGCGGCGTCGGGCCTCTCGGTCGGTCATGACCCCCTGGCTCGTCGTCATGACGACGACGGACAGGCCGCTGCGCCGGGGTCGGAGTTCGTCCACACTCTTGTAGCTGCGTAGGCCTGGTTTGCTCACGCGGCGGATTTTGTGGATGACCGGCTTGCGGCGGTGGTCGTACTTCAGATGGACGCGGAGGACCGGGAACTTGCCCTCGGTGATCGTCTCCTGCGACTTGACAAACCCCTCGCTGACCAAGATCTTGGCGATTTCCACCTTGATCTTGCTCAGGGGGCAGTCGATGAACATCGCCCCGGACATCAGTCCGTTGCGGATGCGCGTCAAAAGGTCGGCGATGGGGTCGCTATGCATAGGTCACCAACTGGACTTGACGACCCCGGGGAGCAGCCCCTTGTGTGCGCATTCGCGCAAGCAGATGCGGCAAATGCCGAAGTAGCGGAAGTAGCCGCTGTCACGCCCGCAAAGGCTGCAACGGTTGTAGGCGCGCACCTTGAACTTGGGTTTCGCCTTTTGTTTGATTTTCAAGCACTGTTTGGCCATATGTTCACTGTCCACCGTTGTCCGGCCGGTTTGCTCGGGGGCCACCTTGCACCCTTTCGCGGCGGCGCCGCGTCTTTGGGGGTGGGATAGGTTCCGTCGCACCTGGCCGGTGGTCAGGTTTTGTTTGCCCGACGGACCCGCAAAAGGCACGCCGAAGCAACGGGGGATGATACCCGCCGCCGTCAAGGAGCCGGGTCCTCTGTGGGCATCCCCTCGCATGCATTATTGGAGACCGGCCCGGCCTGGTTCAGCGCGGCCTTGTCGGCACCGTCCGTCAAGTGTTTGACAATGGCGTCGAAAACTGTTCAAAAATGAAAACGTTTGAGCCAGAAACTCGTTGGACATTTGAGGGAGGAGCGGTACACATATGTCCGAATCGCAAAACGCGGCACAGGCAGCTTATCGGGCCGGTGACTACCGCCGGTCGGCCGCCTTGTTCCGCGAGGCCGTCGAGGCGGCACCCTCCAACCCCAACGCCTGGTTAGGCCTCGGGTTTGCTCTGTACGCCTGCAGACAGGCGTCTGAGGCGGTCGAGGCGTTCCGCGAGAGCCTGATCCTCTCGGGGGGCACCGTGGAGGGGCACTTTGGTCTGGCAATGGCCCTGTGCGCCGTCGGCGACGACATTGGGGCCGCCAAGGAGCTTGAGGCCACCCTCGCCCTTCAGGGCGACCACGCCGCCGCGCGGCGGGGCTTGGGTTCGACGCTGGTCAGGGCCGCCCGCAAGCACCTGGCGGACGGGCAGTTGCCCATCTGCGAAGACCTGCTCACCAAGGCCTACGCCCACGACCGCCACAACAGCGACGTCATCTTGGCTTTGGTCGACTACTACCGCCGGGTAAAGATGTACGACGAGGCGATGGCCGTCGTGCGCCAAGCCATGGAGGACGTGCCCCACCTTCCCGGCATCCACGACCTGGCCGCCGAGTTTGGGCTCGTCAAGAAGCGGGAACGCGGCTGGCTTTATTGACCCTTCACGAGGGCGAGGACGTCTCGGAACGCCTCGTGCTCCGCCGACCCCAGCCACTCGTAGGCGACTGACTCGCTGTGCACCACTTCGACGCCGACGTCGCGCAATCGCTGGAGGGCGACGTCGTGCATCTCGGCGCTGCGGGCCGACACCGCGTCCGCGACGACAAAGACGTCGTGGTCGTCCCCCAGCAGGTCTAGGGCGGTCTGGGTGACGCAGATATGGCTCTCGACGCCGCAAAGGACGACTTGGGCGCGGTCGTGACGGTCGATGGCGTCGTTGAACTTGGGCTCGCCGCAGCAACTGAACGACATCTTGCCGATCACCGGGCTGTGGAGGAGTCCGCTGATCTCAGGGGCGACCCCGCCCATCCGGTCCGGATACTGGGCGGTGGCGACGACCGGGACCTCCAAGCGCCGCGCCACTTGGGCGATGAACTGGCAGCGGGAGAGGACGCGCTCCCTCTGGTGGATCGGCGCCAGGAACGTCGGTTGCATGTCCACGATGACGACGACGGACTCTTCCGCACGCAATGACATGCCGCGGGTTTACCCGCGTGGGGTGGGGGTGGTCAAACGCGGTCCCCAGGAACCCAACGCCACCTTGGCCAGTCGTCGATGGACTGCTTGGCTACGACAAGGTCGGCGAGGAACCGGCCCATCCAAGGCCCGAACTTGAACCCGTGGCCACTGCAAGGGCTCGCGACAAGGGTGCGGTTGTCGAGCCATCCGATCACGAAATCGTCGTTGGCCGCCGTCGTGTAGAGGCAGACGCCCAGTTCGACGGCCTGGGGGTTGTGGATGTGGAACCGCGACTCGACCCGCCCAAGGACCGCCCGCACCGCGACAGGGTCGGGCTCGCGGGCCGCCTCGTCCGGGTCGGTGACGGGGCCGGCAGAGTGGTAGCCGACCTTGAACGCCGGTGAGCCGGGTTCGCTGGGGAATCCGTAGATGTGGTCGCCGAACGCCTCGATCCAGACCGGGCCCTCGTGCTCCCCCCGGATGTAAGCAAACGTCTGCCGGGTGACCTGGACGGGAAGGGGGGCGTACTGGGCGACCCACGCTCCCGCAGTGACAACGACCCGTTCGAAAGCCGGAAGGGCGCGGGGGTCGACGCGCTCGCGCACCCATTGCGCGCCACTTGCCAGGGCCAGTCCCTGCAACGTCTCAAGGACGGTGGGCACGTCCGCCCACCCGGCCCGGTGGGTCAGCAGGGCCACTTCGTCGTCGTCCAACTCCATCGCGAGGTGGTACCGTCGGACGTCCTCCGGGCCGACCTCGACGTACTTGACTCCGTTTGCCTCGAGCCCGGTGCGTTCCGCGTCCAGTTCGGCGTCCCCGTGGCGGCCGATGAAGAGCAGTCCGACTTCGTGGACGAGCTTGCGACCTGTCTCATGCTCCAGGTCGGCCCACAGACGGTGGGCTTCCACCGCGACCTTGGTGTAGAACGGGTCGGGGTAGGCCTGCCTGACGATCCGTGAGCGGCCGTGGCTGCTGCCACCGGGCCAGCCCGGGGCGTTCTGTTCGAAAACGGTGACCTCGTGACCGCGCTGGCTGAGGGCCGTCGCGGTCGCGAGGCCCATCACACCGCCGCCCACGACCGCTACACGCACCGCACACCCTCCCGCCCCAACCGGGCCGGGGGGTTTGCCGCGAGCATGGCCGCGCCCATGAGCCCCGCGTCGGGCCCGTACGGGGAGGTCGAGACTCCGGCCTCTTCCCATGCTGGGGCCATCCAGTCGGCCAAGCCGACGCCGCCGCAGACGACGACGCGGTCGGGGTGGAACAGTGACTTGACGGTCTCGACGGCCACCTTTCCCACCGCCCGGGCGGCGTCGCGCGACTCTTCGTCCGGAGACGGCCCCAGGCTCAAGCCGCCCAAGACGTCTTCAAACGTCCACCCACTGACGACGGGGAGGTCGTTTAGGCGGGGGTAGTCTCCGCCAATGTCGGTCTCGACGTCGCGAGGCCCCGCGACGCCGCACCCGACGCCGGTCCCTAAGGCGACCGTGGCGACCCGCTCACCGTACCAATCGCCGTGGGTGGCGTGGCCCCATGCGGTGGCGAGTCCGTCGTTCAGGGCGTAGACCTCGACGTCAGGCAAGGCAAACGACCGGCCGAGGTAGTCGGGCACGAACGGCTTGCAGTCGGTGACTCGGGCCGTCCTGGGGTCGACGACGCCCCCGGCCGAAACCCCGACCCGGTCGACGCCGGCCCGACGGGCCAGCCCTGATATCCAGTCAAGCCGCTCCAGGTGGGTCGGGGGCAAGGGCACGCGCTCTTGGCTGTGCAACCGACCGTCTTCGAAGACCGCCCACCGAAGCCACGTCCCTCCGAGGTCGACGGCGCCGACGGGCTGCTCCAGACGGGTCGCGGACAGGAATCTGTGGGTGGTCTTGAGCGGGTCGTTGAGGGCACCGCCGACAACGACGGCGACGGCCCCGGCGGCGAGGGCGGCGCGGACCTGCCACGGCTCGTCGTAACGACCTTCGGCGAGGACGGGCACCCCGAACTGGGTCGCGGCCCGCACGAGGGCGATATCGGGGCCGACCAGGTGGGGTGACCCCGACGTGTAGCCCGAGAGAGTCGTGCCGACCATGTCGCAACCGCAGGCGACGGCGTGGCGCACCGAACCGACCGAGTCGCAGTCTCCCATGACGATCAGGCCGAGCCCATGGGCGATGCGGACAAGGTCGGCCAGCCGGGCTTGTTCGGGCCGCCCGCGAGAGGTGGCGTCCAGGGCGACGACCTGGGCCCCGGTGGCGGCGACTTCGTGCACTTCGACGGCGGTCGGGGTGATGTGGATCTCACTGTCCAGATAAGTCCGCTTGACTAGGCCGATGATCAGGGCGTCGGTGGCCCGTTGGACGGCTTGGATGGACGCGACGCCTTGGAGCCTGAGGACTTTCACTCCCTGGGAGAGGGAAGCGAGGGCCATGGCGCGGATGACTTGGGGGTCGCTGCAGGGTGACCCGGCAGGGGCTTGGACGCTGGCCACCAGGGGTGCCTCGCGCAGCTGGTCGAGGAACTCGGCGACCGTCATCGGGCCCTCGCCGCCGCGCGGCGAGAAAGCTCGTTGGCCGCTTCCCACGCGCGGGTGATGTCGGCGACCAGCAAAGAGAACCCGCCGTCGTGGTCGGGGCGTTGCTGACGGAGGATGTACGCCGGGTGCAGGGTGGCCATGGCCGTCTTGGCGTACGGGCAAGGGAAGTACTTGCCCCGTTCGACGGTGATTTTGAAGTCTTTCTTGATGAGGTTTTTCGCGCTCGGGGCCCCGATGCAGAGGACCACCATGGGCTCGATGGCGGCCAGTTGGGGCACCAACCAGCGGCGGCACGCGGCGACCTCGTCGGGTTCGGGCGGTCGGTTTTGGGGCTTGCCGCTCGACCAGTCGGCGGCCCGGCATTTGACCGTGTTGCAGATGTAAACGGAATCACGGCCTAGCCCGGCCTCGAGCAGGGCCTTGTCGAGCAACCGGCCCGCCTTGCCGACAAACGGCCGACCAGTGGCGTCCTCGTCTGCGCCGGGCCCCTCGCCGACGAGGACCAGAGGCGAGAACGGGTCGCCCTCGCCAAAGACGACGTTGGTGCGTCGTTCGGCAAGGCGGCAGTCACGGCAGCCTGCCGCCGCCTGGGCCAACTCGTCGAGCCTCATGTGTCCGCCTCCACCTGGGCCCGCAGGAGGTCGTAGCTCTCGTGAAGGTCCTGAGGGATGACCCGGACGTCGCCGACGGTGGTCATGAAGTTGGTGTCGCCCGACCAACGGGGCACGATGTGCCAGTGGATATGCGACGGCACCCCTGCACCGCCCGCGCTGCCGAGGTTGACGCCGATGTTGAATCCTTGGGGCTTGTAAGCCGCCGAGACCCAGCGCACCGCCGCGGCGACCAGTTGGTTGATCTCCAAGAGTTCGTCGTCGTCCAGTTCGTCCAAGTCGGCGGTGTGTTTGTACGGGGCGACCATGAGGTGGCCGCTGGTGTAGGGGAAGGCGTTGAGCATCACGAACGCCCGCTGGCCGCGGTAGAGAAGCAGGTTAGCCCGGTCGTCGGCCCGCAGGGGCAGTTCGACGAAAAAGCAACCGCCTTTCGCCGTCTCGTCAGCCTTGGCGATGTAGGTGAACCGCCACGGCGCCCACAAACGCTCCGCCATGCCCGGATTCTATCCGCACAGGGGAGACTCTGGGCGTCCTCACGGTGAATGACGCCCGAGGTCGTTCAAACGCCGTGGGCGAGCAGGATCGCGTCGGCGATCTCTTTCATCGATTTCCGCGCGTTCATCGACTGTTGCTGGATGCGCCGGTAGGCCTCTGACTCATCGACGCCTTGCTCCTTCATGAGCAGGCCCTTGGCCTTTTCGATGCTCTTGCGGGCCTCAAGCCGCTCGGTGAGGCTGGTGACCTCGCTGTTCAGCTTGGTCGTGGTTTCAAACCGGCTGCGGGCGACTTCGATGGCCGGGGCCAGGTCGCTCGGCTTGAACGGCTTCACCAGGTAGCCGAACACCCCGGCCTCCTTGGCCCGGTTGATCAACTCGGTGTCGCTGTAGGCGGTGAGGAGCACGGCCGGGGCGATGCCGCCGTCGGCGATCTCGGTGGCGGCGTCGATGCCGTCCTTCACCGGCATCTTCACGTCGAGGACGCAGGCGTCCGGCTTGGTGGAGAGGGCCAGTTCCACGGCCTGTTGGCCGTCCTCGGCCTCGGCGACGACGCTGTAGCCCAAGGTCTCCAGCATCTGCTTCAAGTCCAATCGGATGATCGGGTCGTCGTCTGCGATCAATACGCGCATAAGTTCACCAGGGTGCTTTTGTGGCAGGCACTGCGGCGTGACGCGCCAACGTAGGCCGACCAGTGTACCGAAGGGCTATCGCCAGCCTTGGGGTCCCCAGTTACAATAATGGCCATGCCTTCGCCGTTGCACGGCTTGTTGAGAGGTCGGTTGGACTATGCCGGGCTTTATCCGCCTGCGGCATTGGGTCAGCGCGAGGCTTGGGACGAGTACGTGCGGTACCAGCAGTCGCCCCACGCCTGGTTGTTGGGTCGGTTTTGCACCCCGGCACGGGCCAGAGGGGTCTTCACTGAGTTCGCCGCCCATGACGGGGTCGAAGCCGAGGCCAGTGCCATCGGCACACCGGTCGCCCAGGCGCGCGAGGCGGCCGAGTCTATCGGCCTCGACGTCAAGAAGTGGCTGCCGGACGGGCCGGTCGAAGCGGTGACCTACGAAGTCAGGTTGCCGACGGAGGAGGCCGGTGTCGCCTTGCGCGCGCTCAAGAAGGCGACGGAGCAGGGCCCCTTCGACACCGTGTTCGTCGAGTTTGGTTGGGGTGAGGGATGGTCGGACGCGCTCCATGAAGCCCTGGGGACCATCGAGGAAGTCGGCCTCAAGGCGCGGTGCGGCGGACTTTCGGCCACCGACTTTCCCGGAACGGCCCAGATCGCCGAGTTCATCTACCTCGGAGCAAGCCTTGACGCCCCGATGAAGTTCACCGCGGGGATCCATCAGCCCCTGTGGCACTTTGACGAGGCCCTTGGGGTCCACCGCCACGGGTTCGTCAATCTGTTTGTCGCCACGGCGCTGGCGGAACTGTACGATTTGACCCCGCAGGAGTTGGAAGAAGTCCTCGTGCTGGGTGCCGACGGGTTTGCCTGGGACGACCGGGGCGTCATTGTCCTGGGTCAGCGCCTGGAGGCCATCGACTTGGTCGATTGTCCGGTGTCGGGCTGGGGGTCGTGCAGCGTCGCCGAACCGGTGGAGGCCCTGGCCACCCTCGGTTGGAGGTAGCTTCGGGGCATGTCCAAACCGTATGTAGTGCCGCCTTCGGTGCGCTCGTGGGTGCCCGTCGCCGCAGACAGCCACTTCCCGATCCAAAACCTCCCGTTCGGGCTGGCCGCGCCCAAGGGCCGCTCGGCCTCGGTCGTCGTCGCGATCGGTGACCAATGCCTCGACCTGACCGTCTTGGGGGAGGCCGGGCTGATCAGCGACGAGGACTTTCCCATCCTGGACAGCTTCATTGAACTCGACCGGGACGCGCTGACCGCATTACGTGAGATCGTCTGCGACCTATTGCGGGAGGACAACCGGACCTTGCGCGACGACAAGAAGGTGCGGGAGAAGGCGTTTGTCCCCCAGAACCACGCCCGCCTCCAGGTGCCCGTGCCGCCGCCGTCGTTCGTCGACTTCTACAGCGGCATCCACCACGCCTCCAACGTGGGCAAGATGTTCCGGCCGGACCAGCCGCCGCTGCTGCCCAACTTCCGGCATCTCCCCGTGGCCTACAACGGGCGGGCCTCGTCGGTCGTGAAGAGCGGCACCCCGATCGTCCGGCCCAAAGGCCAGTTTCTTGAGCCCGGGGCCACCGCACCGGTCTACGAGCCTTCACGCGAGCTGGACTTCGAACTGGAACTCGGGGTCTACGTCAACCACGGCCAAGAGATGGGGAAACGGATCACCTGTAGCGCCGCGGAAGACCACATGCTCGGCCTCGTGCTCGTCAACGACTGGTCGGCCCGAGACCTACAGCGGTGGGAGTACCAGCCCTTGGGCCCGTTCCTCGCCAAGTCGTTCGCCACGACGGTCTCGCCCTGGATCGTCACTTTGGACGCCTTGACGCCGTTCCGCGTCGAGGGATGTGTCCAAGACCCGCCCGTCCTCCCTCACCTGAGACGGCACGGCACCCAACATTTCGACCTCGTCCTTGAGGTGTGGTTGCAGACCGCGAGGGCGAAAAAGCCCCAGCTGATCTCCACGTCCAACACCGCGCACCTCTATTGGTCGCCTTCCCAGCAATTGGCGCACATGACCTCGAACGGGTGTCCTGTCGAGTTCGGCGACCTCTACGCCAGCGGCACGATCAGCGGGCCGGAGAAGGGGCAAGAAGGTTCCCTGCTGGAGTTGACGGTCCGAGGCAAGGAGCCGTTGACGATCGCTGAGACGGGGGAGACCCGGACGTTCTTGGAGGACGGCGACACCCTCACCCTGACGGGTTATGGTCAGGGCGAGGGACACCGGATCGGCTTTGGCACCTGCGTCGGCCAGGTGTCTCCGGCGGTTTAGCCGAGACCGGGCCGGAAGTCGGTGTCGGGCTTGACGAGCCGGCAGTACGCCGCCATGACACGGGCGCACTGCTCCACGTCGCTCAGTTGGAGGAGCTCGACGGGTGTATGCATGTAGCGCAGGGGGATCCCGACGAGACCGGTCGCCATGCCGCCACGGCTGACCTGCATGGCGTTGGCGTCGGTGCCGGTGCCTCCGGGCTCGGGGCCGATCTGGACGTCCACACCCTCCTTCTTGGCGCCCTCCATGACCATGCGGAAGACGACCGGGTTGATGTTGGCCCCGCGGGCGACCGAAGGGCCCTTGCCAAGCGCAATGTCGCCATAGCGCGACTTGGAGACGCCCGGATGGTCGATGGCAAAGTCGACGTCGACGGCCAGGCCGCTTTGGGCGTCGACACTGAAGGCCGACGTGCGGGCCCCCCGCAGGCCGATCTCCTCTTGCACCGTGCCGACGGCATAGACCCCGACGTTGGGGTCGAGGCCACCGTCTTCCTTGAGCAGGCGGAGGGCCTCGGCGACGGTGAACGCACCGACTTTGTTGTCAAAGCCTCGGGCACAGGCTCGGCCGTTGGCCAGCTCCAGGAACTCCACCTGATACGTCACCGCGTCGCCGAGTGAGATGAGTTTGAGGGCCTCTTCTTTAGACGAAACGCCGATGTCGATCCACATGTCGTGGAGCTCGGGCTTCTTGTCTCTTTCGCTGGACTCAAGCAGGTGGATCGGTTTGCGGCCGATGACGCCGGGCACCCGCCCGTCCGGCCCGTGGACCCAGACGCGCTGGCCGACCGGCACGGTGGAGTCGTGACCGCCGATCTGACGGAACGAGAGGAAGCCGTCGTCGCTGACATAGAGGATTTGGAAGCCGATCTCGTCTATGTGCCCGGCGAGCATGACCTTGGCCGATGCGCCAGGGTTCAAGACGGCGACGACGTTCCCGTGGTTGTCAGTCGTCACCTGGTCGGCAAAAGCGGTGGTGTACTCGCGATACGCCTGCGCCGCCGGCTCCTCATATCCGCTCGGGCTGGGGGCGTTGACGATGTTTTTAAGAAACGTAAGAGACTCGGGACGCATCGGTGACTTTTACCCGAGATCAGGCCCGGAAGTTCCGGCCGCATTGGACAGGCGGAGGCTGGCCCACGCCTCGTCAAGGACGGCCGTTGCGGGCTGGCTGGCGTCAATGACCACCCAGCGGGTCGGCTCCAAGGCGGCTTCGGCAAGGAATCCCTCGCGCACGCGGCGGTGGAAATCGATGGACTCTCCGTCGAGCCGGTTCGCGTCCCTCACCCGGGCAAGCCCGACCTCGGCAGGGAGGTCCAAGAGCAAAGTCCGGTCTGGCACCAGCCCGCCGGTGGCGAGCCGGTTCAGCCGGCGCAGCTCGGCGATGTCCAGCCCGCGGGCGTGACCTTGGTACACCACCGTCGAGTCGGCATGACGGTCGCAAACCACCCAAGCGCCCCGCTCCAGCGCGGGACGGACAAGGGTCGCGACGTGGTCGGCCCGGTCGGCAAGGAAGAGAAAGACCTCGGCCCAAGGCGTCATGGCCTCGCCTTCCAGGAGGAGCCGGCGCACCCCGCCGCCAAACGGGCCCGCACCAGGTTCACGGGTCACGACGACCTCGTGACCTCCTGCTTCCAGACGCGCGGCAAGGGACCGGGCCAGCGTGGATTTTCCCGCCCCTTCCGGCCCTTCGAGCGTCACGAACACGCCGCGAGGATACACTTCGGGCGTGACGGATCAGGAGACCTTGCGGCGCGACTTGGTCGCCATCGTCGGGGAAGCCAACGTCCTCACCGGGCCCGCCGTCCAAAGGACGTACGACGCCGACGCCTATGGCGTCGAGCATTTCCCGCCCCAGGCCGTGGTCCTCCCCCTCGACACCGCCCAAGTCGCGGCGGTCGTGCGGTACTGCAACAGGCAAGGTCTGCCGTTCACCCCGCGGGGTGCCGGCACTGGCCTCAGCGGAGGGGCGATGCCCGCCCTGGGCGGCGTCGTCATCTGCACGAAACGGCTTACTCAGATTCTGGAAGTCGACTTGGCGAACCGCCGGATGAGGGCCCAGACGGGCATCGCGAACGCGCGGCTTTCCGCAGCGGTCGCGGCGGACGGGTTTGAGTTTGCCCCCGACCCGAGCAGCCAAAGCGTCAGCACCCTGGGAGGCAACATCGCGGAGAACTCCGGCGGGCCGCACACCCTCAAGTACGGAGTCACCGCCCAGCACATTCTTGCCGTCACGCTTGTCGACGCCTCTGGAGAGGTGCGCGAGATCCGTCGCGGGCCGGGTTATGACGTCCTTTCCCTTGTCGTGGGGGCGGAGGGGACGCTGGGGATCGTCACCGAAGCATGGGTGAGGCTGACGCCGCTCCGCGCGAGGGTGGAGACGGCCCTCTTCTCGTTCCCCAGTGTCCGGGCGGCGTGCGACACCGTCGCGGACATCGTCGCCGCGGGCGTGGTGCCCGCCGCCTTGGAGATGATGGACGACCGCATCCTTGTCGCGGTGCGGTCGGCGTTTGGGCTCGATTACCCTGACGGCACCAAGGCGATGCTCTTGGTGGAGTGTGACGGGGAGCCGGCCCCGGTAGGGCGCGAGATGGCCCGGGTGGTCGAAATTGCCAAAAAGCACGGCACGACCCAGGTGGAAACGGCACGTGACGAGGCCGAAAGAACCCGTTTATGGCATGTCCGCAAGAAAGGCATCGGGGCGATGGGGCGGTTTGCGCCGACCATCGTCACCCACGACGGGGTGATCCCTCCCAGCAAACTCCCCGACATGCTCGATTTTGTCTACACGGTGGCCGAAGAGGCGGGGATCGGTGTGGCGAACATCTTCCATGCTGGAGACGGCAATCTGCATCCGTGCTTTTACTTCGACGAGCGGGAGCCCGGGGTGGTCGACCGCGTCGTCGCCGCCGGTGAGAAAGTCATCGGCCGGTGCTTGGAGCTTGGCGGGTCGGTGAGCGGCGAGCATGGGGTCGGGGTCGAGAAGTCAGACCTCCTTGCCCACATGTTCGACGCCGATTCCATGCGCCTCCAGCTGGACTTTCGCCGGGTGTTCCACGAGAACCCCTTGTGCAACCCGTGCAAGGTGGTGCCTGATAACAAGTCGTGTGTCGAGCACAAGGTCCGGTGGCGCGGGGTGGCGACGTGAGTGTGGTCGCCGATCTGAGGGACGCGGTGCTGTCCCACGGTCAGGTGCGCGTGGTCGGCACGGGTTCCCGGCTGGAATGGTGCACGCCGTGGGACGGGCCGACCGTCTCGACGCGGGGGTTGGTCGGGATCGAAGAACTTTCGGTGGCAGACCGGCTCGTCACGGTGCGGGCCGGGACGCTGGTCGTCGACCTGGTCGAAGAGCTGGCCTCGCACGGGCTAGGGCTGCCATTGGCCCAGGGCGAAGACGTGGTGACCCAGCGCTACGGGACGGTGGGAGGTCTGTTGATGGGCGGTCTCCCCGCCTGGGGCACCGAGACCCGTGACTGGGTGCTCGGCATGCAAGTGATGCGAGGCGACGGAAGCCTATGCCGGGTGGGGGCCAAGGTCGCCAAGAGTGTGGCGGGCTACGACGGGCACCGGTTCTTGGTCGGGTCACGGGGCGGACTGGCCGTCTGCGTCTCGGTGTCCCTCCGTCTATGGCCCGCGTCGCTGGTCGAAGGCCTGCAGGCCCCCCAATATGGCGAGGTCAGGGCGGTCTGGTCGGACGGCCAGGTGGCTTGGGGGGCAGCGCCGCCGCCTGGCGCGGAGTGGTGGGTGGGCCGCGGCGGGTCGCGGTCGCCCTCCGTGGTCCCCGACCTGGAGCGGCGGGCGAAAAGTATCCTTGACCCGGACGGGAGGTTCGTCGAAGGATGGCAAGCGTGACAGAGACCGAGACCCTGGGGCGGGCCGTGGCTTTCTTGGAGGAAGTCGTCCGGCCCTCGGCGAACACGCTGGACGATGACCCGGAGGCCCTGAGGCCGGTCTTGGCGGCCATGGGTGAACGACGGTTGATGGCGCTGCGGTTGCCGCAAGCCTATGGCGGCCCGGAGGTCTCCGAGCCGCAGTTCCGCGCCTTCCAAGAGGAGGCCGCCCGGGCCAGCGGGGCGTTTGCCTTTTTGCAGACTCAACACCAGAGCGCCGCCTCGATGATCGCCAAGGGGGCGCCGGACGAGTTCAAAGCCCGGTATCTGCCCGGGATGGACGACGGCACCCGGACAATCGGCATCGGTTTCAGCCAACTCCGCCGGTCTGGCCCGCCGGTCTTGACCGCAGCGAAGGTCACCGGCGGGTACCGCCTGAACGGGACGGCCCCATGGGTCACCGGGCACTCGTTCTTCAGGGAGTTCCTGGTGGGGGCGAGCCTTCCCGACGGGGAGGCGGTGTTCGGGGTCGTCCCGTTCGCCGACACCGAGCAAGGCGGCGGCACCGTCCGGTGCAAGGGGCCGATGCGGCTGGCGGCGATGGAGGCGGCGATGACAATGGTCGTGGAGTTCAGAGACTGGTTGCTGCCCGACGAGGCGGTCGCCTTCGTCAAGCCGCAAGGCTGGATCCAGAACAACGACATGATCAACGTCTCCCTCCAAGCTTCGTTCGCCATCGGGTGCGCCCGGGCCGGGCTCGACCTGCTGTGGCAAGCCTACGAGAAGAAGGGGCTGGAGTTCGTGAAGTCGGCATGGACAGACCTCGACGCCGAGCACAGGGCGTGCAAGGCACTGGCCGACGACCAAGGACTGCCGCGTGAAGACCGGTTGCGCGCCCGGGTCTGGGCCATCGACATGGCGGCACGGTGCACCCACGCGGCGGTCGCGGCCCACAGCGGCCAGGCGGCTGGAAAGCGGCACGACGCCCAGCGCCTCTACCGGGAGGCCATGGTCTACACCGTCTCGGCCCAGACCAGCGACGTGATGGAAGGCACGCTCCGGCGGTTGGTCGCCCGGGCAGGGGGTCACGCGTGAGGTCGGCTTTGGTGGTGGGGCTGGCCGCGTTGGCCGGAGTTTCCTGGGCCGACCGCTTGGTCTCCGTCCCGACCGGGACCAAGGTGTACTCGGGCTACTTTAAGCTCGAAGGCGTCGAGTGGGGGGGCGACAAATCGCAGCAAGCATGGCTTGCTTACGGGGTGGACCGGAGTGTCGAGGTCGCGGCGACATGGTTCCGGGCCAGCGGTGAGACAGGGAAGGTGTCGTTCGACGCGGCCTATAACGTCGTCGCCCCGATCACCGACACGTCGCCGGGCGTCTCCTTCGGCTTGATCGACGGGGCCAACGTGACGCCGGAAGGCCGGGCCCTCTACTTGGCGACCACGTGGCGGCTGGGCAACGACGGCGAACTGAACCAAGACGTGCCGACTGAACTGCACTTTGGGTTCTGGACCCGTAGGGAGGGGTTGCTCTTCGTCGGTGCGTCCCTGCCCTTTTCGCCTCAGGTGCGCTTTATCGCCGAGTACGACTCGGTGAGGACCACGGCGGGAGCAGAGATCCGGCCCCTCCCCGCCCTCAGTGTCAAGCTGTTGGCGCGGGACGGTCGGCCGTCACTGGGTCTGGCTTGGTCTCAAAAGCTTTGAGAGGTAGGCCCGCCTCGTTGGTCAGCCTCAAGATGTCCGACCCGAGCCGCTCGGCAAAGAGCCGCCGCGCCTCTTTGTCGTCGCCGGCATTGATGTCGGCGTAGGTGAAGGGTCTGCCGAAGACGACGGTGATCCTTGCCCGGCGGATCTTCTTGGAACCGCGCGGCCACATGATGTTGGTGCCGCCAAGGCCGACGGGGACGACCTGTGCACCGGTCTTCTTGGCGAGCATCGCCATGCCGCTTTGGATCGGTTGCATGGTGACGGCGTCGCCCCGTTGGCCCTCGGGGAACATGATGAGGGCGCGCCCTTTGCCTAGCTCCTCGATGGCGAGCCGTACGGCGGCGGTGTCGGTCGTGCGGCGCTTGACCGGGAACGCCCCCAGCGACCGGATCAGCGCGCCGAGCGGCCCCTTGAACAGTTCCTCCTTGGCCATGAACCGGAGCGAACGGGGGCAGACACCGCCCAGCACGGGCGGGTCAAGAAAACTGACGTGGACGGGGGCGATGATCACGGCCCCGGACATGGGGACGTTCTCCATGCCGTGGATCCTGACCCCGCCCATGAGGCCGAGATATCCCACGCGCATGAGCCACGAGACAAACCGGTACCACAGCGTCCCTTCCCGCTTCACCACCCGCGATTATGGAGGGTCCCTGGTCGGCCGACGCGGCGGGTGGTTCCAAGTCGGGGCGCCCTGAGTCCAGGCCGGTACAATCCGCCCCGCCTATGCTGGAGAGACTGGCCGAGATCGAGGCGCGATTCGACGAGATCGAGCGGCAACTGCAAGACCCCGACCTGGTGACCCGCCAAGCGGACATGCAGCGTCTCGGCAAGGCCCGGGCCGACCTGGAAGACTTGGTCGAAGAGATCCGGGCCTACAAGCGCGCCCTCAAGGAACTGGACGAAGCAGAGGGCCTGCTCGGCGACCCGGACATGAAGGACGCCGCCCAAGAGGAGGTCGACGTGCTCAAAGCCACCATCGCGCGGCACGAGGAGACCCTCAAGGTCATGCTCTTGCCCAAGGACCCGAACGACGACAAGAGCGTGATCATGGAGATCCGGTCGGCGGCGGGCGGTGACGAGGCGGCTCTCTTTGCCATGCAGCTCTTCCGGATGTACACCCGCTACGCCGAGCGCAAAAAGTGGAAGTACGAGATCATCGACCTGGAAGAAAGCGGCATCGGTGGCGCGTCATACGTGTGCTTCACGATCGCCCAACCGGGGGCGTACAGCCAGCTCAAGCACGAGAGCGGCGTCCACCGGGTGCAGCGCGTGCCGGCCACGGAAAGCAGTGGGCGTCTCCACACCTCCACCGTCACGGTGGCGGTCATGCCCGAGGTCGAAGACGTGGACATCGAGGTGAACGAGAAAGACCTCGACATCTCGACTTTCCGGTCGTCGAGCGCGGGTGGTCAGCACATGCAGAAGAACGAGACCGCGATCCGCATCATCCATCGTCCGAGCGGCATCGTCGTGACCTGCCAGGACGAGCGGTCGCAACAACAGAACAAGTTGCGGGCCTTGTCGGTGCTGAAGGCCAAGCTCTACGAAGCGGAGCAGGAGCGGCAGGCCAAGGAGCGCGGGGAACTCAGAAAGGGCCAGATCGGGAGTGGCGACCGGTCAGAAAAGATCCGGACGTACCACTTCGTCCAGAACCGGGTCACCGACCACCGGATCGGGATGGACGTCTTCGACGTCAACGGCTTCATGGACGGCGACCTGCAAAAGATGGTGGACGCGCTGGTCCAGGAGCATCAGGCGCGGCTGCTGGCCGAGGCGGGCGAAGCCGCCGCGACGGGATAGCGGGTCACTTGCCCTCGCGGGCCGCGCCGCGCCACGCGGACCGAAGGCCGAGCCACAGGGCGACGACAGCACACGCCGCCCAACCGAGGGCCCAGAAGACCGCGGGCACGAGTGAGGCCTGCTCCAGGATCTTGGCGTCCGACATGGCCTCCGATGAGGTGCTCAGGCGAAGCAGGACGGTCACGGCCTGGAGGGCGGTCAATCCCAGTTGCATGCCCATGAACCGGGCGACAAACACGGCGGCGTCTTTGCGCAGGAACTTCGCCCCCGCCAAGAACGCGGCCGTCCAGAACGCTCCCATGGCGAGGCCGGCCAGTTCACCACGGACAAAAAGGAGCATGGAGAGCCCCAACATGGCGCCCACCGTGGCCATGACGGCCCGCGATGACTTCTCTGTCCGGGCAAACGCGATCATCAGGCCCCCGACGACCGCCGAACCCAGGTAGCCCGCGCTGGCCAAGACAAGGAGGTTGCCGCCCATCACCGGGGTCACGCCGCTGCCGTCCGGGCGGACAAGGATGTGCTCGACCTGTCCGCCGGTCGCCAGGGCGGCGAGGGCATGGCACAGCTCGTGGACGTGGGTGTTGAACAGCGTGAGGGGCCAGAGGAGGAACCGGAGGGGAGGAACCGCCCAGAGCGCGACCGACGCCGCTCCGGCGCCGAGGAGGGCCCACTGGCCGGGCCTCACCGTCCGCGTCGGCGGGCCGCCCTTGTGTCTGCTCAACCGGCCCGCGAGGCTCATGGCGTCGAAAACCTGAAGTCGATTGCCAAGTATAGGCCCTCGCCCTGTCGCAACCGAACCCGATAAACATACCAGGATGCAAAGGGGTCTTTATGCAGCCGGCACGGGGATGGCGACAGCCACCCAGTGGATGGACGTGATCGCCAACAACCTGGCGAACACGAACACGACCGGCTTCAAGAGGGACGTCATGGTGTTCAACGACGGCCTCGAAGCGGCCGCTCGACGCCAAGGGGCCCTAGGCAACGACTTAGGCAAGATCGGCGCCGGGCCGATCTCCAAGGGGGTGTTCACGGAATGGACTCCCGGAAACTTTGTGTCCACCGGCAACCCGCTGGACTTTGCCCTCGGCAATCCGGACGGGCTCTTCGCGGTCGAAGGCATTGACGGCGTCCAATACACCCGCGACGGTGCGTTCTCACGTAGCGACAAGGGCCAGTTGGTCAGCAAGCGCGGCTTTCCCGTTCTCAGCCGGGACGGCGCCCCGATCGACCTTCCCGAGGGAGTGTTCACCGTCAGCAAGAGCGGTGAAGTCTCGGTGGACGGCAAGACCGTCGCCGTGATCGGTGTCTACACCGGAGATTTCTACAAGAACGGGAGTGACCAGTACTCCTGTGCCAACGCCCAACTGATGGCGCCGGAGCGGGTCGACGTCCGCCAGCACACCATCGAGACCAGTAACGTCAACGCGGTCCAAGAGATGATCGCGATGATCCGACTCAACCGGGCCTTTGAGATGGCGCAAAAGAGCGCGCAATCGGAAGACGAGGCCAACGAAAAACTCATCCAGACCCTCCAGTCCCGTTGACGACACCGGACCGCACCCATGAAGGGGGCGGAGATGGGCGCAGGTCCCGAAGCGGCCCGCGCCGAACGGCCAGGAAGGCATGGACATGACTGAACGAAAACCTTACAAAGCGTGGTCCCTGCCCTATGATGCGAGCACTCAGTACTGCCGGCACCGGAATGGTCGCCCAACAAACAAACATGGACGTCATCGCCAACAACCTGGCAAACGTCAACACGACGGCGTTTAAGTCCCAGCGCGCCGAGTTCCAGGACTTGATGTACCAGACGTTCCGCGCTTCGGGCGCCACGTCCGGCGGCGACACCCGACTGCCCGAGTCGGCCCAGATCGGCCTGGGTGCCAAATTCGCCGCCTCGGCGACCAGCTTTGCCAATGGTTCGCTGACAACCTCGCCCAACGCCACCGACATGGCGATCAATGGCGAAGGCTTCTTTCAGGTCGAGTTGCCCTCGGGAGAACTCGGCTACACCCGGGACGGCACGTTCAAGATCGATGCGACCGGGACGTTCGTCACCGCCGACGGCTATAAGCTCAAGCCCAACCTGGTCCTCCAGCCGGGATACCGGGCGTTGACGATTTCCCCGAGCGGCGAGGTCGCCTGCGTCCTTCCGGGTAACGACGACCCGACGACAGTCGGCAACATCACGATCTGCACCTTCAGCAACCCGGCCGGTCTGACCCGTGTCGGCCAGAACATCTATATGGCCGGAGGTGGCAGTGGCTCACCGACCGAGCTGACCCCCGGCAAGGAAGGCAGTGGTTCGCTCCAGCAGTACGCCTACGAAGGCTCGAACGTGCAGGTCGTCGAAGAGATGGTCCGCATGATCACCGCCCAACGTGCCTACGAGATCAACTCGAAGGCCATCCAAAGCGCCGACGACATGCTCGGCATCCTGAACAACCTCAAGAGGTGAAGCTAGCCCATGACCGCCGCGTTCATTCTGGTTCTCGCCGCCCGGGCCTCGCTCGACGTCAAGGTCGATGGCGAAGGCTACTTCCGGTTCGCCCGCGACGGGCGTCCGGTCTATGCCAAGTCGGCCAAGCTGGTCGTCGACCACGGCCGGCTGTGCAGTGCCGAGGGGCCCTCGTTGGTCCCCGAGATGTTGGTGTCCGGCACTCCCGACAGCCTGCGCGTCACCTTGGCCGGGGACGTCTACGCCCACTACCCACAGGGTGAGAACAAGGTCGGCCGTATCGTCCTCGTCCAGTTCGCCGCCGACGTTCGGCCGGTCGAAAGCAAGGGGTTCCTGATCTGCAGTGGCAAAGGCGAGGTCGGCGAGGCGGGGCAGGGTCTGTTCGGCGTCGTCCGCACGGTAGCCGACGCGGCCGCGCCGACGGTGCCGGAGATCAAGATTTACGATGCGGACAGCCAGCCGGTCGTCCAGGTCTCGCCCAGCAAGGCGACCGACCTGAGGTTCCTCAAGGCCGGTGGCGTGAAAGTGACCCTTTATGACGACGTCGTCGTGGAAGGAGACGAGGTCCTTCTCGGCGAAGTCGCCAACGTCTCGGCAAACGCCGACGCCGTGGCGAAGGTCGCGGCCTTGCCGGTGGCCGAGTCACCGCTGATCGGCGTCACCACCAGCGTGACCCGTGCGGAGATCGAGCGTGCCCTGGCCAAGGCCGGCCTCGACACCAAGACCCTCGACATCGAAGGGCCTCCGCAAGTCCGTGTCAAGCGGGCGTTCCAGGAGATTGACCAAGAAAACTTCGTCAAGGCTGCCTTGGAGCAGAGCCGGAAGCAACTCGGCGACAACATCAAGCCGGCCTTCGACTCCAGCCGTCCCGGCCCGCTCAAGGCACCCAAGGGCGACATCGAGTTCGAAGTCGAGAACATCGAAGTCCATGGCACCGTCGCGGCCTGCCGCGTCGTCGCCAAGGTCGACGGCAAGCGGATCAACTCGCGGACCGTCAACCTCAAGGTCGAGCAAGCGCCAAGCGTGGTGAAGACCCGCCCCGGTGACGTCGTCAGCGTCCGAGTGGTCAAGAACGGTGTGTCGGTCGAGACCCGTGGCCGGGTCAGGAGCGTCGACACCGCCACGGGAAGGGTGACGGTGGAGGTCGAGCCGAGCAAGAGCATGGTCTCCGGACAACTGATGCCCGACGGCTCGGTGGAGGTCAAGGCGTGAGACTTCTCTTCACCACCGCGCTGGCGGCCCTGGCCTTGAGCGCGCTCGCCCAGACCGAGGCCAAGGCCAACGCCGGCTCGATCTACGGGAGCCAGGTGCAGAACCCCTATTTGGACCGGGTGGCACGGGAGAAGGGCGACCTCCTCATGGTGGTCATCGACGAGCAGTCGGCTTCGACGTTCGTGGCGAACACGAAGACGTCGAACACGTCGTCGAACAGCACCACGTCAAGCATGCTGAACGCGATCAACTTCCTGTTCGGCCCCTTTTCCAACAGCAGCGACTCAAGCAAGGTGGGCCAAGGGCAGACCGACCAACTGGGCAAGATGTCCGCCCGAATGAGCGTGATGGTCAAGGACGTGTTGCCCAACGGCTATCTCGTCATCGAGGGCACCCGCTCTTTGGTGACCAACAAAGACACCCAGACCTTTGTGCTTTCCGGCATCGTCCGCCCGGCGGACATCGCCTCGGACAACTCGGTGGTGAGCAGCAAGATCGGTGACGCCCACATCGCGATGCAGGGCAAGGGCCAGATCGCCGACCGCCAGCGCAAAGGGCTCCTGACCCAGATTCTGGACTGGATTTTCTGATGAGACACATCCTGACCACCAGCATTCTCCTCGCGGCGGTACTTGCCGGCGCCCAAGCCGGGTCGCCGCCGCCGGACAAGCAGAACGTCCCGCCTGCAAGCCAGGCGAAGCCCACGGCACCGCCGTCAGGGCAGACCTCGGAGCAGCTTGCCGCGCAAGCGCGGGACGCCCGGATCCGGGCCGCCGAGGTCGAAGGGGTCGAAGTGCAGTTGAGCGCGATCGGCCGCTTCCGTGGCGCGCGGGGCAACTCCATCGTGGGCTATGGCATTGTCGTCGGCCTGAACGGGACGGGCGACTCCAGCCAGGTCGGCGTGTCGCAGACCGTCATGGCCAACGTGCTGAGCCGGTGGGGCACCCTTGTCGATCCCAAGAACTTCAAGAGCAAGAACATCGCCTTAGTCAGCGTCACGGCGGAGATGCCCGCGTTTATCTCGCCGGGCTCCAAGATCGACGTCCTCGTCCAGTCCATCGGTGACGCGAAGAGCCTCGAGGGCGGCGTCCTTCTGCCGACGACGATGGGGCCGATGGGCGACGCCAAAACGACGTTCGCGGTGGCTTCTGGGCCAGTGTCGACCGGTGGCTACACCGTCAGCACCAACGGAAGCACCAGCTCCAAGAACTACCCCAATGTAGGCAAGATCAGCGGCGGGGCCGACGTCCAGCGTTCGGTCGACACCCAGTACGTCTTTCCTGGCAACGTCCTCTACTACGACCTGCAGACCCCCGACTTCACGACGGCGATGCGGGTCGCGGAGAAGGTGCGCTCTTTGGGTGCGGGCTTTGAAGCCCAGGCGATCGACGGTGCGACCGTCCAGATCCGGTTCCCCGAGGGCATGCCGCCCGTGCTGGCGACCAGCAAGATCGAAACGGTCACCGTCTTTGCCAACACACCGGCCAAGGTCGTCATCAACGCCCGCAACGGCGTCATCGTGGTCGGAGGCAACATCCGCTTGGCCCCGGCGATGATCGCCTACGGTTCGTTGAAGGTGCGCATCGACACCGAGAACAGCGTCAGCCAGCCGAACCCGCTCACCAAGGGTCAGACCAAGGAAGTCAGCAATTCCGTCGTCGACGCCCAAGAGGACACGACCCAGATCGCCCTCGTCCCGCCCAGCGCGACGGTGAGCGACCTGGCCGAGATCCTCCAGGCCCTCAAGCTGAGCGCCCAAGACCTCATCAGCATCTTCCAAGAGCTTTCGCGACAGGGCGCCCTCAAGGCGCAGGTGGAACAGACATGATCACCCGAGACGGCATCCGGGGGCTGGAGGCGTTCGCGCCGACGGCTCCACCCAAGACCGACCCGACCAAAGCCGACGCCAAATCAGGCTTCGACAAAGAACTGGGCCGTGCGTTGACCCAACCTGCGGCGGTACCGGCGACCCTGCGGCCGGACTACAAAGCCAAGTTGGAAGAGGCGTTGAAGAGCCTGCTGGGCCCTCAGACGCCGACGTCGCCGGCCAAGGTCCCCGTCGCGGTGGCCCCGTTCGTCAAGACCGTCGCCACGCCGCCGGCCCGGCCGACGACGATCGACCTGGACAAGTTGCCGGAGCCACCGGCGGCCAGCCAGTTGAAGACGATCGACTTGGACAAGTTGCCTCCGAAGGCCCTGAACGAACTCAAGACGCTCCAGACGGCCGCCGAAGGCTTTGAGGCCCACTTCATCAAGGACTGGTTCAGCAAGATGCGCCGGACCACCTTCGACAGCGACAAGTCCCAGACCGGGGCGATGGCCAAAGACTTCATGGACCAAGCCCTCGCCGAATCGGCCGCGCGGGGCAGCGCCAACCTGGGGATCGGCAAGACCGTCTTTGCCGCGACCGGCAAGCGGGTGGTCCAAGACTTCCTTGCCCAGAACCGAATCACGACCGACACGAACGCCTGAGAAAACGAACATGGCAAAACCGACCCGAGAACTCGCGACCCTGTGGTGGGACTGGCTTTCCACCGCCGAGCGCCTCATCCACACGCTGCACGAACAGACGGCAGCCCTGACCTTGCGCCAAGTGGAGCGCGTCGAGAACCTTCAACCAGAGCTCGACAGCCTGATGGCGCGGATGCAAGACATTGACGGACAAGCTGTGGCGTGCGCCAAGAGGCTGGCCGAAGACTTGGGTTGCGAACCCAACCTTCGAAGCCTGGTGTCCGCGCTTGAGAAAGCCGAAGCACAAGACATCCAGTCGGTCGCCAACCGCGTCATCGTCGTCGGCCGTAACGTGCAGCAGATCATCGCCAAGAACAAGGCCCTGGTCGAGAACGAGCTGGAGTACGTGAACGGGACGATCGCCCTTGTCGCCCGCGAGGCCCTGGAGCAACGCGCGGGTTACGAAAAGGCCAACCCTGAATCCAGTGTCTTGCTGAACCAGGTGGCCTGAGGCAGGAGGAACCGAGATGTCGAGTCCGTTCCTTGGATTGGGGATCGCCCAGAACGCGCTGAGGGCCTTTCAGCGTGCTTTGGACACGACGGGGCACAACATTGCCAACGTCGACACCGCCGGATACTCGCGCCAGACGGTTGGGTTCACCAACATGGACCCACTGGCGTACTTCCAGAACGGATGGAAGTTCCAGGGCCAGGGGGTCTTCACCGGCTCGGTCACCCGCATCCGCGACCAGTTCCTCGACGCGAACTATCAAGCGGCCAACAGCGACCTCTCGAAGTTCAAGGCGGCCTCCGACGGCCTGAAGTCGATCGACGGTATCTTCAATGAACCGAGCGAAGACGGCGTCGCCAATGGGATCACCAAGCTCTTCGACGCATTTTCCGCCCTGGCTGCCAACCCCAGCGACGCGGCCACCCGGAGCCAAGTCCGTCTTGCCGGCCAAAACCTGGCCGACCGGGTGCGGGGGCGGTATGGGGCCCTCTTGGGCCAACAAGGCTCGCAACAAGCGGGCATCAAAACGACGATCAACCAGATCGACACCTTGGCGGGGCAGATATCGGCGTTGAACAAGGAGATATCCAAATACAACAGCGCGAGCGGGCCCCCCAACGACATCCTCGACGCGCGCGACCGGGCGGTGGACGCCTTGGCGCAGTTGGTGGACATCAAGAAGTACACCCAGCCCGACGGCACCTACACGGTCTATGCGGCCGGTAGCTTGCTGGTCGACTCTGGCGGGGCGAGGGCGTTCCCGGCTAGCTATGACCCGGCGACGGGCACGGTGAGCGACGGGACGTACAACTATCCGGTGCGCAGCGGACGACTGGCCGGACAGTTCACCGCGCTCAGCGGCACCCAGACCGCCATGGCTGACCTGGACACGCTGGCAAACCAGCTGCGGACCCAGTTCAACGCCGTCCACCAGACCGGCGTCAACGCCCTGGGGAACACAGGGGTACGTTTCTTCAACGACTCGACGACCGGCGTCCAGACCGGGGCGATCGACTTCGACCTGAGCGCCGAAGTCAAGGGCAGCCCGTTGGCGATCGCCGCCGGTGTGTCGGGCGCGGCCGGCGACGGTGGTCTGGCCCAGTCGCTCTCGGACATGCGGGACACGACGTTCACCGGCCTCGGCAACCAGACGTTCTCGGTGTACTTCCAGGGTGTCGTCAACAAGTCGGCGACGAACGCCCAGTTCTACGCGGGCAAGTCAGACACACAGGCGGCGGTGGTCCAGCAGATCGACGCCCAACGCCAGGCAGTCAGTGGCGTCTCGATGGACGAGGAACTGGCCAACATGCAGAAGTTCCAACGTTCGTACCAAGCGGCCGCCAAAGCCCTGACGATCTTCGACCAAGTCACCCAAGATACATTAGACATGATCCGCCGCTAGTGGAATTACCGGGGAGCACATGAGGATCAGCACGACGACACAGTGGACGACCTACCTGACGGACACCCAACGGGCGAACGAGCGCTATCTCGCCGCCCAGCGGCAGGTGGCCACCGGGCTGAGGTTTCAGACCGCGGCCGACGACCCGGTCGGTGCCCAGTCGGTCATCAGCCTGTCCGCGCTCAAGAACCGATACGGCCAACTGGACGCGAACTTGAGGGTCGCCAAGGAGTACCTGAACAACGGCGAGCAGGTGCTGTCCCAGACGAACGACGCCGTGCAGTCGGCCTACTCTCTGGCCCTGACCGGGGCGAACGGCACGAACGACGGGGCCGTCCTCCAGGGCCTGGTCAGCCAGGTCGAGGAACTCCAACGTCGCGTCGTCAGCCTCGGCAACACCCAGCTGTCGGGGAACCGCTACCTCTTCGCCGGGCAGCAGGTCAGCACGAAACCGTTCGCAGTCAGTGGGTCAAACCTGACGTTCAGCGGCGACGACAACCCGGTGAACGTGGAAGTGCGGCCGTCCGACGTCATGCGGGTCAACCTCCAAGGTGCCGGCGCGCTCTACCAGGACATCTACGCCAAGTTGGAGACGCTGAAGGACAACCTGTCCTCGGGTGACGCCACCCTGATCGGGCAGAGCATCGCCGACATGCAGGCCCTGGGCACCCAGCTGACCCAGTACAGGGGCGACTTGGGCAGCAAGCTTAAGACTGTCGCGTCCCTTGCCGCCGACAATTCCCGCCGCCAGGACGACCTGACCAGCCAGGTCTCCGACGCCCAAGACATCGACATCGCGGAAGCGATGACCAGACTCCAATCTTCCCAGACGGCTTACCAAGCCTCCTTGACCGTCTTGGCCAAAGGGTCGAGGCTCAGCCTGTTGGACTACATGACATGACAATCTCCAGTGCCGTCCAGACAACCCGGTTCGGGCTCGTGCCCTACGCCGCCGCCGACGTCGTGACCTTCACCCATGGTCTGCTCGGATTTCCTGGCCTGCGCGACTTCGTGCTGGTCAACCACAAAGACGACAGTCCGTTCCGATGGCTGCAGTCGGTCGAGGACGGGGACACCGCGTTCCTCGTGGTGGACCCGGCGAACTATGTCGCCGACTACGCGCCCGAAATGCCACCGCACGACGCCGAAGCCGTCGGAGCCGACGCCGAGACGCCGGTGCTGGTCTATACTATCGTCACGATTCCCCGGGGTCGACCGACCGACATGACGATCAACCTGGCAGGTCCGATCGTGATCAACGCGGCGACGGGCAAAGCGGTGCAGGTTGTCGTCGAGGGCGACGCGTACCCCATCCGCCATCGCGTGTTCCCGGAATCGGCAAGCGAGGCCGCTTAAATTGAGATTGAGGAACCAGACCGCCACGGAGGGCAAGGTCAATGCTGGTACTGACACGCAAAGTCAACCAAAGTATCCGGATCGGGCCTGACATCGAGGTCGTCGTCTTGGAGGTCCGTGGCGAGCAGGTGAGGCTCGGCATCAAGGCACCTCGCACGGTCGCCGTCCATCGTCAGGAGATCTTCGAGCAGATTCTCGAAGAGAACCAGTCGGCCAGCGACACCGACGTGCGCGACGTGCCCCAGTGAGCGTCGATTGGTCAGTCCCGGCCCGTCGGCTCCGCAATAGCTTGGAGTGGTCGTCCGCGATGGCGATAGCCGCCTTGGCCGCCAATGCCGGCGCCGGATTGGTCGCCCTGAAAACGACTAAGCAAGCCGACACGAACCCGGCCGCTGTCCTCGCCTTTTTGGGATTGGTGGCCCTGGCGACGGGGTTCGTGTTTTTTCTCTCCCTCCTCGCCGCTCCGTCTATGGTCGACGACGAGAGGCTCACGCCAGTCCACGTGGCCGTCCTTCCGCTTGTCTTTGTCGCCGAACTCAAGACCCTGCTTCTTGTCCTCGTCGAAACCCGTTACAACGTCCGCTACTTCCCCGAGGTCACGTTGGGCGACAAGGTCGCGAACAGCAACCTGACCCTTGTCGGTGTCTTCCTGGTCCAAGTGGCCGTCCTGGCCCTGTTGGCTTGGTCGGCTCGAAGGAAGCCACAATAGTCCCCGCGATATGGTCGTTCACTTCGGTACCGGCCGACTGAAGCCCGAGTGGAGCGCGGCGGTGGCTTGTCTGGGCACCTTCGACGGCGTCCACGTCGGCCATGCCGAGCTGGTCCGCCGGGCGGTGGCGCGCGGCAGTGAGAGCAAATCTCCGGGTGTGGTCGTCACATTTGACCGCCACCCCGCCGAGGCCCTGGCCCCTGAACGTGTCCCGCCCTATATCGCCACCCTTGACCAGAACCTTGCCGAGTTCGCCCGGTGGGGCGCGGCGGCGTGCGTCGTGCTCCCCTTCGACCACGACCTCACCCAAACGTCGGCCAGTGACTTCCTGAGGACTTTGGTGGAGCGGGTCCGGGCCACTGAGTTCGTCGTGGGGCATGACTTCACCTTTGGCAAGGGTCGCGAGGCGGACGCGGCCTGGCTGGCGGCCCGGTACCCGACCCAGGTCGTCGAGCCGGTCCTCGTCGACGGCGCACGGGTCAGCAGTTCGGCGGTGCGGCAGGCGGTCGGTGCCGGACTTGTCGAGGCCGCGGCCCGCCTCCTCGGGCGTCCGTTCGCCTTCGCCGGGGTCGTGGTGGGCGGGCAAATGTTGGGTCGGCAGTTGGGATATCCGACCGCCAACCTGGCGTCCTCGGGCCGGATGGTCGTCCCGTCGGACGGAGTGTACGGGGGCCTGGCCACGACGCCGCTCGGCCGGTTCCGCGCCGCGATCAACGTCGGTGTCCGACCGGCGGTCGGCGGCGGCGAGCGGACAGTCGAAGCGTATCTGTTAGACTATCCTGGTCAAGACATCTACGGAGCCGCGGTGGAACTGCAGTTCGTGTTCCGGATCAGGGACGAGGCGGACTTTCCCGACCTTGACGCTCTCAAGGCGCAAATCGCCCGCGACGTGGCGTTGGTCTCCGCCCAAGTACCCAAGCCCTGACCACGGGCGGACGTTGGTATGGACATGAAGAAGGCGTTGCTTGTCGGGGCGGTGGCCTTGGTCGTCGTAGGAGTCGTCGGTTTCTACGCGGGGGGACGCCCGTCGGACGAAGAACTGATCCAGCGGACGCTGAGGGAAGCGGTGGTCGCCAGTAAGGAAGGACGGGCCAACCCAGTCATGGACGCGGTCAGCAGTTCGTTCCGCTATGGTGAGGACATGCCCGACCGGCGCGAGATCGCCCGGGTCGTCCGCCAGGCCAAGCCCGAGATCGTCGTCCTGTCACCGAAGCCGACGATCAGCGGCGACACCGCCACCGTCCATTCCGACGTCGCGGTGAAGTTCGAGTTCATGGGGATGTCGATGGACCAGACGGTGAAGGACGTGGACATCACGTTCACGAGGGAACCGGCGGTGGAGTACGGCGTCCTGCCGTCGTCGAAGTGGCGTATCACCCAGGTGACTGGGCCCGCATTGCCCCAGGGGGAATAATCGTGGCCATGCGGACTCTCCTCGGCCTGGCCTGCGCCCTGACCCTCGTCTTTGCCGTCGGTTGCGGCCCTCAGGAGCCCGAGGGATTGGCGCACCCCGCGCCGGCACCGGCGGCCGGTGACAAGAAGGAGACGCCGCCGGCCCCGGTCGCCGCGGAACCGTCCAAGACGGAGGCGCCGGCACCAGACACGTCAGGGTCCAAGACCGAGACTCAGCCCGAGAAGCCGTTGCCTGGCCCGGGAGCCGAGCCGACCCTCGGTCATCAGTGAACCGTCGTCCGGCTTCGGAACCTCACCAGCCGCGCGGGGCCAGGAGCTCGCGGTCGGGGATGGCGGCCACGTTGATGCCGACCATAGCCTCACCCAGCCCAGCGCTGATCTCGGCCAACTTCTTGGGGTCGTCGTAAAAGTGCACGGACTCGACGATCGCCTTGGCCCGCTTGGCGGGGTCGCCGCTCTTGAAAATGCCGCTCCCCACGAACACCGTCTCCGCGCCCAGCTTCATCATGAGGGCGGCGTCGGCCGGGGTGGCGATGCCGCCGGCGCTGAAGTTTGGTACCGGGAGTTTGCCTAGTCTGCGGACCTCGCGGACGAGTTCTAGCGGGGCCTGGTGTTCTTTGGCCAAGACATAAAGCTCGTCTTCGCGAGCGCTCTGGACCTGGCGGATGTCCGCCATGATCGTCCGCATGTGGCGCACGGCCTCCACGACGTCGCCGGTCCCCGCCTCACCCTTCGTGCGGATCATCGCGGCGCCTTCGGCACATCGCCGCAGGGCTTCGCCTAGGTTCCGCGCCCCGCAGACGAACGGGACGGTGAACAGGTGCTTGTCGACGTGGTTGGCCACGTCGGCGGGGGTGAGCACCTCGCTTTCGTCGATGAAGTCGACTTCCAGGGCCTGAAGGATCTCGGCCTCGACAAAGTGGCCGATCCGGCACTTGGCCATGACCGGGATCGAGACGGCTTGCTTGATTCCCGTGATCAGGTCGGGGTCGCTCATGCGGGCGACGCCACCCTGGACTCGGATGTCGGCGGGGACGCGCTCCAGCGCCATGACCGCGACGGCACCGGCGTCCTCGGCGATCCGAGCCTGCTCGGCGGTGACGACGTCCATAATGACGCCACCCTTCAACATTTCGGCCAGGCCGACTTTCTCGCGCCAAGTCTTCAGGGAGGGGGCGGCTCCGTTCGTTGTGCTCATCGTCTTGGTCCTCGCATGTCGCGGGACTCTTCGGCGACGGTGGCCAGTTCAGCGCGTCCCGCGAAACTTTGTAAGATTGTACTGCCACGCGGCGTCCGGACCCAGCATATCGGGCCTCCCCCTACGGGGCCTGGCCGCCTCGTCCTACCGCCCGCGCCCCGTGTCCGGCCGACCAGTTGATCGTGTTCGTGCCTCTTCCCGGACCTTGGCGCCCGTCGCGGGATCGATCCATGCCGTCGTGAGGATCTGAATCGGGAACAGAATGGCATGAGTGCCGAGAACACCTGAACGCGAGCAGGCCCTGGACTTGGCTCAAGGCCGCCCCGCGACACCCAAAGAGATCGCCAGGGTGGCGGCCGTCGTCGGGGACGACGCGGCGCGTTGGGCCTTCACCCAATGGGCCTTGCGCGACCGGGGCCGGGCAAAGTTTGCGACGGCAGACAAGATGGTCTTCACCCGCGAGGGCCTTGAGATGGCGAGCGCGGAGCCCGTGGCCACGGTGCACGCGCGGTTGCTGGGCGGGCCGTCTCCCCAGGGACTCCGCTTCATCGACGCCACCTGCGGGATCGGGGCCGATACCCTGGCCCTGGCCCGTCTGGGCCCAACCACGGCCTGCGACCTTGACGCCGTCCATGCCGAAGCCACCCGGCACAACCTCACCGTCCATGGCCTCGTTGCCGACGTCCGCGTGGTGGACTCTCTCACCCTGGACTGGTCGTCCTCGGCTGTCCTTGTCGACCCCCAGCGGCGCACGGGGCAGGGGCGGACGCTGGACCCGGCCTTGTTCAGCCCGCCGTTGGACGTCGTCGTCGCGAAGTGCCGGACGGCGCGGCGGGCTTTGGTCAAGACGTCGCCCCTCTTGCCCGACCCAGTCTTGGGCCAAGGCGACGGCCTTGTCTTTGTGAGCCACGGCGGAGAGTGTGGCGAGGCGCTGATGCTGTTTGGGTGTGGTGTGGGTCGGCGGGCGCATCACGTCGAGAGCGGGGCGTGGCTGGACGCGGCGGAACTGGCTGGGACGGTCGCCGACCCCGACGTCTTTCTCTTTGAGGCAGACCCGGCCGCCGTCCGGGCCCACGCTCTCGGTGCTTTCGGTCTCCCTGGACTAGGGGACTCCAATGGCTACCTGACTGGACCCGAGCTTCTGACGTCGCCGTGGCTCACCCCGTTCCGCGTCTGCTGGCACGGCCCGTTCCGCGAGGACAAACTGCGCGAAGCCGCCCGAGGACTTGGTCTCGGCGTGAACGTGGTCAAGAAGCGTGGTGTGGAGGTCGAGCCGCAGAAGCTCGTCCGACGGCTGTCGGCACGGGGCGGGTCACCTGGGGTCGCCCTCCTGTACCCGGTGGGGAAAGCGGTACGCGCGGTCCTGGCCACAAGGACGGCCTAAAGATCGGCGGGGCGTCACCCGACATTCCTACCAGGGAGTCCCTGCCTTGGCAAACAAGTTAGCGATCAAGTCGACCAAAGCCGCGGTGATGAGCCTGGAATGCCAACTGGCCCAGGTGCAGATCAAGCGGTTCTTGAACGGCGACAACATCCCTGAAGACCTCCTCAAAGAGCTTGAGCAGCACCTGCTCAGCTGCACCGACTGCCTTGCCGTCGCCAAGGGCGAACGGGCCGCGGTGGAGGCCCATATGGTGGCCAACGCCGGCGAGGCGGTCGCGGTCCGCCAGAGCGCGCCGGCCAGCTCCGTCTTCGACGTGTTCAAGCAGCCCAAGACGGTCTTGTTGAGTGTCGCCCTCGGCGTCGTCCTGATCGTCATGTCCACCGTCCTCCGCGACCCCACCAAGCTATTGGGCACCAAGGCCATCGCCGCCCATCCGGAAGCGACCCGAACTGAGTCTGCGACCCAGGACCCCGAGGCCGAGGACGAGACGGACACGAAGGAACCCCAGAAGGACGTCAAGGATCCCGTGGAACCCGCGGAGACCAAGGCGACCACTCCGGACACGACCCAGGCAGAGCCCAAGAAGCTCGAGTCGACCCCCCCAGTTTCCGACGCAAAACCGCGTGACGAGACAGCCGGCCACACCACCCCGCCCGGGCCGGCTGCCGCGGCGGTGAAGGCCGCCCAGCAAGCGGTGGAGAAGGGCAAGAGCTCGGTACCCGGCAAGCCGACCTTGACCAAGAGCCCGATCGTCGAGGTCACCGAAGGCAAGCCCAAGGCGTCGCCTCCGAAGGCGACCACGCGCCGGACGACGCCTCGGAAGACGACCACGCGTCGGACCACTCCCCGCCGCACGACATCCAAGCCCAAGAGCGGCGGCGGCGTGAAGATTTACAAGAACTGACCCCGAGGATGACGATGAGAAACCTGACTGCACTCGCCGCCCTTTGCGCACTGGCGCCACTGGCCTTGGCCCAAGACCCGGGCAACGCCAACATCGGCGTCGCCACCTCGTCTGCCGGGAAGGTCACGATCACTTCCAAGGGACGTGACGTGCGTGACGTTCTCTATGACCTGTTCCACCAGAGCAAGAAGAACTTCGTCATCGTCGGCGAGGCTCGGGCCAATCTCTATTTGAACCTGGAGGCTGTGGACTTCGACCAGGCGTTCGGCATCATCCTTAGGCAGGTCGGTCTGCAATCCTGGGTCGACGGCGAGATCACCTATATCGGCAAGAACCGGCCGGCCGGCGCATCCTCGTCTTCCGAGAACTCCACGACACGCCCAGAGACGGCAAAAGCGACCAAGCCGGGCCCAGACCTGGACAAGAAGATCACCGTCAAACTGACGAAGGTCACGTTCAAGGAGCTGCTCAAGGAGTTCACCAACCAGACAGGGATCGACTTTGTGGTCGCCCACGACGTAAAGGAGTTCCGTCTGGACGCCGACCTGACCGGTAAGTCGCTGAAGTACGCCCTCGACCTGATCACCAAGCAGGTCGGCCTGCAGTACTACGCGCTGGAGAGCGGCGCCGTCCTCGTCGAGCACAAAGTCAACTGACCGGACCCAGCCCGTCCTGCCACCCTTGGAGGGCGACGTCCTCGGGGAAGGCACGGGCGAGTCCGCTGACAGCCGTGTGCAAGAGCGGCGGGGCACAGCCACCCGTTTCGACCGGGAGTAGGGCGGCCTTGCCGACGTGCTCGGCGGCAGTCGCCCGCATGCGGGTGCGCGTCGCCAGGCTCCACGCCAACATATAGCGGACCGCCGCGTCGTCGCGGTGCCGCAGGAGTTCGTCGGCCAAGCGGGCGAAGTCGGCCCAGAACCCCCAGACCCCCAATCGGGCGAGACAGTCGCGGGCGGCACGGGCGTCCAAGGCCACCGGGGCGACCAAGGGGTTGGGCTCGCTCCCCTGCGCCTGGTCCTGTCGCAAGAAGGCCTCGACACGAAGCATGGGCTCCATCGGCGACAGGAAGTGGGCGTTGGGCAGGGCCTCGTCGTCCTCGCCCTGGTGTCGGGCGACGGCCGCCTTGGCCCACCAAAGGAGGGCGTCGTCACCGTTGGTGACCAGGGCTTGGTCGACCGCCTCGTCCGCCAAGGCCCACGCGGCAGCCCGCGCATGCTTGACCGCCTTGGCGGTCGCGACGACATGCTCGGTGCCGGGGAGACCGGCCGGTAGGTCGGCCGGTGACTCGGCGCAGGCCTCCCATGTGGCGGAGATTCGGCGGAACTCCGGCTCGGCGGTGGGGCGGTGCGAGTCCGTCCATGCCGCCGTGGCGGCGCTGGGCGTCATGGCGGGGCGGGTTGACGGACGGACCGGGCTTGTCTCGATCCATCCCAGGCATGTGCTCTTGTCCACGAGGGCGGCGCGTTTGACTGGGGGAAGCCCGCTGGTCGATACCACGGTGGCGACGGCGGCGGCGAGCCGGACCGACGCCTTGAGGGTTTCGCCTGACTCCGTCTCGACGTGGAGCTCGACCTCGCCGACATCCCGCTGGGCGACCACCTCCATGCCGTCGGGCCGCCACGCGGCCACCCAGTCGGTGCCGGTGCCGTGGACTTCGCCCAGGCCTCCGTGAGGCGCCAAGGCGATGTGGCCGGCCACCGTCCTCCCCCCCAGGAGGACAGCCGGGGTCACGTCAACCAGCGGCCAGCGGACGCCGTCGGGGGGGCGGACGCAATCGACCAAGGCTCCCGCGCCATCATGCCCGACGACGACCGCGGTCCCGTTGTCCAGGCCGTGGGCGGCCAGACCGTCGGGGAGGGTGACCATGTCCGGCACTGGCACGGCAACTAAGCTGCGACCGTGGGCCTGGACGTCGACCTTCACCCAGGCGTCGTCCGGGCCAAGCGAGACGACGGCCCAGGTGTCGGTCTCCAGCGAGGCAGAAATGCGAAAGAGGGAGACGGCGCCGGCCCCGCCTTGTCCGACAGGTTCGCGGACCTGGACATTCCAACCTCCGGTGTCAGCAGGGTCGCCGATGGCGACCGTCCGGCCCGCGGGTATCAGTTCGGTGCCCGACCTTTTGTCATAAAGGCTCACTATCGGTCGGCCCATGGCCGGGGCCAACGTGACGCGGACAAAGGGGTTTTCGAGGGTGATCCCTTCGGCACCGTGCTGTTCGGCAAGTATTTCGGACCTGATCGTGACCATTTGGGGGCCTAAACGCCGGAAACCTCGTCTATAAAAGGTACGGGTCCCGTGCCCACAAGTATGTCTGTCTCACCAGAGCGTGTCGCGTCCTTCGTACTCAAGTTCATCGTGGCGCCAGCGATTCTCGCCGCGGTCGGCTACTACGTCGTCGGCCCTGCCGTCGGTCGATTGTCGGTGACGGAAAAGTCGTCGTCCGCCGAACTGGCGCCCCTGAAGGAAGAAGCGTCCAAGGTGGCCGAGGCGGCCGAAGCCGTCCGCAAAGGCGACCGGGTCTCCCCACCGTCGGGGACGAAAACCTCCACCCCCGAGCCCGACGTCGACGTGACGATTGAGAAAGAGGGGGACGAAGCGCCCCGTGCCCCGGTGAAGGTGCCCGCCACCCCTCCCGCGACGGAGAAGGACCCCACGGAGACAATCGAAGTACCGGCCGAGGTCGACATCAAACCGGCAAAGCCGAAGCCCGACGTGGCCAAACCCAAACCGCCGACCAAGCCCAAGCCGGCGAACACCAAGCCCAAGGACAAGCCGGCACAGAAACTGCCGAACACGCCGGAAGTCGGCGACGGCGGAGACTAGCCTAAGCCAAAGAACCGATCGGCGTTGGCGTTGGTCTGCCGGCGGACCACATCGACGTCAAGGCCCAGTGTGACCGCCAAGCCTTCGCCGACCAGGCTCGCCCACGCGGGGCGGTTTGGCTTGCCCCGGTGGGGGTGTGGTGTCAGCCAAGGGGCGTCCGTTTCGACGACAAGGTGGTCCAGGCCGATCGTCCGGACGGTCTCGCGCAATTCGTCGGCCTTCTTGTACGTGACCGGACCGTCCACGCCAAAGAGGCAGCCGAGGGCCAAGGCGCGCCGGGCGTCGTCCTGGTCGCCAGCGAAGCAGTGCAGGAGGTACGGGCGCACCGGGCGGTCCTCCAAGACGGCGAGCAACTCGGGATAGGCCTCGCGGCAATGAAAGACGACGGGCAAGTCGAGCTCGGCGGCAAGGTCGAGTTGGGCGTGGAGCGCCCGTGTCTGCTGGTCAAGGGTGGCATGGTCCCAGTGGAAGTCAAGGCCGACCTCGCCCACTGCCACCGTCTTGGGATGGCGGGCCAGCTCGCGCGTCGCGGCCAATTCGTCGTCGTTGATCCCGGCCGACGAGTTGGGGTGCCAGCCCACCACGGCCCATACATGGGAAAAGGACTCGGCCAACTCCACGGCCCGCCGGCTTGACGCGGTGTCCACGCCGACGACGACCAACCGGTCGACGCCATGGTCGTTCGCTTCCCGAACGGTATCAGCCGGGTCCGGAAACGCCCTTTCGTCGTTCAGATGGCAGTGGGTGTCTGTCCAGCCGCTCACAGTAGGCTCCTGAGGTCAGGCCCCCCTGCTTGCCCGGGTGGCAGTTCCCGGGTCACACCAGTGAGGACGAGAAACGTCGGACACGACGCGGCGGCTCCCGCCGCGATGTCGGTGTCGAGGCGGTCACCGACGACAAGACATTCGTCTTGCGAACAGTTAGAGTCGCGAAGAATATTAAAGACCAACCCGGGGGAAGGCTTGCCGACGACGGTCGGTTCTTGGCCGGTGGCGGTGGCGACGGCCGCGACGATGCTTCCCGCTCCGGGGTCCTCTAGGCCGCCCTCGACCGGATACGTGGCGTCGCGGTTTGTCGCGACGAAGACGGCTCCCTGCGACACCGCACGCTGGGCGGCGCGGAGCATCGCGTACGTGAACGACCGGCAGATGCCGACGACGACCGCTTGGGCACGGCCCTTGACCGCGTCGTCGTCGCGGACGGTCTGGACTCCGGCCTCGCGGAACGATTGATGGAGGGGTTCTTCTCCCACGACATAGGCCCGCGAGAGGCCAAGCCCGGAGACGTGCCGGGCCGCGGCGGGCCCGGTGCCGTAGACCCAGCCCGGCTCGCAGGGAAAACCCAGGGCCCGGAGTTTGGCCGTCGTGGCGTCAGGCCTCGCGGCGGAGTTGTTGGTGAAGTACCGGACAAGGGTCCCTCTCTCGACGAGGGTCGTGACCACTTCGGGGGCATGGACGACGGCCTCAGAGCCTCGGTATAGCGTGCCGTCGAGGTCGAAGACGACGAGCCGGGGCGCGCTCACAGTTCGCGCTCGACGACAAAGTCGGCGACACCGGCCAGAGTGTCGCGGGCCGCGCCACCGGGCAGACCAGCCAGGGAAGCCTTGGCGGCCTCGGTCTCGGCCCGGGCCGCGCCCCCGACCCGGTCAAAGGTGCCGCACTGGGCCATGAGGCCGGCCAACTCGTCAAGCTGCGTCTCGGAGACGCCGTTGCCGAAGACCTGCGGCCACCGGCCCGCGCCCGCGGCGGCGGTGTAGTCGATCAGGGGCCAAGTGGCGCATCCTTCGCGAAAGTCGGTCGCCCGAGGCTTGCCCGTCTTTGCGGGTTCCCCGCGGTAGTCGAGCAGGTCGTCGACGATCTGGAACGCCATGCCCAGGTGATGGCCGAACCGTCCGAGGGCCTCCTGTTGTTCCGCCGTCCCGCCGGCGACCAGGGCGCCGACCCGGCAACAGACTTCGATGAACGCCGCCGTCTTCATGCGCAGGATAGCGAGGTGTTCGTCGAGGGCCAAGTCGAAGACACCCCGTGACGCGACTTCGCGGACCTCCCCCTCGGCCATTTCGACCACAGCCCGGCTGACCAAGCGGATGACAGGCAGGTCACCGTCGTCGGCGAGGATGACCATGGCCCGAGCCAACAAGGCGTCGCCCGAAAGCACGCTCGCCGTGTTGCCATAGGCGTGCGACGCGGTCGGTCGGCCGCGCCTGGTGGTCGCCTCGTCGATGACGTCGTCGTGCACGAGGGTCGCCATGTGGACCATCTCCATGCAGGCCCCCAAGTTCACGACCCGCGTCCGGTCAAAGGGGCGCCCCGTCGCGTGGGCGGCCAAGGCGACGAGAGCGGGCCGCATCCTTTTGCCGCCGGCCTCGAGGGTGAGCCGGCCGATTTCCTGGGCCAACGGCACCTCGCTGCACATTTGGGCGGTGAGGACACTCTCGACGGCCAGCGCCGTCTCGACTAAGTCGGCGAGCAGGCTGTCGTCGAGCCGCCCGGACAGTTTGTCGAGAAAGGCGGTCGCGCTCACCGGCGCACCCCCCACATCATGCAGATGTTGCCGAACATGAAGTCCTTGTGCCGGACATCCTGAAAGCCGGCGGCACCGAAAGCGGCGGCGAGGGCGTCGCGGTCCATAAACCTCTCCGCGCTCTTGGGAAGGTAGGTGTAGGCGCCCTCGTGGCCAAAGAGGCGTCCGACCATCGGGACAGCCTTGTGGCAGACGGCTTCGGCCACGGGCCCGATGACCGGGGCGGTCGGCCGGGCCATGTCGACGCTGACGAACCTGCCGCCGGGCCGGAGCACCCGGGCGATCTCCCGCAGGGCGGCCTGAGGGTCGGGCACGTTGCGCAGCCCCCACCCGACGGTGGCGGCATCGAAGCGGCGTGGGCCAAACGGGAGCCGGGTCGCGTCGGCCAGGCCGAGTCGGGCGCGGCCCGCCAGCTTGCGGGCGGCCTGGCGGAGCATCGGCGGACAGAAGTCCACGCCGACGACCTGGCCGGAGTCGCCGACCGCCTCGCGGGCGACGGTGCAGAAGTCTCCGGTGCCACAGCAGACGTCGAGGACGGACTCGCCCGGCGACAACCCAATGACCTGGACGGCCTCGCGGCGCCAGGCTTGGTGCATACGGAAGCTGACCAAGCTGTTGACGAGGTCGTAGTGCTCGGCGACCTCGTCAAAGAGGGCGCGGACAACCTGGCGTTTGTCTTCGCCGGTCGTTTCCCAGGCCGCTTTGTCCAGCGTGCTCTCCATGCTCCTCCTTGTCACGGTTTATACCGCCGGGCACGGCAGCTTTCTGAACTTTCAGAAACAATTGAAACTTCGGGACTATGCCGGGCAGAGTGGGGCGAAGAGGTCGACCAGGTTCCCGTCCGGGTCGACGACTTGGGCGTAGCGCTGGCCCCAGAAGGCGTCCCAGGGTTCGCGGCCCCCAGAATGTCCAGCGGCGACGACCCTGGCGTACAGTTCGTCCACCCCGGCCGCGGTCTGACAGTTGAACGCGAGGCCCATGCGATGGCCGACGGGCTCTTGCCAATGCGGGTCGATTTCTCGGGCCAGTTCGACGTTGTCCCACATCAGGCGGAGGCCATTGGGCAAGACCGATTCGACGTGGGGCCCCTCCATGTCCACAGGGCGGGGCACGCCCAGCAGTTCGTAGAAGCTCACCGAGGCCTCGATGTCCTTGACGACGATGCCAAGGGCGTCCAAATGGGCAGTCATGTCAAAATAGTAGACACAAACCAACTATATTGTCAAGGTCCCGACACGGTCGCCGTCGAAGAATGTCGCAACGGGAAGGGTCACGGCGAGGTAACTTTGTCTGGGTTCGTCCCGGGAAGTCTGTCGATGTCGAGCCGTCTGGTAGGTGTCGTGTTGGGCGCGGTCGGTTGCGCCGTGGTTTTGGTGGCCGTCCCGGTAGCCTGGATGAAGTCTAGCGCCCAATCTTCAGAAAGCCTGGTCAAGAAGCTCATGGCCGACCACGGTTTGCCGGTCACCACGGCCGGACTCTATCCGCCCCCGACGGCCCCGGCCGACGAGAACGCGGCGATGCTGATGGACGAAATGGCCAAGGTGTCGCGTCCTGCCGGTGCGGTGGTGGTGAAGGCACCGCCGCCGGGGGGAGACTGGGACGTCGGGCAACTGCGCCGGTCCGTGGATTCCCGGCATGATTTGATCAGCTTGGCCGAGCGTGCCGCCGCCATGCCTTACTGGCAACCGGTGATGCATGGTGAGGGCCCCTACCTCCGGATGGACCAGATATCACCCATCAGGGCCGGAGCCAAAGCCCTTGCCGAACGGGCCCGGCTCCGGGCCGCCGAGGGCGACCTTGGCGGTTGTGTAAAGGACGCCCAGTCGATCCTGGACTTAGGCGACTTGCTACGAGACGAGCCCGTCATGATCTCCGGCCTTGTCCGGGTGGCCACCCACGCCATCGCCTATCAGGTGATGGCTGAGACCTCGGGCAAGGTCCGGCGCGACAAGGCGGCCATGGACGAGTTGGTCAAGCTGGCCGCGCGCCCCGTCGTCAACGACTATCGCCGGATGTTTTTGGGGGAGGCGACCATGGCCTACCACATGGCCACCCACCGTTTTGACGCCGTGGACTACTCCCTGGACGATTCCGCTGGGAGCGCACCAGCGACAAAGCTGAGGTTCGCCAAGATGGAGCTTGACCGGCCGTATTGGGGCCCCGTTCTGGTCCGGGCGTGGGTGGATTACCTGGACCAGGCTCGAAAGCATCCGTCGGACATCGACGCCAACCAAGAGGCCTTTGCCAAGCTTGGCCGGCTTGCGCAGTCAAAGGACGACCGGCTCGATGCGTTGAGCCTGGTCTTTCCTGTCTTTGACCAAGCCTTTGTGGCGTTTCGTCGCGAGGCGGCAAAGCGCGACCTGCTCGAAATCGGACTTCGAGCGGTGCGCGACGGCGGCATGCCTCAGGTCGGTCTAACGAGGGACCCGTTCTCGCACCAGCCGTACCGGGTGGCGAAGACTGATTCCGGGTGGAGGGTCTACAGCGTCGGGCCCGACCATTCTGACGACCAGGGCATCGCCCAGCTGGACAAATCGCCTGCGTCCGACACGCCAAGGGGCGACATCGTTTTCGCTTGGGACGGAGCGAGAGCGAGCCTTCAGGGGCGGTGACCGGTCAACCGAGCTTGACCGGCAGGATCCTCAACCTGCGCTGAGGCTCTTGGCCGACGCTTTCGCTGGCGAGCCGCTTGCCCTCGGCGATCTGGTGCTGGACCTTGCGTGTGCGGGCGTCGGCGGGGGCCAGTTCGACCGGCTTGCCGGTCTGCAACACCACGTCGATCGCTTGGGTCACTTCGACGGTGGCGGCCTGGTGCCGCTCCGAGTCGGGGGCGTTGCCGCGGACCACCTCTTCGACGGCTTGGGCGATTTGGCTGAACGTGTTGCTCTTGACGACGACAGTCGGGACACCCTTGCCTAGTTCCTTGAGCCTGCCACTCTTGGTCTGGACGGTCGTGCGGATCGCAATGACCGCGTCGGCCTGGTGGATGTCGTTCGTGATGTAGGCGGGCGCCTTTTTTTCCCGGATCGCACGTTCGAGCCGGGTGCGGGCGATCCCGTACGGGTAGATGCGGACGACGTTGACCTTCTTGACGGTGTCCTTCGGGGAGGGCTCGCGGTCCGGCTTCTCACGTCCGAAGAGCCCCTTCTCTTCCTTGGCCGCCCTCCGGCGCTCGACGGGGGTGTCGTCCTGCCTGGTCGCCAGGCTGGGGAACCGTTCATTAAAGCCGGGCTCGTCCAGGTCGGGCACAAGTTCCCGTTGGACCACCTCGACGGCACCGGCGGTGCGGACCCGTACCTCGGGCCGGGGGGCGATGCCCCGCAACATCAGGTCCACCGTCTTCATCACGTTGTGGTGGACGGCCAGCTTGTCAAAGTCGAGGAGTTCGATGACGACGTCGAACGTTGGCGGGGCCTTGCGCTCCAGAACGGTTTTTTGGGTGCCGCGCCGGCGGGCCTCGTCGTCGCTGAGGGTGACCGCCTGGATCCCACCCACGAGGTCGCAGAGGGACGGGTTGAGCATCAGGTTTTCCAGAGTCTGGCCGTGGGCCGTGCCGATGAGTTGCACGCCGCGCTCTGCGATGGTGCGGGCGGCCATGGCCTCGGCCTCGTTGCCGATCTCGTCGATGACGATGACCTCGGGCATGTGGTTTTCCACGGCCTCGATCATCACCCCGTGCTGGCGCACCGGGTCGCTCACCTGCATCCGCCGCGCGCTGCCGATGGCAGGGTGGGGCACGTCTCCGTCGCCACCGATCTCATTGCTCGTGTCGACGATGACGACGCGCTTGTTGACCTCGTCCGCCAACACGCGGGCGACCTCGCGGAGTTTGGTCGTCTTGCCGACGCCGGGCCGCCCCAAGATCAGGATCGACTGCCCGCTCCGGACGATGTCGTCGATGATGTCGATCGTCCCTTCAAGGGCCCGGCCGACCCGGCACGTCAGTCCGATGACCTTGTCGTGACGGTTGCGGATCGCGCTGATGCGGTGGAGGGTGCGCTCGATACCCGCCCGGTTGTCGCCGCCAAAGGCGCCGACGGCCTTGACGACGTGGTCGATGTCGTGGTCGGACACGATGGTCTGCGGCCAACGTTCCACACTGCCGATGAAGCGGCACTCGGCGGGCCTGCCGTAGTCAAGGACGACCTCGACCAAGCTCCTCAGGTCAGGATGGACTTCGAGTTTTTCTCGGACGACCGGTGGCAGGATTTCCAGGAGTTCCGGGAGTCCGTCATGCGACCAAGACATGCGTCACTTATCATGACGCCGACAAGATGGCGATCGCACCGTCACCGAGTGCCCTATCCACCACTCTTGATGTGACCCAGCGGGTTTGCCAGGGTCGCCGGCCTAGTCGCTGGACTCCGTCAGGGTGACCTTCGCCTGCTTGACCTCTCCGGCAGACCAATACTTGACCACCACGGTGTCGCCGGGGCGCTTGGTCGTCAGAGCGGCGTTGTAGTCGTCGACGCTCGCCAGGGCCTGTCCGTCGAGAGACAGGAGGATGTCGAGCTGATGGATGCCGGCGCGGGCCGCCGGCCCGCCGACGAGCACGTCGGCCACGATCACGCCCTGGGCGGGCGGGGCGTCAGCCGCGTTGGTCAGGCGCTGGATCTGACGACGGACCCGCGACATCTGCAGCAGGCCGGCGCGACGGTCGGGCACGAGACCAGGGTCGCCGTAGCGGACCCGCCCGTCCTTGACGATGTCGCGCACTACTTCCTTGACTCGGTTGACGGGGATGGCGAAGCCGATCCCGATCGAGCCGCCGTTCGTGCTGGCGATGGCCGTGTTGATGCCGACCAGGTTGCCTTGGGCGTCAACGAGCGCGCCGCCGGAGTTGCCCTGGTTGATCGCGGCGTCGGTTTGGATACCGTCGACGAAGAGGGCGTCGTCCCCCTGGAGTGGTCGGCCCGTGGAACTGACGATGCCCAGGCTGACGGTGTTGGAGAAGCCCAGCGGGTTCCCGACGGCAAGCACCCATTCGCCGGGCTGGAGCTTGCTGCTGTCGCCGAGAGCCAAGGCCTTGGCCGAGGGATTGTCGATCTTGAGGACCGCCAAGTCTGACCGACGGTCGGTACCGACGATCCTGGCCTCATAGGCCTTGCCGTCGCTGAACGTCACCGACACAGCGTCGGCGAGAGGGCCCTTGGGCGAGCCCAGCCGGACGACGTGGTTGTTTGTGACGATGTAACCGTCGGTCGAGACCACCACACCCGAACCCTCGGCGTAGGGTTGGACGACGCGACGTCCGAAAAAGTCTTCGCCCGAAGCGGTCGTTTGAATGCTCACGACGCTTTCTAGGGCCTTGCGGGCGGGTTCCCGGAAGTCGAACCCGATGGCGCCTTCGGTCGAAGCGTTGATGAGCCTGGCTCCGGGAGGGGTAGCAAAGGTGACCCCTTCCGTCGGTCGGTGGCGGACGAACCGGTCCAGTTGGATGGCTCCGAAAACCACCGCGAAGACGGCGGCCAAGGAGCCGGCGGCGAGGACAGCTGACTTAAGGCCCTTCATCTTGCACCCTATTCCTCTTAACGACCAGTCCAGCCCGCCACGTCACCGACTGGTACACTTTTCTGACTTTGGCCTCAGACTCGACGCCGCTGGTCGGCATGACCGCCGCCGAGCTCCGCGAACTGGCCGCGAGCCTGGGTGAGCGCCCGTTCCGGGGCTCCCAGGTGGCGAACTGGATTTACAAGCGCCATGCCGCGACAGTGGCCGAGATGGCCGACCTACCCGCCGCGTTCCGTGCCCGGTTGGCCCAGGCGCACACGGTGACTGACCTGGCCCAGTCGGCCCACCGGTCGAGCAGCGACGGCGTGGACAAACTCCTCCTCCACAATGGCGACGGCCAAGTCTATGAGTGCGTCCTCTTGCCCTACGAAGACCGCGTCAGTTGTTGCCTTTCTAGCCAAGTCGGCTGCCCGATGGGTTGCACGTTTTGTGCGACCGGACTCGGCGGTTTCGACCGCGACCTTGGGGCGGACGAGATCGTGGGGCAATACCTCTGGCTCCAGCGTTTGAGCCCGCGGCGCATCAGCCACGTGGTCTTCATGGGCATGGGCGAGCCGTTGCTCAACATCAAGAACGTGGTCAGGGCCCTACGCGTCCTTCACGAGGAGGTCGGCCTGAGTTACCGCCACTTGACCGTCTCGACCGTCGGCCTTGTCCCCCAGATCCGGCAGTTGGCGTCCCTCGGACTGCCGATCAATCTGGCTCTCTCGTTGCATTCGGCCGTCGACGAGGTGCGCAGCCGCCTCATGCCCGTCAACCAGCGCTGGCCCGTCGCCGAGGTGTGGGGGGCGATGAAGGACTATCACCGGGCGACCGGTCGCAAGGTGACCGTCGAGTACCTCCTGATCAGCGGGGTGAACGACACCGTGGACCAGGCCCAAGCCCTCGTCAAGTTGGTGAAGGGGACTCCGACAGTGGTCAACTTGATCCCGTTCAACTATGTCGACACGAGCCAAGGTTTCGCCCGTCCCGGCAAGGAACGGGTCAGGGCCTTCCGGGCGGTGTTGGAGGCGGCGCGGGTCAATGTGACCGAGCGGGTCGAACGGGGCCACGACATCGCCGCGGCGTGCGGGCAGCTTGCCGGACAGCACACCGGCCGGTTCGCGAGGAGGGGCCGGGCATCCACGCTACCGCTCGCTTCACGCTGATCGCACTCGGTCTGCTGGGCGGATGTTCGACTCCGCAACCGAAGCCGACCCCGGAGAAACCCAAAGAGGCGGTGGGCATGCCGGTGGCTTCTGGGCGGGTGACGATCACGGCGCGCGACGCCGCCGGGGAAGTCGCCTGGGTCGTCCACGCCCGCGAGAGTTCGGGCGAGATCGTGGGCCACGCCTCGACGATGACCCTCACCGGGGTCGAAGGGGAGCTGCGGTCGAAGGGGAGGGTCGTCAGCACGTTTGCCGCCGACGCGGCCGATGCGGACCAGGCGACGCGGTCGCTCGACCTGCGCGGCCACGTGGTGGTGCGCAGCATGCCGGACAAGGCCGAAGGCAAGACGCCCGCCGAGCCCCTGACCTTGACCGCGGACCGGGCCAAGTGGCTGGACGACCGCAAGGTCGTCGCGGCCCAGGGTAGCGTATGGGTTCGTTCGTCCGTCTACGAGATGGGCGAGTACGCAGAGCTATGGGCGACGGAAGACCTCGGCAAGATCGGCACGCCCGACAGGTTCGCACGATGAAGACCCGCTCGATCCTTTCCTTCGCCGCGGTGGCGGTGCTGGCGGTCGCCTTTGCCCAATCGGCGGGCCAGGCAGGCAGCTTCAAAGACCGTGCGGGCAAGTTTGGCGTCAACGGGATCCTTTCACCGTCGGTCGAGTCAGACCCGCGGAAGGGGACGCTCCACTTCGATTTCGCCGGCAAGCCGCTGACCGGGTTCAGCAAAGACCAGGGCCTACAGTTCCGCGCCCTCCGCGCCGAAGGCGACCTCCTCAAGGTGGCCTCGGCTTACAACGTCCAGGCGGTGACCCTGACCGGGGACGTGTGGTTGAAGGTCACCCAGTCGGACGCGAGGACCAAGGGCTCAAACGAAGTAGAGGCCAAGTCGGCCCAGTTGACCGTCGTCGACGGGGCAGAGCAGGCCAAGGTCACTTCGCCGGGGGCGATCACGGTGACGTCGATCGGCTCCGGGCAAGGCACGAGGCGGATCGACCTGAAGGGGCCGAACGCGACGATGACCCTGGACCCGCTCACCCAGAAGTCGGACGACCCCCTTCGGACGGTGTTGATGACCGGTGGGGTGACGGTCGTCGTCGACAGTGTCGCGGTGGACAAGGACGGGAAGGAGAACAAGGTCTCCCTCACCGCGACGGGGAGCCGCCTCACGTACGACCGGGCGACCCGCGAGGTGGTCCTGTCGGGCGACGTCAAGGTGTCGGGCACGAACACAAGCCCCGGCGACGGGCAAGACATCGTGTTCAGCGGCACGCTTTCCGGCAAGGAGTTCCGGCTCAAGATCGACAAAAACAACGAAGTCGCCGGTTGGTCGTTGGGTCAAGGCAAGGCGGGATTTCGCGAGGGCGGATGAGAATCCGGGCTGAGAACCTGGTCAAGGTGTACAAGCGCCGTCGCGTGGTGGACGACGCTTCGATTGAATTTGACCAAGGTGAGATCGTCGGTCTGCTGGGCCCGAACGGGGCGGGGAAGACGACCACGTTCTACATGGTCACCGGCTTGGTGAAGCCGGACGGTGGGCGGGTCTGGTTCGACGACCGCGACGTGACGAGGTGGCCGATGTACCAGCGCGCCCGGGCGGGGGTCGGATACTTGGCCCAGGAGCCGAGCGTCTTCCAAAAGCTCTCGGTCGAGGACAACATCCGGCTGGTCTTGGAGATGAACCATGTCTCCGCGAAAGAGGCCGACGATCGGGTCGCCCAACTCAGCGAGGACCTGCACATCACCAAGATCCTCAAGTCCGAGGGTGGCGTCCTGTCCGGTGGCGAAAGGCGAAGGGTGGAAATCGCCCGGGCCTTGGCGACCCGGCCCAAGTTCATCTTGCTTGACGAACCGTTCACGGGTATCGACCCCGTCACGATCGAAGAGCTTCAGATCATCATCGCCCGGCTGGCCAAGCAAGGGATCGGCATCTTGATCACCGACCACAACGTCGAGGCGACCCTCAACATCACCGACCGGGTCTACATCCTCATCGACGGCAAGATCATCGCCGAAGGCGACCAGGACTCGATCCGTGACAACGAGTTGGTCCGCCGCCACTACCTGGGCCAGGGCTTCGACAAGATCAGGGGCGGTGCCGGGCGGCAAGACGAGGCGCAGTGAAGAGGCTCGACTTCCTGGTCGTGAAGGAAGTGGCCCCCATGTGGGGGTCGAGTTTCTTCTTGTTCAGCGTCTTGATCTCGGCGGGGCAGTTCCTTTTTGAACTCACAAACCTGATCAGCCAGGGCGCCCCGTTCGCCAGCGTCGTCCAGTTGGCCCTCTACATCCTGCCCGGCATCTTGGCCAAGAGTTTTCCGATGGGGATGCTCCTGGCGACGCTGCTCGCCTTCGGCCGGTTGAGCGGGGACAGTGAGATCGTCGCCCTCCGGGCCGGGGGCGTCAGCTTGGGCCGGATCATGTTGCCGGTCGCCGGTTTCGGCCTGCTTGTCTCCCTCATGACTTTCGGTTTCAATGAAGTCGTGGTGCCGTGGGCGTCGACGGGGGCGATCAAGGTCCGGGCGGGCATCGAGGGCTCACTGCAGAAGGCCCGGCAGCAGAGCGCCTCGCAACCGTTCTACCAAGACGACCGGCTCGTGGGGTTCATCAACGCCGAAAACGTCGACCTCCGCACCCAGACTCTGAGCGGGGTCACGGTGGTCTATCTGGGTGACGACGGCCAGCCGGCGTCGGTCCTCCAGGCCGGCAAGCTGCGCTACACGGACCTGAAGGATTGGGAGATCATCGGCCAGGCCCGCGTCTATGACCTGAAGTCGAGGGGCGACGTCCTCTTGGAAGAAGGGGCCTGGCCCCGCGGGCGGGAGAAACCGGCCGTCAGCCTCGACGACATCATCTCGCGGACGCTCCGCGACCTCGACGTCTACAACATGGGGCAGATGCGCGAGCGGATCGCGCGGATGCGGGCCGACCCAAGCCATGACAAAGCCCAACTTGCGAACCTGGAGTTCGGGTACTGGAACAAGATCGCCATCCCTCTCGGCGCCTTGGTCTTCGGACTACTGGGTGCGCCTCTGGGCATTCGGCGGCATCGGGCCGGGGCGGCGACCGGCTTCGCCTTGTCGGTCGTGATTATTTTCGGCTACTTTATGTTGACGAACGTGCTCGCGGTCATGTCCAAGGGCGGGATCGTGCCGCCGTGGGCGGCCAGCTTTGTGCCGGTGGTCGTTGGCGTGGCGTCAGCGGCCTATCTGATCAGACGACGGAACGTGCAGTGAACCAAGGGATTGTCTTCGCGGGGGTGTTGGTGCTGGTCGGCGGCGCGGTCGCCGCCCTCGGCGACACCATCGGCCGCAAGCTGGGCAAACAGCGGCTGCGTATCGGCCGCCTCCGTCCCAAGCACACCGCCGTTGTCGGCACCTTTTTGGCGGGGATGTTCGGCACCCTGCTCACCGTGCTGGTCATGGCGATGTTCAGCGAGCCGGTGAAGGTCTGGCTGCTGGAGGGCGACAAGGCCCGTCGGGAGTTGAGCGGTCTGCAAAACGACCTGAAGAACGCCCAGGGCACCGTGCTCCAGACCAAGGAGCGGCTGGGGACGGTGTCCAAGGAGTTGGCGGGCCAGGCGGAGAAGCTGAAGACGGCCCAAGACAACGTCAAGAGCGCCCAAGCCCAGGCTGACGAGTTCAAGGCCAGGGCGGCCACCTTCAAGGACAACGTCGTCGCGGTCAAGAAGGACTTGGCAACCGTGAAAGCCACCCTGGCCACGACCGGGGCAGACCTGAAGGCGGTGCGCGAGAGGATCGAACAGGCCAAGGTCGCGCAGGCCCGCATCGTCGGGGACAACACGGCGATCCAGGCCCAAAACCTCAAGCTGACCCAGCAGAACGCCGTGCTGGAAGGCGACTTGGCCAACCTTCAGGCCCAGATTCCCGTGCTGGACGCCAAGATCAAGGAACTTGAGACCGCCAAAGACCTCCTGGACAAAAGCTACAACGAACGGCTGAAAAACAACCAGGCCGACTTGGCGAAGGCCAACAAGGAGTACCAAGTGGCCCGCCAAGAGCTCGAAGACGCCAAGAGCGACCTTGAGTCGGTGCGCGCCCAAATCCGCAACCTTGGCAACGCCCAAGTGAACGCCCGCACCAGCGCGGTGATCTACAACACCGGTGACGAACTGGCGCGGGTGGTGGTGCCCGAGCAGAGCACGGAGGCGGAGGCGCGGAACGCCTTGCTCGCCGCCCTGCGGGCCGCCGAGACCGACGCCTCCGCGAAGGGTGCCCAGGCAAGCCCGACGAGCACGTCGGCGGTCGGTTTCATCCCCTTTGAGATCGGCAACCGGACCGTCTCGGTAAAGGACCAGGAGCAGGACGTCGTGCGGAGCCTGGCGGGCAAGCGGACCCCGATGGTGCTCCTGTTGCATTCACCGCTCAACGCCTTCCGAGGTGAGTTCGTCTGGGTGAGGCCGACCGTCCTGCCCGACCCCGTCGTCTATCAGGCCAACGACCTTGTCGCCGAAGGGCAAGTGGACGGGCGATTGAGCCAGGCCGAAGTCGCCCAGCAAGTCTTGGACATCGTCAACACCAAGATCCGGGACGCCGCGGTGCGGCGTGGCATGATCCCCGCCGTGGGCCGGGACATGCCGCTCGGCCAAGTGACAATGGAGCAGATCCTGACCATTGTCAACCAGGTCAGGGCCAGCGAGAAGACCGTCCGCGTCCAGTTTTTGGCGGCCCAGGTGACGCGGGCGGCCGAGCCTCTGCGTCTTGTCCATCGGTTGCGCTTATGAGGACGCTCGGCGACAAGACGGTCCTGGCCATCGACCCGGGGCGCAGCAAGGCCGGCATGGCCTTGGTGACCCGGACTGAGAGCGGGCAAGTGCACCTCGCCTGGCGTGCCGTCGTCCCCGCCCCCCAGGTCGTCGAGAAGGTGCGCGAGGTTCAGGAGCGACAACCGTTCTCGATGGTCGTCGTCGGGTCGGGCACCCAGTCGCGGGCGACGGTCGAGGCTTTGCGCGAGGCCTTCCCCAGCATCGGTATCCTCGTCGTGGACGAGAAGGACACGACGATCCAGGCCCGTGAGCGGTATTGGCAACACAACGAGAGGCCGTGGTGGCGCAGGCTCGTTCCCGCGACGCTTCAAGTGCCGCCTGAGCCGGTGGACGATTTTGTCGCCCTCATCCTTGCCGAGCGCGTGCTCGACGTGGATTGACGCGTCAATCCTTCGACTCAACGGCGGCGGCGACGGTGCTGAGGAACGCAGCTTCCTGGTCGGGGCCATACCCACCGAAGCCCCGGTTCACGACGCCGTTCTTCACGACCAAGACATAGGGCGTGTAGTTGATTCCCCAAGCTTTCTCGGCCTTGCCGTCCTTGTCCCAGTACTGCGGGGCACCTTCAATCAGGGGGCTGGCGGGTTTCTCCTGGCCCAGAGAAACCTCGACGAACCGCGCTTCCTTGCCGTAGGCGCTGACCGCCTTGGCGAGTGCCGACCGCATGGCCTTGCTCACGTCGCAGTCAGGGGCGGTGAAGACGACGACGGTCGGTTTCCCCGCAAAGTCCAGCTTGGTGGCGGCCTTACCCGCGGCGTCATAGACCGTTGTGGCCGGCGCAGGCTCGGGTGCCGTGACGGTCTGTCGGGCCGGGCCGACGTTGTACGGCACATAACCGTCGATCAGGCGCGCCGAGATGCTGTTCTCGATCGTCGCGACACGCTCGTGGGAGGTGAAGTCCGTGGTGTACTCCGTAGTGCCCATCATGCCGACCGTCTTGACATAGAACCGGGCGACCCGCCCGACGTCGTCGACAAACAGGTGGACCGTGACTTCCGCCTGACCCTTCTCGACGGCATCGATCTCATCAACTTTCTTGCCGTTGATCTCAACAGACTTGGGTGCTGACCACTTGAACCGACGAAGTCCTTGGGGGTGGAGGAGGAAGCTTGGGTAGGCGATCTCCAGGAGCTTGTTTTCGGGCGGGGGCGGGGCCAACTCGGTGAACGCGGGCCACTCCATATATTCCTTCTTGTGGTGGATATAGGACAGGGTCGCTTCAGGCGTCTGGATGAACTCAAAGCTATATCCGCCCGACTTCGCCTTCAGCCGCTGTGTCAGGGGCCGGGCCAGTTCCCACGAGCCTTCGGCGAACTTCACACCCTTCCCGTCGGCGACGGTGAACGTCGTCAGGTAGTGGGTCGCCCCGTCCATGTAGCGGGCCAAGCGGGCGACGGGATCGTCGGCCTGGAGGGTGGCGAGTGCCGTGGCGACGAGGATTGCGGAGAACATCGTTCGTGGGACCCTCGGTCCATTATGCGCCGATTCCGGCACGGTTGCCAGGCTAGGCGGGCGCCAACCGTGGAATTGGCCTCCTACGGCTTTTTGGGGGCGAACAAGATGGACGAGAACAAATTTGTCGTTTTTCGATTGGAAGGTGACCAGTTCGGATTGCCGATCGAGGCGGTGGAGCGCATCCTGGCGGACCAGAAGCCGACGCGCATCCCCCGGACTCCGGCCATGCTTCTGGGCGTGTTCGACCTCCGTGGGGAGACGGTCGCGGCCGTCGACCTGCGCCTGAGGTTTGAGTTTCCCGAGCGCCTGGGCGTCGCCAACTTCATTGTCGTCAACACCGAGAAGGGCCGCGTCGCCCTGCGCGTGGATAAGGTCGAGGGCATCATGACCCTGGAAGACGCGGCGATCGAGGAGAGCCCGCAAATGATGAGTTCGAAGGACGACGACTTCATGTCAGGCGTCGCCAAGAGCGGTGAAGACCTCATCGTCATCTTGGAACCAGACAATGTCATCCCGAAAACATTACGCAAATCCATCGAAAAGGCCGACAGCCGGTCTCTGGCCCTCGCCGCATGAGCGGCGGCCGGTTCAGCGGGCCAGCCAGGGATGGAGTCCACCGGTGAGCGTGCCTCCGGCAAAGTCCCACGTGTAGACGCCGGCATAGCGGGCGTGGGAACCGCCCTGGCAGACCCACGTCCGTCCGAGCCGCTCCGGTTGCGCCAGCACGGTGTGGCTGTGTCCGCCGAAGACGATGTCGAAAGCGCCGGTCTCGGCCAGTCTCACGTCTGTCCGGTGCCCGACGTGGCTGACCAAGACGAGGAGGTCGATGTCGCCACGGATCCGGTCGGCTTCGGCGAGGGCGGCCTCGACCGGGTCGGTCCAGAGGTACTGGCTGGCCGCGGCCGTCGCCATCCGGGCCGTCACCATCGCCACCATCGTGCCGACGAACCCGATCCTTTGGCCCCGGACACCGACAATATGGGATGCGGGAAAGACCGGGGTCCCGTCGCGGCCCGTCATGTTGGCGACGACCACCGGATGGGCCATGCCCGCCGTCTTGGCGGCGAACGCGGCTCTCAGGACATGGCTCTCCCGGTTGCCCAGGGTCGAGACGGTGCACCGGGCCTGGCGCAGGCACGCCCAATAGGCCTCAGGCCCAAGCGGCACGCCGAGGTTGCCCGCCTTGACACCGTCGCCGGAGTCGACGTACAAATCGACCCTCTCGCGGAGATCCAGGAGGAACGGCAGAGACGAGCCGTCAAGCCGCCCGTGCAGGTCGTTGGTGTGCAGGAAGGTGACTTGGCCGTCGGCCACGGTCGCCTCAGCGGTTGAGGTGGTGGCCGATGAAGTCCAAGACCAGCATGAGGAGCATGAAGCCGCCGCCCAGGTAGATCGTGACCTTGGAGATCTGGTCGTCGAAGCTCGCCTTGCCCCGGAAGGTGGTGCGGACAGCCGTACCGCCGCTCGACATCGCGTCGCCCTTGCCGGTCACAAAGACCAACATGATGAAGACCACGGCGCAAACCAGCGCCAGGCCGAGCAGGATGTTGTAGGCGACTTGCATGGGGTTACCACCGCGTGACTAGTGACGGCTCACCAAGATACCCGCCACGGCGCAGGGACCCGAAGGACGAGCTCGACCAAATAGATCGCGAAGCTGGCCGCCCATCCCCCCAGGACGACGTATGGGATACCGCTGTTGAGGATCCGCTGGAGCGGGTTGGCGACGTGTTGCGGGGCCTTTTCGTAGTTAGCGAGCAGGTCTTCGCCCGCACGGATGCCGGTCTGGACCTGGGCGGCGGTCGGAGGTCGCGTTGTGAACCAGTGCTGCAGGAACGACCCGACCGGCTTCCACAGAAAGAACGCGGCCAACAGGCCGAGGAGGATGCTCGCGCCGTTCCTCGGGGTGCCGGAGGGCGAAAAGGCGACCATGACGAAGAGCATGAGCCCCGCCATGTAGTTCGTGCCGCACCGAGGGTGGACCCGAGGCATGCGCGCGACGACTTCGGGCACAAGGTCTTCGCCGCGCTCGATGGCATGGACGGTCATGTGCTCGGCGGCATGGGTACCGGACAAAGGTATGGCCCGTAGGGCGACGACGAAGAGGAGAAAGGTCAAGAACGACAAGGCGTCGAGGGCGACGGGGCTGAACCGTTGTTGGGGTGGGAGTTGAAGTTGGAGCCACGTCGTCGCGGTGTCGGCCGCCACAAGGATGGTCGCCATGAGGGCTCCGGTCAACACGAGACCCCACCACGGGGCCCCGCCCGAGACGTTGCCGCTCGTGAGGTACACGCCGACCGGAGTGGCCATGCCGCCGACCATCTTGGGGCGGTTGCGTCGGCGGGGTGGGTTGAAGAGCCGGGCCGGAGAGACGACGCCGACGACCAGGCCTCCGTCGTCGACCACCACCGCCCACGCCTGCCCGAGGGTCTCCATTTGCCGTAGCACATGGGCCCCGGTCTCGTAGGGGCGCACCGTCAAGACGTCAGTCCGGGCGATGGTGCGCACGGGGGTGGACGGGTCGGTCCCGTCGGCGAGGGCCCGGGCGAGGTCAGGTTGGCTGACCGCGCCGACAAAGCGGCCGTCGCTCGTGACGGGGCAGACGTCCAAGCCGTGGTCCACCATGTGCCGGGCGGCGGCGCGGACCGACGTCACCGACTCCACCGGTTCGGCGACACGGGCCAGCGCACCGGCTGGCAAGGCCAGCATGTCAGGGACGGGCGTCGGGCTCATGCCTGTTCGGCGCGGCGCCTGATGGCATCGAGCAGTCCCTCGATGTTCTTGGTCGCCAAACTGTGCACGACCTTTTTGACGAGCGGGCCGAGACCGGGGACGACGTATTCATAGTCCAATTGGCTCTCAAAGGTGGTCCCGCCCTCGTGCTCGCGGAACACCCAGGTCCCTTCGAGCTGGTCGTAGTCGCCCTTGAGTTGTTTGAACTGGCACATGTGGTGGGCATCGTCCCAAATGTCCTCCTGCGTCCACCGCACTTTGATGCCGAAAGCGGAGATGGTGCCGACCCAGTCGCTGACGACACGGGGGCCAGATTCTTCGACGACGGTCAAGGAGACGACGTCGTCCATGAACTCAGGGAACGAACGGTTGTCCTTCGCAATGGCGTAGACTCTCTCAAGAGGCGCGTCGATCCACACGGACGATGTGATGGTGGGCATGGCAGAACCGGCAGGGGCCGAGTCTACCAGTCCGCCCCCTCGGGCAATCCTGACCGTGACCGCACCTAACACCCGACAAACGATGAAGGCCCTCGTGCTCATGGAGCCGGGATGCCTGAGACTGGGAGAGGTGGCGGTGCCCGAACCAGGGCCTGGCGAAGTGCTGGTCCGCGTGAGGGCCGCCACGACCTGCGGCACAGACCTGAAGGCGTTCCTCCGGGGCCATCCCCAGATTCCGATGCCCGGGGTCTTGGGCCACGAGTACAGTGGCGACGTCGCGGCGGTCGGGTCGGGCGCACCGTTCCAAGTCGGGCAGGCTGTCATGGGGGTTCACTCCGCCCCGTGCCAAGAGTGCCGCTGGTGCCGGGCAGGCCAGGAGAACCTTTGTTCGACGATCATGTCCACCAAGGTCTTGGGGAGCTACGCCGAGTACCTGTTGGTGCCCGAACGGGTGGCCAGGGTCAACCTATTCGAGAAGCCTGAGTCCTTGGACTACGCGACCGCGTCACTGCTCGAACCCCTGGCCTGCGTGGCCCAAGCCCTGATCAAGGCGCCCCCAAAGCCGACCGACCAAGTCGTCGTCGTCGGGCCCGGGGCGATCGGGCTGCTGTTTGTCACCGCCTTGAGACGCCTGGGGGTTGAAGATGTGACGCTGGTCGGCCGCAACCGGGCACGGCTGGCGGTGGGCCGTCAGATGGGGGCGAGGACGGCCGACCTAGAAAATTTCCAGGCCGAGGCTGACCTTGTCGTCGAGTGCACGGGCAAGGTCGTCGTGTGGGAGCGCAGTGTCGATTGGGTGCGGCGCGGCGGCACCGTCGTGCTCTTTGGCGGGCCACCAGCGGGTTCTAAGGCGACCTGGGACACCAAGCGCCTCCACTACGACGAGATCACCTTGGTCAGCCCGTTCCACTTCGGCACCGCGGCAGTGCGCCAGGCCCGCGAGTGGCTGTTGGACCCCGATTTCGACGTGAGCCCCCTGCTCAGTGGGACCCGCTCGCTCCAACAGGGGCCAGAGGTCTTCAAGGACCTTGAGGCGGGCCTCGGCGTCAAGTATGTTTTCCTGCCATGAGGGTGGGGAGGTATCTGGGCGCGGGGCGAGTTGAGATCGGCGAGGCCCCCCTTCCCCAGTGCCCCCGCGGCGGCTTGCTTGTCCGGACGGAGGCCTGCGGCCTTTGCAGCGGCGAGCTCATGGACTGGTACATGGACCGGAAGGCTCCCCACGTCCTGGGGCACGAAGTGTCCGGGGTCGTCGTCGAGTCGCAAGACAGCCGGTTCCCGGTGGGTTGCCGGGTGGCCCCGCACCATCACGCCGCGTGCATGCGTTGCGACCGCTGCGCGCGGAGGGCCTATGTCCACTGCGAGCAGTGGAAGGCGACCCGGCTGGACCCGGGCGGCATGGCCGAGTACTTCGCGGTCAGTGCGGCCAACCTTGGGGACTGCCACCGGGCCGACGACCTCGCCCCGGAGACCGCCGCCCTCGTGGAGCCGGTCGGGTGCGTTGTCAAGTCGCTCTGGCGGGCGCACTACCAGCCGGGCGAGCCGGCCGCGGTCGTCGGGCTCGGCTTTATGGGGCTGGTGCACCTTTCCCTGATGCCCGCGGCGGTGGGCTACGACACAAACCCGGAGCGGGTGGCCCATGCCAAGCGGCTCGGCTTCGACGCCCGGCACCCCGACTTCAAGGAGACCGCCGACGTCGTCGTCGTGTGCCCCGGGAACCAGCCGGCGTTGTCGTTCGCTTTGGAGATCGCCGAGCCGGACGGGCGCGTCGCCCTCTTTGCGCCGATGCCGCCGGAGTCGCCGGTCAGCCTTGACCTTGAACGGCTTTACTTCCGCGACTTCCGCTTGTCGTGCAGCTATTCCTGCGGGCCGGACGACACCGCCCAGGCCATGGACCTGCTCCGGTCGGGGCTGGTGACCGCCGACCGCGTGGTCACGGCCCGGGTCAAACTGGACGGCCTGCCCGACACCTATGCCCGGATGAAGGCCGGTTCGGTCATCAAGCCGATGGTCGTGTTTGACGATTGACGGGACAAATTAGGCTAGTATTGGGTCGATTGGTGACCGCACAAGCAACATTTTCCGTGCCGATGCGTCAACCTTGACAGAGATGCGCCACGCCTTCGCCGCCTTGCTTTTGGTGGCGCCACTGTGCGTGGCGTTGGCCCAGAGCCCTGCCGTCCCCGCCCCCCAGGACGACAAGAAGGCGGCCCAGGCTGAAGCGAAGCATAAGAAAGACATCGAAGCCGACATCTCCCAAGGCAAAGAGTATTCCGCCGAGGTCGACAAGGAACTCAAGCCAAGTAAGGACGAGGCGATGAACGCGAGGCTCCAGCGCGTCGGGGGTGTCTTGGCCGAGATCGCCCGCACCCACCAAGTGCAGGTCCTCTTCGGCGACCCGAGGATGAACGTGTTCCCCTACTCGTTCAAGCTCGTCCAGGGCGACGACGTCAACGCCTTCTCGATCCCGGGCGGCTACATCTATGTGTACGAGGGGCTCATGAAGTTCGTCGAGTCTGACGACGAACTTGCCGGTGTCCTGGCCCATGAGATATCCCACGCCGCATTCCGGCATTTGGCCACGATCCGCAAGAAGAGCAACCCGTTGCAACTGGCCCAGCTACCCTTGCTCATCGTCGCGGCGGCGGCAAAGAGTTCGGAAGCGATGAGCGCCTTGATGGCGGTCCAACTCCTTAACCAGTCGTACCAGAGCGGCTGGTCGGTCGAGGCCGAGACCGCGGCAGACTACGGGGCCCTTCAGTATCTCAAGTACAGTCCGTACAACCCCGTCGGCGAACTGACCTTCATGGAACGGCTCGCCCACAAGGACAGTCTGGGCCCCCGGGTCGAGTGGGGCATCTTCCAGACCCACCCCGTGACCGAACAACGCGCCCGGTTTCTCATGACCAAGCTCAAAGAAGCGGGGGTGGAGATCAAGCGGAGCCAGGTTTCCTCGACCTATGCGGCCCGGGCCGTCCAGCGCCCCGACTCCTCGGTGGAAGTGTGGTTCGGCAAGAACGAGATCCATACGTTCAGGGGTGGCCAGGCCGCCTCGCGCGCCCAAGAGGCGGTCGTCCGCATCAACACGTTCATGGACGCCGTCCCGAGCATGGGCGACGCCTACGTCCAAGACACCATTGCGGTCCGTGGCGGAGACCGGGTGCTCTTCCTTGTCGAAGACGACGACGTGAAGGACCAAGGGATCACGGCGGGTGAGGAAGCGAAGCTCAGCCTCTCGCGCTTGCGCAAGGTCATCTATGACCTTGGCAACCGCCTTTTCCTCATCACGCGCGGGGGCGGCGGCAGGCCGTGATCGCGGGACCGTTCTGACGGCAGGTACAATAGGACGACTGCGCGGGTGGTGGAATTGGTAGACACGCTACCTTGAGGTGGTAGTGCCCACAAGGCGTGAAAGTTCGAGTCTTTTCCCGCGCACCAGCTTTAGATTGTTTTGGGGCCAGGCCCCTTTTGCCCTGCCGCGACTAACGTATCATAAGTGGCATGCGCGTCGACGAAATGGTGGCCCAAGGCAAGCCGCTGTTTTCGTTCGAGTTCTTCCCCCCCAAGACCCCCGCGGGTGACCGGGCGCTCTTCCACAACCTTGCCGCGCTCAAGGAGCTTGGGCCCGCTTTTGTCTCGGTGACGTGCGGGGCGGGCGGCAGCACAAAGGGCCAGACGGTCGAGTTGGCCCGGCGGATCCATGACGAGGTGGGATTGGAGGCCGTCGTCCACATGACGTGCCTGGGGGTCCCGCGTGACGACTTGGTCGCCTCGGTCCGCCAGGTCAAGGCGGCGGGACTGCACAACATCTTGGCCCTGCGTGGGGACGGGCCGGCGTCTGATGAGGCCGCCTGTCACGCCGACGAACTTGTCGCCCTCGTCCGAGACGTGTATCCCGAGGCTTGCGTCCTGGGGGCGTGTTACCCGGAAGGACACCTTGAAGCAGCGTCGAAACAGGACGACCTCACCCACCTAAAACGGAAGGTGGACGCCGGGGTCGACGTCCTGGTCTCCCAGTTGTTCTTTGACAACCGGCACTACTTTGAGTTTGTCGGACGGGCCCGGACGATCGGGGTCGGCGTGCCGGTTCTGCCTGGCATCATGCCGATCCAGAACGCCGACCAGGTGCGACGGTTCACGACGATGTGCGGGGCGACCGTCCCCCGCGACCTTCAGGGCCTCCTTGACCAGTACAAGGTTTCAGACGCGGCGACGTTCTACATCGGTGTCGCCCACGCGGTGTCGCAGAGTAAGGAGTTGCTCGCTTCCGGGGCCCCCGGCGTGCATTTCTACACCCTGAACAAGTCTCCGGCGACGCGGTTGGTCGTCGAGGCGCTGCGACGCGAACTCGCCTAGGCGTCATGCCGTTTATTTGAGCATTCCGGCCAAGACACCGGCCACCCCGGCCATCGCGTCGGCGACCTTGGCGGGATCCTTGCCGCCTGCGGTGGCAAACTCCGGCTTGCCGCCGCCCCCACCCCCGACGACCTTGGCGACCTCGCGCAACAGGTTCCCCGCATGGGCTCCCTGGGCCAAAGCGACGGCGCCGACGGACGCGGTGATCCCTACCTTGCCGTCGGCGGTGTTGAAGACGACGACGACGCGCCCGGCGGCGGCAAGTTTGTCGACGACCAATTTGGCGTCTTGGGCCTCGACTTCCGCAAGATGCTCGGTCACGAGGTCGATGCCGGCGACGTCGGTATGGGTCGCGTTTTGCCCTCCCGACTGGACCACCATGCGGCCACGCTTCTTCTTCTCTTCCTTCAAGTCCGCCAGGGCCCTCTCGACGGCTGAGGTCAAGTCCTTTGGGTTAGCCTTGAGCAAATCGGCCGCCGTAACCACGGCCGACTCCTGCTCCCTTGCCCACGCAAGGGCCCGTGCTCCCGCCACGGCGGTGATGCGGCGCACCCCGCTGGCGACACTGGACTCGTGCAGGATCTTCACCACGCCGATCTGGCCGGTGTTGCGCACGTGGACACCGCCGCAAAGTTCGCGGCTGAACGACGGCTCGTCGGGGGCCATGTCGCCGACCTGGACCACGCGGACGCGGTCGCCGTACTTTTCGCCGAAGAGCGCCATGGCCCCCATCGCACGGGCTTCGTCGATGGGGACGTCAGAATAGACACGGACCGGGGCGGCCTGCCACACGACCTCGTTGACGATCCCTTCGACGCGGAGGAGTTCGTCGTCGGTCATCGCCTTCCCGTGGGTGAAGTCAAAGCGGAGGGACTCGGGCGACACCAGCGAGCCCGCTTGGGTCACGTGCGGGCCAAGCACCTCGCGCAAGGCGGCGTGGACGAGATGGGTCGCGGTGTGGTGCCGGACCGTCTCAGCCCGGGTAGGGTCGACCCTGCCCGTGACCCGCTCGCCGACGTACATCTGTTCGAGCAAGGCGAGCGCCTCGTCGTCGGCCAGCCCTTCCCAGGGCGCGCCCTCGGCCTCGACCAAGTGGACATAGATACCGTCCTGCTTGGTCACGTCGAGGACGCGCAGGCTGACGGCCGGCCCCACGATGACGCCGGTGTCGGCGACTTGTCCGCCTGATTCGGCATAGAAGACGGTTTGGTCGAGGGCAAGGACGAACGCGGGGCGGGCGTGACCGTTTTCGTCAAGAACAGGTCGGACGCCGATGATCTGGCCCTCGGCCTCGGTCGAGGCGTAACCCAGGAACATCGTGGTGGCGACGCGCCCGCCGCCATGCTCGATGGTCGCGACCTGGACGTTGTCGTACGGGTTCTCCATCGCGCTGGCGCCCCGAGAGCGCTCCTGTGCCTCGGCCATGGCGTCGCGGTAACCCTCGACGTCCACTGCCACCCCGATTTCCGCGCAGAGTTCCTGGGTGACCTCAAGAGGGAATCCGTACGTGTCGTAAAGCATGAAGGCGGTCGGGCCGTCAAGGGGAGTGGACGGTGCACGGGTGCCGTCGCGCCAAGCCCTCAGCTTGTCGCTCAAGATCGTGGTGCCCTGGGCCAAAGTGCGGCGGAAGAGCGCCTCTTCGTTCTTCAGGGTCTCCTCGATCACCGGCCGTTTCTCGACCAGTTCGGGGTAGTAAGCGCCCATCGTCTCGGTCACCGAGCCGACCAGACGGTACAAGAACGTCTCGCCAAAGCCGATCCGTCGCGCCCCTTGGAGGACGGCCCGGCGGAGGAGCCGGCGGAGGACATAGCCACGGCCGTTGTTGGAGGGAAGGATGCCGTCGCCCACGCAAAAGCACGCCGCGCGCAGGTGGTCCGCGATCACACGCATCGCATGGTCGACCGAGGAGTCCTTCCCGTATGCCAGGGCTCCGGCAAAGGGAAGGGCCTCCATGGCGCGGAAGACGGGCTGGAAGGCGTCGGTGTCGTAGACGGACCGGAACCCGCCGAGGACGCACGCCGTCCGCTCCAGTCCCATGCCGGTGTCGATGCTCTGGAAGGGCAGGTCGGGCATGCCCGTCTTTTCGTATCCCTTCTCAGGCCTGGCCGGATCACGCAATTTTCCTTGCCAGTCGGAGCTAATGAAGACATCGTTCCACACCTCGAGCCATCGGCCTGCCGCCTCGTCGCGCAACCAGTCTTCTCGGGTGTACTCGCCTGGCTCGACCGAGGGGGGCGGCACGTCGTCGGGCACCCAGTAGAACATTTCGCTGTTGGGGCCGCACGGGCCGGGAGGGCCCTTGGTGAAACTGCCGGCCGGCCAATAGTTGGTGTCTTCGTCGAGGCGGAAGACACGGCTCTCCGGGGCGACCCCGGCGGCGCCGAGGTGTTCGGACCAGTACCCGTAGGCCTCGTCGTCTTCCTCGAAGACGGTGAACGACAGGCGGGTGGTGTCGCGGGCCAGCCAGAGGGGGGAGGTGAGGAACTCCCAACTGAAGGCGACCGCCTCCTTCTTGAAGTAGTCGCCGAACGAGAAGTTGCCGAGCATCTCGAAAAGGGTCAGGTGGCTGTCGTCGCCGACCTCCTCGATGTCGCCGGTGCGGAGACATTTTTGGCAGGTCATCAGCCGGGGGTGGGGGGGCTGGGCCACCCCACGGAAGAACGGTTTGAACTGGTTCATCCCCGAGCCGTTGAACAAAAGAGACTCGTCAAGGCGGCCGGTGACGTCATATGGCACCAGGGAGCTTGCCGGGAACCGTTGGTGCCCCTTGGATTCAAAGAAGGCGAGGTACTTGGCGCGCAGTTCCGAAACGTTCATCGGCGCGTCAAGGGTACCAGCGGGAGGTCTTCGCGCTAAAGGGACGGGCACCTGCGGGACGGCGGGTAACTTCAACTTCTGATGGATTGCTATGAGATTTGGGTCGACCTTGCGCCAGGGGTCAAGGACCTCGAGTTCGTCGACGCGCTCCGTGCGTACCTTGGTGCGTTTCAGGCGGACGGAAGACTGGAATCCTTTCGGATACGACGCCGAAAGTTGGGGTTTGGGCCGGAAGGTCTCGGCGAGTTTTGCATAACCATAGAGTTCAAGGACTTGGCGCAACTCGACACGGCGTTCAACCAGGCGGCCACCCGGTCAGGCGTGGTGGAGCAACTGCACGCGCAGGTGTATTCACGCGTGCGCAACTTTAAGTCCGCCCTTTACCGCGACTTTCCCGACCCTGTCCGCGCCTAGCCGGTATGTCCGCCCCCTCGTCCCGGTTTCAGACCCTCCAGACCTTAAACGTCACGAACTTGGACGTGGCGTTCGTGAACATGTTCGTCGCGCTAACGACGGGCACGTTCTTGGTCGGGTTTGTCAAGTACCTGGGGGGCAACGACTATTGGGTCCAGCTTGTCGTGGCCGTCCCGACTTTGGTCGGCCTGCTCCAGATCCCCGGTGCGGTCGTGGGCCGGTCGTTCAAGGAGTACCGAGGGTTCATCGGGGCGGGCGGCCTCCTGTGGCGCCTGCTCTACATCCCGGTGGCCGTGCTCCCTCTCTTGGCCCTGTCAAACGACCTGCGCCTGGACATCTTGCTCTTGTGCGTGTCGGTGGCGGCGGCGGCGATCAATTTTGTCTCGCCGATCTACAACGACTGGCTGGGCGAGATCGTCCCCGCCGAGAGCCGGGGTTGGTTTTTCAGTCGGCGGACGCTGATCATGACGGTGACCGGGGCCGTGGCCGGCTTGGTGTTCGGCGTCGCCCTCGACGCGTTCAAGGCTGCCCGACTTGAACCCCAAGGCTACGCCTTCATCTTCGCGATGGGCGTCGTCTTTGCTCTCTTTAGCTTCGCCTACTTCTGGAAGATGGGGCGGCACGAGCGCGAGCACCCGGTCGAGCCGCAATGGTCCGCCACCTGGCGTATGGTCCGCGAGCCCATGCGCGACCGGAACTTCCGCAAGGTGCTGCTCTTCACCGCTATCTTCTTGGCGAGCCAGGGCTTGGCGGGCAACTTGCCCAGCGCGTATGCGATCGAGGTGCTGAAGCTGCCGTTTTGGCTCCTTCAGCTCACCGGGTTGGTCAGCGCCCTGGGCGTCGTGGTGTTCATCCGGGTGTGGGGGTTCCTCGCCGACAAGTACGGCAACAAGCCGATGCTGGCGATCATCATGGTCGGCGCGGTGCTGACGCCCGGGCTTTGGATCCTTTGCCGGCCCGACGACCTCCATCACAACGCCGTCGTCCTGTTGGTCGGCATGTTCTTCAACGGGATCGTGTGGAGTGGAGCGTCGCTGACCCACTTCAACCTCTACCTGGCGTCGGCCAAACCGGAAGACCGGGCCAACTATCTGGCGGCGGCGCTGGCGGTCCAGGCTTTGGCGGCAGGCGTCTCGCCCCTCGTCGGCTCGGCCCTGCTGACTTCGTTGCGGGTGACCCATGACGCGGTGACGGCGTACAAGATCGTTTTCTGGACCATCATGGGGGTCCGCGTGGTGGCGATGGTCACCCTGGCGCCCGTCCATGAACCGGGGGCGACCTCGTTGCGCAAGGCGCTCAAGCAGTTCCGAAGGGTGACGCCGCAGGGCGTGGCGGCCTTGCGGACGATCCGGGCGGGCTCGGACACCGGCGAAAGGGTCGCCGCCCTGGACCGCATCGGCACGACCCAGTTCACCTTGGCGCTGGCAGAGGTGGCCCGCGCCCTCGCCGACCCGGTCCCTCGGGTGAGACGACAGGCCGCCGCGACATTGGGTCGTATGGGGAGCGCCGAGGCGGCCCAGGCCCTGCTTGACCACATGGAGAGGCATCCCGAGCTTATTGAGGACGAGACTCTGGAAGCCTTGGGCGAGACAGGCAACGCCATCGCCGTCCCGGCCCTTATCACGTTTCTCCAGCACCCCAGGGCCCTCCTGCGCCGGTCGGCGGCCCGGTCACTCGGTCGCATCGGCGACAAGACCGCCATCGACGCCCTGGGAGTGGCGGCGTCACCAGAGTCTGACCCCGACTTGCGGCGGTCGGCCCTGCAGAGCCTCCGCATCATGGAGGCCCGCGACGCCACTCCCATTTTTGCCGCCGCCCTCCGCGACAACAACCGGTCGGTCCGTTCGGCGGCGGCGGAGGCGGCGAGTGAGATGGTGATCACCGAGCTTGCCGTCCCGCTCCGTGAGGCCTTGGCGAACCACGAGCCGCCCCAGAGCGAGGTGGCCTATGCGTTGGGATGCGTCGGCGACATCGACGACATTCCGATGATCTTGCGCAGCGCGGCCGCGGCTCCTAACCCGACCGTCCGTCGTCGGTGCCTCCTTGCCGTGGCCAGACTCCTGGGAGTGGAGGCGGACACCTACAAAGTCTTCTCCTTGGAAGGGATATCACGGGACACCGAACTCCTGAACCGCTTAAGGTTTCTGACCCGTCGCTCCGAAGAGGTCAACCAGGCCTTCACCAGGTACAGTACGGGGGACGAGGCGGGGGCGCTGGCCGACCTGGCCCGACACGTGCGGACACCGGCGGTCCAATACCTTGCCGAGACGCCGGTCGAGGAAGGGTTCCTGGTCGCGGTGCTCTCGGTGGCCCGCGGTTCGGTGGCCACGGCCTGACCCGCTCGGCGACCCATGGCAAACCTGTCGTTCCGCAAGACGCTCGTCCTCCATATGGCCGCCGTGGTCTCGTTCACCATGGCGGTGGTCGGTGTCTACACGTATGCGCAGATGAGCCGCGACGCCGAGGAGGCGGGCCGCCGCGTCATGCGCCAGACGACCGCGCTGGTCGACAAGCGGATCGGCAACCTCCTCCACCTGGCCGAAAGCCAAGCCAGGATCCTCGCCGACCTGAGTTCCGACACCCGGCCGGGGGCGCTCGACCAGTTCTCCCAGACTTTGGTGAAGGTGTTGCGGTCGAACGACACGCTGGGCACCGCCGCCGTCACCCTGGAGGCCACCGGAGAGACCCTGTCCCTGGACCAATCGCCCGGAGGTGGCCTGCAACTCACCCACTGGCGGATCGGGGGGATCGGCAAGGAACGCCGGGTTTCGGTGCCCTTCGGTTCGGCATCGCTCGACCGGGGGACGGAAGTCGGCTGGCCGACCGACCCCCGCTTGGATCCCGCCTACGTCCGGTGCAAGGCCAAGGGGCGCACCGCCTGGACGGAGACGCGGGTCGGCCCGGCGGCCATGGGTGACCGCCCCGGCGTGACGGTGGCGACCCCGGTCGTCGACGACCAGGGCATTTTCAAGGGTGCCGTCTCGGTGACGTTGACCCTTGACGATCTCAGCCGGTTCCTTGCGGGGGCCCGGGTCAGCGACCGGGGGACGGCGTTCTTGGTCGAGTTCAGGGGCGGGGACGCGCGGGTCATCGCGTATCCGACCGCCTCGCGGCTGCTTGTCGCGGACGACGGACACCAGCGCCTAGCGACCCTCAAGGAGCTTGACGACCCCGTCGTCAGCAAGGTCGTGGCGGCCCTCGCCTCACCGAGTGGACTTAAGGGAGACAGACCCGAGGTTTCGGTGAACGGGGTCCGGTACCTGGTCGGCCTGAAGGTCGTCGAAGGCGAGGAAGTCCCGGCGTGGACCCTGTGCGTGGTCAGCCCGGCAGACGACTTCCTGGCCGGCACGCGTCAGACGGCCGTCTTTTTTATCAGCCTGGCCTGCCTGGCCGTCGCGGTCGGGGCCGGGGCGAGCTTCTTGCTCTCCCGACGGATTTCCCAGCCGATGGTGGCGCTGGTCGAAGAGGCCGACCGAATCCAGAGCCTTGACCTCACCGCCCCACCCATTCCGGCGACGAGCATCCGGGAGGTCGACGAACTCAGCCAGGCGATGGAGCGGATGAAGTCGAGCATGCGGTCGCTGGAAAAGCTGGTGCCGACAGAGTATGCCCGGTGGCTGATCAGCAGCGGCCAGGAAGCCAAGCTGGGCGGTGAGAGGCGGCACATCACCACCTACTTCGCCGACATCATCGGCTTCACCGCCTTGTCACGCGACCTGCCTCCTGAAGAATTAGTTGATGTCTTGACGGAATACTTGGATGTATTAAGTGCCGAAGTCCTGCGCCATGGCGGTACGGTCGACAAGTTTAACGGAGACGACGTCATGGCCTTCTGGGGGGCGCCGACGATCACGACCGACCATGCGGTGGCGGCCTGTCGAGCGGCCTATTCGTCGCTGTCGAGTATCGACTCGCTGCACGTTGAGTGGCGCGACCACGGGCGGCCGCTCCTCCGGGCGTCCTTTGGCATCGCGACGGGCGACGTCGTCGTCGGGAACGTCGGGAGCCGCCAACGGATGAACTACACCGTCATCGGCGACTCGGTCAACATGGCGAGCCGCCTGCAGGGGTTGAACAAGTTCTATCAGACCAACATCCTGATCGGCCGCGGCACCTACGAGGAAGCGGGCGAGGCGGTTGTCGCCCGGCACGTGGACCGGGTCGCGGTTTTCGGCCGCGACGACCCCGAAGACGTCTATGAGCTCATGGCGATGGCCGAGCAGGCCACCGACCTTGACCACAAACTTGCCGCGCTGCACCAGGAGGCGATGGCCGCTTACCTGGGCCGTGACTGGGACGGCGCGCTTGCCGCATGGGAGAAGGTGCTGCACTACCTGCCCCACGACGGCCCCGCCCGTGTCTTGCTCAACCGGACTCTGGCCTACAAAGAGCGACCGCCAGGCAAACTATGGGACGGATCAACCCAGATGATGGCGAAATGACGAGAGACGCGCGAGTGGCGGTCCTGGTGGGGACCAGGGGGCGGGGGAGCAACATGGCCGCCCTTGTCCGGGCTGGACAGAAGGGAGTGATACCCGCGCAGGTCGTGCTTGTCGTCGCCCCCCGCGCCGACACACCGGCCCTCCAGACCGCGGCTGACTTAGGCGTGCCGACGGCGGTGCTCAGGGGTGGTGCCGATGGTTACGCCGAGGCGTTGGTCGCGGCCCTTGCCGCTGCCGAGGTCGACATTGTCTGCCTCGCGGGTTACATGACGCTCTTGCCCGAAGAGGTCTTGGCGAATTATCCCGGCCGGGTCCTCAACGTCCATCCCGCACTCCTTCCGAAGTTCGGGGGAAAGGGAATGTACGGCCACCATGTCCACGAGGCCGTGGTCGCGGCGGGCGAGAGCGAGTCCGGCTGCACCGTCCACTTGGTGACGCCGGTCTATGACGAAGGCGAGGTCGTCGTCCAGTTGCGGTGCCCGGTCGGGCCGGGCGACTCCCCTGAGGATTTGGCGTCGAGGGTGCTCGAACTTGAGCACAAGGCGTATCCGATGGCCGTCGCCGAGGTGTGGCGTCGTGCGTGAAGTCCCTGAGCCCCACAGTCAGTTCCTCCGCGTCGTGGCCTTTCCCGTCTTGAGGGCGGTCGCTTGGCTCCTCTTGGCCGGGTTCGGCGCGCCGATGCGGGCGCGCCACCGGAGCCGCGTCCCCCGCACCGGCCCGTTGCTGGTGCTGTCGAACCATATGTCCAATGTTGACCCCGTCGCCGTCCAGTGGGCGTGCCCCCGGCTGGTCCATTTCATGGCGCGCAAGAGCTTGTTTGAGATGGGCATCGGCAATTTCATGCGTTGGTGGCGGGCGTTTCCGGTCGTCCAGACCTCTGCCGACACCGGCGCCCTGAAGACAGCCTTGGCCTTGCTCGCCGACGGTCGGTGCGTGATGTTGTTCCCGGAGGGGCAGTTGTCTCCAGACGGGCGGCTGATCGACTTGCAGCCGGGAACGGCGCTCCTTGCGCGGAAGAGCGGTGCCCCGGTCGTGTGCGTCGGCCTGAAGGGGACCGACGGTGTGATGCCGTGCCCGACCCAGCAACCGCGCTGGTCTGGCCGACCCATTGTCGCCACATGGGGTGAGCCCCGCGTCTTCGGCAAAGACGCGTCGGTCGAGGAAGTGCTCGATTGGGTCCGGTCAGAACTCAGCCGTCTGAACGGACAAGGATCTTGAACGGGTCAGGCCCAGCAGACGGTCACTCGTCGACCTTCGGGTTTCGCGGCAAGGCGGTGGAAGGCGCGTTTTCCCAGCCCGGGGTGGGCTCATAGGGTCGGCTGACGTAGTCGATCATGGTCGCGAACATCGTCAAGAACCAGATGAAGCCACCGATGGCGAAAAGCTTGCTCACCTTGCTGGCCCACTTGACGCCCATGAAGATGGTGACGACCAGCCACGCCTTCACAATGGCGATACCGATCGCGACAAGGTTCATGAACACCGTGTTGCTGTGGAGCGGCTCAGGCATGGCGACGGCGGCGACGATGGTGGCGACCATCAGGCCAAGCAAAGCGAAACCGGTGGTGAGCAGCGTGCGCTGCGACGTGATATGGTGGCCGTGGTGGGCCTGGTGCGTGACGTCAGCCATGTTCGTTTACTTGGGGATGAGATAGAAGAGCGGATACAGGAAGATCCAGACGAGATCGACGAAGTGCCAGTACAGGCACACCATCTCTGTCGGGATGTAGTCGGTGATGACCGGGTGTTTTTGGACGATCAGTTTGATAAGCCAACCAAACAAGAGAATGCCGATCGTGACGTGGATTCCGTGTAGACCGGTCATCGCGAAGTAAAGGCTAAAGAAGAGGCGGGCCCGCTGGGGGTTGCCCTCTTGCTCCTTCTCCGGACCGTCGATCTTTTCGACGATCTGGGTGAACGGCCCTGGCTTGTGGACGCCAAACTCCTTCTCGTAGGCTTCGTGGGCTTGGTGGCCGTAAACGAACGTCTTGTTGGGGAAGAGGTGGTGCTCGAACTTAGCGCCGTACTCGACGGTCTTGACCGCCAAGAAGCCAAAGGCGCAGACCACAGTCAAGGTGAGCATGGCGACCTGCCACTTGGTCTTGTTCTTTTGCGCGAAGTGGACGGCCAAGGCGGCGAACAACGAACTCACGAGGAGGATCGTCGTGTTGAGGCCGCCGAGCTTCCAACTGAGTTGTTCGTGGTAGTGGTACCAGTCCGCCTGGTACTGCCACCGGTAGAGGGCGTAGGTGAGGAACAACGCACCAAAGAACATGACCTCGGTGACGAGGAACGCCCACATCCCGACGATGTAGGTCTCCTGCTGCTGGTCGATGTCCTCGTATTGGAAATAGACCGGCGGCGAATCCGGGTCGATATGTTCTGGTGCGTGGGCGTGCGCCATCTTAGTGCTTGCCTCCGGTCAGAGCCGGCGTGTCGTCTTCTTCAGGCTCGTAGAGCTTGCTGTCTTCTTCCGCGTCGTAATCGTAGACCCGACCGGTGACGATGACCTTGTGGTCAAAGTTCTCGGTGATGGGCACCACGTCGGTCTCCTCCCACTCCAGACCCTTCGCGCCCCAGGGGTTCTTGGAGGCCTTGGGCCCGCGATAAAGGGAGTGGAGGAGATAGAAGACCGGCAACAGGAACCCGACGCCGAGCACCGTCGCACCCGCGGTCGAGAGCACGTGGTAGATCTGCCACTCGGGTGCGAAGTAGTACAGGTGGTAGCGGCGCGGCATACCCAGGTAGCCGACGATGAACTGCGGGAAGAACGTCAGGTTGAAGCCGACGAAGACGATGATCGCGCTGATCCGGCCCCAGAACTCGCTGTACATGCGGCCGGTCATCTTGGGCCACCAGAAGTGGAGGCCGCCGAGGAACGCGGTGACCGCACCGCCGACCATCACGTAGTGGAAGTGGGCGACGATGAAGTAGGTGCCGGTGAGGTGGACGTCGGTGCCGATCGCGGCCAGGTAAAGGCCGGTGAGACCGCCGATCACAAAGAGTCCGATGAACGCCAGGGCGTAGATCATCGGCGTCTTGAGGTGGATGCTGCCCTTGTACATCGTCGTCGACCAGTTGAAGACCTTGACGGCCGACGGGATGGCGAGGACGAAGCTGAGGAACGAGAACACCACGCCGAGCAGGGCCGACTGGCTGCTGAGGAACATGTGGTGGCCCCACACGAAGAAGCCCAGCAGGGCGATGGCCATGGAGGAGTAGGCGACGAACTGATAGCCAAAGACGGGCCGTCGGCTGAAGCACGCCATCAGTTCACTGATGACGCCCATGCCAGGGAGCACCATGATGTACACGGCCGGGTGGCTGTAGAACCAGAACAGGTGCTGGAAGAGGACCGGGTCACCACCAAGCTCGGGGCTGAAGATGCCGATGCCGAACGCGCGCTCGAAGAGCACGAGCAACAGCGTGATCGCGACGACCGGGGTGCCGAGGATGATGATGATGCTGGTGGCGTAGGACCCCCAGACGAAGAGAGGCATGCGGAACCAGGTCATGCCCGGCGCCCGCATCTTGTGGATTGTCGCGATAAAGTTGACGCCCGTCGTGATCGAGGAGAACCCCGCGATGAACAGGCCGAGCAAAGTCAGGGTGATCTGGGTGTTGGAGTAGAGCGAACTGAGCGGTGTGTAGAACGTCCAGCCCGCGTCGACCCCGCCCATGGCCATGGCCAAGAGGACGATGACGCCCGAGATGGTGTAGAGGTACCAACTCAGCAAGTTCAGTCGAGGAAAGGCGAGGTCGCGGGCCCCGATCATGAGCGGGATCAGGAAGTTGCCGAGTGTCGCCGGGATGGAGGGGATCAAGAAGAAGAAGATCATCAAGATCCCGTGGGCCGAGAACGTCTTGTTATAGGCCTCTGAGGACAACAGGTGGCCGTGCGGGCTGGTCAGCTCAAAGCGGATCAGACCGGCGGCGACGCTGCCCATGAAGAAGAAGATGCTGATCGAGACAAGGTAAAGGATCGCGATCCTCTTGTGGTCTGTCGTCAGCAACCACGACTTGATGGTGTGGTCAGCCGTCAGATAGGATTTCTTCTCCCCGTGGTGCTCGTGTCCGGTACCAGCCGGGATAGCCGTTGCGCTCATGGTCTTGTCTCCGATTGTTTGAATTGTGCGGCACCGGCGCTCACCTCGCGGTTGGCGGTGTCAGTGGTGCTGTGCGGGCCGCTCATACCAGGGGTGGTGCCTTTGGTCTCGCGTCCGGCCGGGGCAGTCGGTGCTCCGGCGGCGCTGCCGGAGACCGACTTGATGTAAGCCATCAGGTCGAGAACCTGCTCTTCGGTGATTTGTCCCTTATAAGCAGGCATGGTCTGGTCATATCCCTTGGTAATGAGCCGCCACGGGGTGACGATGGACTCGCGGACGTACTCGTTGTCGGCGGTGAGCTTTTCGCCGGTGGTGAACTCCCGTTCCTTGCCGTAGAGTCCGATGAGGGTGGGGGCGCGCTCGGTGTCGACGTCGCCGTGGCAGTTGCCGCAACCCTTCTCGGTGAAGAGCCGCTTGCCGGCGTCCGCCATGCTGAGCGGGGTCGGTTCGAACCGGTTGCCGCCCTTGGCCAGCCAGTCGGCGTAGTCCTTGGCGTTCATGACGTAGACGCTGCCGACCATCTCCGAGTGCTGGGTGCCGCAGTGCATGGCGCACAGCATCTTGAACTTGCCGGTCTGGGTCGGCGTGAATTGGAGTTCGGTGTAGCGGCCGGGCACGACGTGGAACTGGGCCCGGAAGTCGGGCAGGTACATCGCGTGGATGACGTCCTGGGAGATCATCGTCATCTTCACCGGCTGGCCGACAAGGACGTGAAGCTCGTTGTTCTCGCGGATGCCGTTCATGTGCTGCAGGTGCCACATCCACTGCTTGCCGATCACGAAGATCTCGGTGGCTTTCTCCGGCATCTTGCGGTACTGGATGAACTCGTAGGCGCTCCAAAAGAACATCGTCAGGGCCAGACAGAGGGGCGGGATCGACCAGCTGAGCTCCAAGATCGTGCTGTGGTCGATCGGGTTCCGTCGGTCGGCCTTACTGCCAGCCCGGTACTTGGTCGTCAGGACCAGGACGAGGACGAGGACGAGGAGGGTGAAGAACGCCGCCAACGCGTTCGTCCCCCAGAAGAGGAAGTCGTAACGCGTGGCCCACTCGGAGGCTTGCGGCGGCATGATCGGGAACTGGAACATACGCTTACTGGTCGTCTCCGTCGGTGTGGTTGGCCGTCTTGGCCTTGCGGCTCCAAACAAACATAGCTGTGGCCATCGCCAACACGGTCAGCACGCCGAACGTGCGGACGACGTTGAGGATGTTAAGTGACCGTTGACCTGTCAGGGGGTCGACGTTGACGCACGCCAGGAAGAACGGCCGGTCGTCCTTGACGCCGATCTTTTCTTCCTTAGCGGCCCTGATCGAACTGAGCAACACTTGTTGCGGGTATTCGGTCGTGACGAAATAGCGGCTGAGCCGGCCGGACGGCGTGAGCACCATCAGGCTGGCCGGGTGGGTGATGTTGCCGGTCTTGGGGTCGCGGTTATAGACAAAGCCCACCTGACTGGCCAGTTTCTCGATGTCTTCTTCTTTGCCGGTGAGGAAGTGCCAACCTTTGTCTGACTTGTCCCGGCCCGGCACAGTGCTGTTGACCTTGTAGATGTCGACAAAGGTTTGCTTTTTGGCCTTGGCTTCCTTCGGCCCTTCGCGTGGGTCGATGCTGACGACGACGACGTCGAAGGTGTCGCCGACATTGTCCTTTTTGAACCCCTTGACCGAAGCGACCAGGTTGTTCAACTCGTCGGTGCACACACCGGCGCACTCGTAAAAGACAAGGAGCAGAACGACGGGCCGCTTGTGGAAGTATTCGTCAAGGGTGACGTCCTTGCCTTCGGAATCGACGAACGGAAGCTTGAGGTCGATGTAACTGTCGAGCTTCTGGTCGACACGCACACCCGCGCTGGTCGCGTCGGTGGCGACGCGGGCCTGGCCGGGGACGGGGGCGTCCTTGTAGCCGTAGAATTGGGCCGAAGCCAGCGCCGAGGCGGCGACGAGGGCGGCAAGAAGCCAACGCTTCACTTGTGGCCCTCCATGGTGGCACCCGGTCTGGTGGGGAGCCCGCGCTCGGCGACGATGCGCACGGCGTCCTCGACGGGGATTTGGGCGATACCCTTCCCCTGGTCGACCCAACCTAGCTTGGTCTCCTTGGCTTCCTCTTGCTTGCGCAGGTCGATCATGTCGGTCTTGGCCGTCAGGCCCGATTGGACGACGGGATAGTCCTTGGGCGGGGTGACCTTGCGGGCTTCGACCTTGGTCGGGTTCAGGCTGAACGCCTTCGTGCGGTCGACGACGCCGATGAACGCCCAGCAGCCGATCGTGATGACGGTCAGCACGACGAACATGAGGAACGCGGTGGTCAAGCCTCCTTTGTCGACGTTGAGGTCCCGGCCCTCGTAGCCCATCTGCTCCAGCAGGTTCACATCGTCTTCTTCATGATGCATCGGCGACAGCCTCCTTGTGGTCCAAGTACGGGTGGGCAGTGGTCAGAAGCGGCGACTTGGCGATTTGGTAGCCGAAGTGGGCCAGCCAGATGCCGCCGACCAAGGCGAAGCAACCGATGTCTGCCGCCGTCACGGAGATCTCATTGCGCAGGAACGGCATGACGGCGTAATGGACGTCGGTGAATCGGAAGAAGAGGATCCACGCCGCGACGATGCCCAAGCGGACCGGGTCTCGCTTCACGCCCGGTGAGAAGAGCAGGAGCAACGGCACGAAGAAGTTGAAGGTGATCTGGAAGAAGCCGAAGAGGTTCCAGTTACCGGTCAACCGTTGGAGGTAGTAGCTCGTGAACTCGGGGAGGTTGCCGCTCCACACGATGAGGTACTGGCTGAAGGTGAAGTACGCCCACAACATCGTCAGCATGAGCATCATGTTGCCGAAGTCCTTGGTCATCAGCTTGTCGCTGAGGATCGCCTTGTACGACTCCGCCTTCCTGCCGAAGATCACCACGAGGACGGCGAAGGCCGTGGCCGAGAGTGCGTTGCCGGCCACCCAGATGAACCCGTACATCGTCGACGACCAATGCGGGTCGAGGGACATGACGATGTCCGTCATGAAGAAGTTGGTGATGAGGACCATCAGGACGATGGCCGCGCCGGAGAGGCGGTTACGCTTTTCACCGTAGGCCGGGTCGCCGGTCAGCTCTTCCTGGCGCGTCCACGTCTTGAACCGGGCGGCCATGTAGTAGAACAGGCCAAAGTACAAGAAGATGCGACCGAACCAGAACGGTTGGTTCAGGTAGGTGTTCTTCCTCGTGATGAGGATGTCGTTCGCCGGGGCGTGCATCCAGGCCGCATAGAGCTGCTCCCTGAAGATGAACACTGGGACCATAAGGACTAGCGCGAGCACAATGCCCGACGGTCCGGCCGCTGCCTCCCAGATGCGGGCGACAGGGGCTTGCCAACGGCCCCGCAGGGCGTTGAAGAGGACGGTCATGGACAGGCAGCCCATCGTCATGGACCCCCAGAACACCCAGGCGTAGAGGTAGGAGCCTGCGAAGGCGGCCTGGCCACCCTGCATGTAACCGAACGCACCCAAGGCGAGGCCGACGACGGCCAAGACCACACCAAACGTGACCGCACTACGGCCGAGCTTGGCTTGTTCGTTCACCGCGTGCCTCCATTGTTGGTCGGGGCCGGCTGCGCCAAGTCTGGCGCGATAGTCTCGGCTTCGTGGCGGAGCGGACTGGGCGGAAGGGGGCTGGCGTTGCCGCCGGTGCCTTCCACCGTGCCGGTCGCGGCCGGCTGCGTTTGATGGGACTGGTCCCGAAAGAGGGGGCCGCTGTTGCTGGCCGCGCCTTCGGCACCCAGAGCCCGCTTGGTCGTCTCGTCCAAGTCACCCACAGCGGCGTGTTGGCTGAACTGGAGCGTGCGGATGTAGGACACGATCGCCCAGCGGTCGGCCGGTTTGATGCGGGCGGCCATGGGGTACATGGCTCCATAACCGTTTGTCATGACATCGAAGAAATGGCCGACGGGCATCGCGCGCAACCGGTCGGTGTGATAGTTGGCGACCGGTCGGGAGATGTTGTAGCCGCGCTGGGCGATCATGCCCTTGCCGTCGCCGATGGCCCCGTGGCAGTGGGAGCAAAACGCCATGAAGCGGTCTTGGCCACGGCGGATCAACTCCTCGGTGACCGGGACGGGGAACTCCTTGACCAGTTGCCCGTTCTCAAACCCGGTGAAGAACGCGGAGTCGGCCTTCGCCCCGTCGAAGGAGACAGTGCCGTCGACCGGTTTGCGGCTGCTCTGGGCGTCGGCGAAAAAGTCGCTGGAACTTTGGCTCTTCGCCTTGGGCTGTTGCCACATGTCGATATGGCAGCCGCCGAGCAGCAGGCCGCTGGCGATGACGAGAGGGGCCCACCGCTTCATCAATAGCCCTCCGACGTCATGACGCGCTCGATGGAGAGCGGCTTCAGGGTCTCGAAGAACCCGACCAAAGCGTCCTCGTCGTAGCGCGGGTCGGTCGCCTCGACGGCAATGATGAACCGGTCTTGGGAGGCGCGCTTCATGGCTTCAGCGTTGAACATCGGGTGGTGTGGCTTCGGCAGCCCGTTCAGCCCGATCATGCCGAAGGTCGCTCCGAACGCCGAGAGAAGGATCGTGAGCTCGAACATGATGGGGACGAACGCGGGCAATGAGAACAGCGGTTTGCCACCGGTGTTGTGGGCGTATCCCGCGAGTCCGGGAGGGGCCGGCATCCAGTCGGGGAAGCGGAACCCGGTGCTGGTCCACCAGACTAGGCTAAGGCCGACGAGCAGACCGGTGACGCCTCCGCCAAAGGTGATCCAACCGAGGAGGTCGTTCTTCCATTCGAGGGCGTCAGTCACGCCCTCGACCGGGACAGGTGAATAGGCCTCGACGTCGCGGTAGCCCGCCGCTTTGGTCGCCTTAGCGGCGGCCAGCAGGTCGTCAGGGTTGTCGAACGCGGCGCAGACCGCGAACGGCTTCGGTGATGTGTCTCGTCCGTGGGACATAGGTCAGTGCGCTCCCGCGGCCTCCGGGTCCGCGTGGTGGTCATGTCCGTGCCCTTCGTGCATCTGATGCTGGAGCTCCTTCATTTCCCAGATGTTGATCATGGGGAGGAAGCGGACGAACAGGAACATGAGGAAGATGAAGAGTCCGATCGAACCGAAGAACATGCCGAAGTCCCACGGGGACGGCGTGTAGTAGCCGAAGCTCGACGGCACGTAGTCGCGGGTCAGCGACATGGGGATGATGACGAACCGTTCGAACCACATGCCGATGTTGACGCTGAGCGAGACCAACATGAGGACGGTCAGGTTCTTGCGCATCTTAGGTGACCAGAGCACCTGAGGGATCGTGCAGTTGAAGAGGATGAGGAGCCAGAACGCCCAGCTGTACGGGGCGTTGGCCAAGTTGATCCGGTTGTGCAGGAGCGACTGCTCGGCGGGGAGGCCACTGTAGAAGGCGTAGAACGCTTCCATGATGTAGCCGTAGAAGACAATCAGGCCGGTGGCGAGCATGACCTTCGCCATCCAGTCGAAGTGCTTCATCGTGATGATGTGCTCGAGCTTGTACCACTTGCGCAGGGGCACCGCGAAGGTGATGACCATCGCGAACCCGGCGAAGACAGCGCCGGCGACGAAGTACGGCGGGAAGATCGTGACGTTCCAGCCGGGTACGACACCCATGGCAAAGTCGAAGGACACGATCGTGTGGACGGAAAGGACGAGCGGCGTCGAGATGCCGGCGAGCATCACACTGGCGTGGTCGTAGCGGTACCAGTGCTTGGCGCTGCCGCGCCAGCCCAGGCTGAGCACGCCGTAGACGTACCGGCCAAGGCCCTTCGCCCGGTCACGCAGGGTGGCCAGGTCGGGGATCAGGCCCATGTACCAGAAGAGAATGGACACCGTCATGTAGGTGCTGACCGCGAAGACGTCCCACACCAGGGGGCTCCTGAACTGCGGCCACATGCCCATCACGTTCGGATAGGGGAACAGCCAGTAGGCGACCCAAGGTCGACCCGTGTGAAGGAGCGGGTACAGGCCGGCGCACATGACGGCGAAGATGGTCATCGCCTCCGCCATGCGGTTGATCGAGTTGCGCCACCGTTGGCGGAGCAGCAAGAGGACCGCGGAGATGAGGGTGCCGGCGTGCCCGATACCGATCCACCAGACGAAGTTGACGATGTCCCATCCCCATCCCGTGGGCTGGTTGTTGCCCCACACCCCGATGCCGAACAGCAACAGGATGGTGATCGAGAGCATCAGCAGGTTGACGCCCAAGAAGCCCGCGGCGAGGAAGATCTGCCACGGACTGGTCTGGAACTTGGCGAGCGGCCCAGGCAAGGAGATGCCAGGCTTGTTGTGACGCGCCTGACTCAGCGGGATGTCGCCGATCAACGCATCGAACTCGTGGTCCTTGTACTCAGCGCTGAGCAGGTCCTTATCGGGTGGGACGGGGTTCGCAGACATTACGTGGTCAGGCCTCTAGGTCAGGGTGCGGGTTGCGGACGCGGGCCAGGTAGCTGGTGCGCGGCCGGGTGTTGACTTCGGGCAGAAGGACGTAGTTCCTCTTGTCCGAACGGGACTTGCCGACCGCCGAATCGGGGTCTCGCTTGTCACCGAAGACGATGGCGTTGGCCGGGCAGGCTTGCTGGCAGGCGGTGATGATCTCGCCGTCCTTGATCTGCCGCGACTCCTTCTTGGCGTTGATGCGGGCCGCGTTGATGCGTTGCACGCAGTAGGTGCACTTCTCCATCACGCCACGGGTGCGGACCGTGACGTCCGGGTTCTGCAACAGCTTAAGGACGGGCACCTCGTGCGTCCGCTGCGTGTACCACAGGAAGTTGAAGCGCCTGACCTTGTAGGGACAGTTGTTGCTGCAGTACCGGGTACCGACGCAACGGTTGTAGACCATCTGGTTGAGACCCTCGTGGCTATGGACGGTCGCCGCGACCGGGCAGACGGGTTCGCACGGCGCGTTCTCGCACTGCATGCAGGTCAGCGGTTGGAAGTACGTCGGCGGGTTGTCCGTGTCGATTTGGTCACCCTGCTCCGTGTCCTTCCAGTGGCCCTTGAAGTACCGGTCAATGCGGATCCAGTGCATCTCGCGTCCCTTCATGACCTCGTGCTTGCCGACGACGGAGATGTTGTTCTCACTTTGGCAGGCCGTCACGCAGGCGTTGCATCCGGTGCACATCGAGAGGTCCACCGTCATCGCCCATTGGTATTCGGTCTTGCTGAAGTCGAACTCCTTCTCGTCGAACATGGAGACGGCTTTCCCCGTCTTGCGCACTTCCTCCTTCTCGTGCTTTTGCTCTTCGGAGACGTGCCCTTCTTCCTCCTCCCCAAACGGCTTGCCTGCGTCGAGCAGGGCCGGGGTGGTCTCGAAGATCAGTTCGCGGTAACTGTCGATCAGGCTGGTGTCGATCGTGTTGTGGAACTGGGTGTTGGCCAGTTCGTAGGTTCCGGGCACCTTCTTGATCTCGACCTGGGTCGCCACCCACGGGCTCTTGGAACTGCGGATGGAGTTGGTGTCGAACCCGCCCCCGTGGGCTCCGTTGCCCGACTTGCACACGTCGCCGCCTGCTCGGCGGCCGTAGCCCAAGTGGAGCAAGGCGACGTCGTCGGCCTGGCCCAGGTTGACCCAGACCGGGACGACGAGCTTTCGGCCGTCGACGGTGACCTCGGCCAACTCGGCGGGGCCATAGAACGGAATGATGCCGAGTGTCTTCGTGACTTGGCCGACGCCCAGGCGCTTGGCGGTGGCATGGCTCAGGTAGAGCGCGTTGTCCCAAGTCAGGTTGCTGATCGGCCTGGGCAACTCTTGCAGCCAGGCGTTGTTGCCGTACCGGCCGTCATGGATGTTCGGGTCGGGAAGGAAGACGAGCTCGATACCGTTGGCGGGGGCGGGAATAGACACCGCGCCGGCGACACCGGCCACGACCGTGGCGGTCGTCGGCTTCGCCGCCGAGCCGTCCACAGTCCCCTTGGCCAAAGTCTCTCGCCATCGCAGGTCTTGGGCACGGCGTCCCACCGTGTCCTTGGCCAACGGGCCGACGTACATCTCCTCGACGAGGGCGTGACCCCCGCGGGCCTTGCCCGTCAGGGCGTCAAGGAACTCAATGTCGGACTTGGAGTCGTAGAGCGGCTCGATGAGCGGTTGTTGGATCGAGACGGTTCCTTCATGGGCCCGTCCGTCGCCCCAGGCCTCGAGGAAGTGGCTCTGCGGGAACGCCCAAGTGCTGGCGGAGGCCGTCTCGTCGGGGTGGAGGGAAAGGGCCGCCGTCAAGGGGACCTTGGCGTAAAGCTCTTTGAACCCAGTGTCGGCGTAGGCTGAGAAGACCGGGTTGCCGCCCAAGACGACCAAGGCCTTGCACTCGCCGCTGCCCATCGCCGTCACGAGTTCGGCGAACTCGGCGGCCTGGTTCGTCGGTCGGGCCAGCACCGGCTCCAAGGCCAAGACGGTGGCGCCGATGTTGCCGAGATGGCTGTTGATCGCGGCGGCCAGGGCGTGCGCTTCGGGCGGCTGGTGGTCGCCGACGATGACGGCACAGCGGCCACGGTGCTCTTGCAAGTCCTTGACCAAGGCCTTGACCGCCTTGGCGTCGACACCGGGGACCTCACCGCCCGTCGCCCCCGGGACACCCAGTTCAAGGGCGAGGAGGCTGGCCAGGCGCGCGATATCCGAAGCTTTGACCCGGAACCGGTGGTCGGCGACGACGCCGGCGGTCGTCCGGGCCGACTCAAAGGCGTAGATCCGGTTGTAACCCTCGGGATGTCCGGGCTTCCGGCGGGCCATGACGTCGCGGGCGAACCGCACGGCGCCGGGGCCGGAATAAAGGAAGTCGCTGTCCAGGCTGACGATGACGTCGGCCTTTGCCAGGTCATAGGTGACGTGGACGTCCTGGCCGAAGGCGGTCTTGATCCCCTCCCGGGCGTTGTCGCGGTTGGCAGGTTCCCACTGCACCCACTTGGCGGCCGGATAGACCTTGAGGAACTCCTGGATCTGCTTGGCGAGCAAGGGCGAACCGACCGTTTCGGTCAGCAGGTAGAACCCGGCGCCGGTCTTGCTGTCGGTCAGGGCTTGCCTCAGGGCGGCGAGGCCGTCTTGCCAGCCGGTGGTTTGGCCGAGGTACTGGGGCACCCGCAACCGGTCGGGGTCGTAGAGGGCCACGATCTGCGCCATGGTGACGGCGTCCAACCCGCCGAGGCTGCTCGGGTGGTTGGGGTTGCCGTCCAGCTTGGTCGGGCGGAAATCGTGGGCGGTGGCAAGCACACCGACACCAAACCCGCCCTGGTTGTAAACGGTGGCGTACTGGGTCGTGGTGCCGTTGACGGCGTTTTCGGGCTGCTGGACGTAGGGGACGACCTTCTGTTGCGGCAAGACCAGCGAGCGGCAGCCGCTGAGGCCGGCCAGGGCCGATGCCGCGCCCATGAGCTTCAGGACGCTGCGGCGGTCGACCTCAAGCAGGGACTTGCGGTGGGGGAACTCGTCGGCACTCAGCTTGTCGAACGCCTCCGGGTCTTGGAGTTGTTCGATGCCACGGACGTAGACCGGCTTCTTGTTGCGCTTTTCGTTCATGGGGTCGGACATCAGTGGTGGCAGATGTAGCAGTCCTTAAGCTGCTCGACGTTGATCTTCCTGTCCTTGACGAGCTTCTTGCCGAGTTCGGTGTGGGTCTCGTCTTGCGGGATCAGGTTGGGGAGTCCCTCGGCCAGCGCCAACTCAGCGTCGTTGAGCGGTCTGCCCTCGGAAACCTTGCGGTAGAGCATGAACACCTGTTCGCGCGGCGACTTGTTGTCACCGCCGACGGGCTGCACCAAGTACTTGGCGGGGTCGTTGTGGCAGTCCAGACACCAGGACATGCGGAACGCCTGGCCCTTCCAGGTGATGGGCATCTCTTGCACGGGGCCGTGGCACGTGTTGCAATTGACGCCACGGTTGATGTGGATCGAGTGGTTGAAGTAAACGAAATCGGGGACGGAGTTCACCTTGTTCCACTGGAGGGGCGTCCCCGTCTCCCAGCTTTGACGCACCGGGTCGAGCAAGGGGCTGTTCGTCCAGATCTGGCTGTGGCAGGTCATGCAGACTTCGGTGGACGGGACGCTGGCCTGGGCGTTGTCCTCGACATTGCTGTGGCAGAAGCGGCAGTCGATCCCCAGCTCCTTGGCATGGTGCTTGTGACTGAACGGCACGGGCTGGTCCAGGGGGTTGTCGACCTTGGTGTTGGCCGGCGAACTGGTGATCTGGGTGCCGCCGACAAGCAGCACGAACGGCACGCCGGCGGCGACGAAAAGGCTCGCCGTCGCGATCGTGTTCGCGTATGGAGGAAAGATTTGGGCCATCGCTACCTGCGCTCCTGAAAATATGTCACAAGACGCCGTTGCTTCGCTGGCAGGTTCGCCGGCGCCGGGGCCTGAGTGGTCAAGCCATCACCGTCCTGTCCACGGCAATAACGATAAAGATCAAGGCCAGATAGACCATCGAGAACTTGAAGAGCTTCCTGGCGTGGGGTCGGTCCGGCGTTTTGAACAAGAGCAGGCTATGGGCGAGCAGCCCGGCGTTCAAAAGTCCCGAGCCCACCAGATAGACCGGCCCCACGGCCGTTTTCTCAAGGAGCGGCATCGCGCAGACCAGGGCGGTGATGACCGCATAAATGACGATCTGGACGACAGTGACCCGGTCTCCCTTGACGACGGGCAACATCGGCACGCCGGCCTTGGCGTAGTCGTCTTTGATCAGGATCGCCAGCGCCCAGAAGTGGACCGGCGTCCAAGCGAAGATCAGGGCGAAGAGGAACCACGCGAACGGGTTGAGGCTCCCGGCCACGGCGGCGTAACCGACCAAGGGCGGGAAGGCTCCGGCGGCCCCGCCGATCACGATGTTCTGCCACGTGCGACGCTTGAGCCAGAGGGTGTAGACGAAGACGTAGGTGAGCAGCCCGCACAGCGCCATCGTGGCCGACAAGAGGTTGGCCGACCACGTGAGGATGGCGAAAGAGCCGACCGCCATCGAGTAGGCGAAGACCAGGGCCTGCCGCTTGGTGACCGCGTGGGTCACGGTAGGCCGGTGGCTGGTGCGCTCCATCGCCACGTCGATGTCCTGCTCGACGATCATGTTGAAGGCGTTGGCCGCGCCGGCCGCCATATAGCCGCCGACCGTGACCCACAAGGTCAGCCACCAGTCGGGCCAGCCCCCCTTGGCGATCACCATCGCCGCGATCGTCGTGAAGAGGAGGAGAGAGATGATCCGAGGCTTGGTCAGGGCGATATAGGCCTTCACCGTCTCGCCCAGAGACCGTGGCTCGGCCGGGGCCTCGTGGACATCGTCTTGGGCCGACCAACTAACCCCGAGGGCGTTGGCGCACAGGAGCACCAGGGCGATCCAGCCGGAAACCGCGAGGGCCAGGTGGACGAGCTGCATCCACACCGGGGCCGAGACGATCAGGTTGGCGATACCGAAGACGAACTGGCCAACATAAAGCCCGACGGTCCAGCGGCTCCACTTGTGCACCGCCGGGGTGGGGCGGTGCTCGGAGACATATCCGGCCAGCCACAGGACGATGACGCCGACGGACGTGGCGACGAGCGGGTGAAGGATGCCGCCCTTCAGGATCGCCGGGGCGTTCTCGCCTAGGTGTTGGGCCCACCGGTCGGCGATAGTCTTAGCCGAGGCCAATTCAAGGGCGAACGCGGTCTTGCCAAGTGCGCTGATCGCCCCGGTGACGCCCAAAAGGGCGACACCGCCGACCATCGCCTTGAGGGCGGTGCCGACGCCCCCTTGACCGGCGAAACGGACCCTCTCGCCCCCGCGTCCGAAGTGCCAGGCCAGGGTGAGCGAGGCGGTGAGCGCGAACGTGCTCATCAGGTGGACGGGCATGGTCACAGCCCGGGCCATGGACTTGTCGACCGTCACCCAGCCCATCTTGACGAGGGCGGCCCCGATGAGAGCCTCGAAGATGGTCAGGCCGAACGCCCAGTTCGCCGCCTGGCGGGCCGCCGCGCCCTTGGGGAACGCCCGTCGTCCGAAGACGAACAGCCCGACCATGGCGAAGAAAAGGATCCCACTGCTCGCCCGGTGGCCGAACTCAAAAACGGTCTTGATCTGGCTGAACGCAGGGATCACACCCCGGCCGTCGCCACAGAGAGGCCAGTTGTTGCCGCAACCGTCTCCTGACAGGGAAGCGCGGACAAACGCGCCAAAAACGACGGTCGCGACCGTGTAGACAAGGGTCGCCAAGGCGTACTTGGCAAACTTGACGTTTTGGTGTGGGTTCGATGCTGGGTTAGGATGATGGTGGGCCTGGTCGGAGTCGGCCTGTAGGTGAGGGTCGTCCCTCAGGGCACCGTCGGCATCCATGAGCATCTGATGAATCATTGTAGCCACACAAGGAAGCCCAGAGTCAACTCCGGACCCAGCCGGTAGAATCGCTCCGCCTTGACTGTCCGCCTTGCCATCGTGGTGCCCGCGTACGACGAATCGGCCCGAATCGGGCCGACTTTGGCCACATTGGCGGCGTTTGTCGCGTCGTTGCCGTACAGTTGCCAGGTTTTGGTCGTCAGCGACGGCAGCAAGGACGGGACTGAAAAAGTTGTCAGCGACTTTGCACAATCGCACCCAGGCTTCCAATGCGTCCACTATGCGGTGAACCGGGGGAAGGGCTACGCGGTCAAGCAGGGGGTCTTTGCCGCTGACGCCGAGTACATCCTCGTCTCAGACGCCGACTTGGCGACGCCGATCGACGAGGTCGACAAACTGTGGAAGGCCATAGACGCGGGGGCCGACGTGGCGATCGGCAGCCGGCCGCTGCGCGAGAGCCAACTCGAAGTCCGGCAGCCGTTCTACCGCGAGATGGCCGGGCGCATGTTCAACCTGGCCGTCCAGCTCCTCGCCGTCCGAGGGATCAAGGACACCCAGTGCGGCTTCAAGCTCTTCCGGGCCGAAGTCGCCCGCGAAATCTTCCGCCGTGCGACAGTCGACCGGTTCGGGTTTGATTTTGAGGCCCTCATGATCGCCCACGACCTTGGTTACCGGATCGCCGAGATCCCGGTGAGGTGGAGGCACCAGGAGGGGTCGAAGGTGGTGTTGCTGCGCGACGGGCCGGAGATGCTCGGCCAGCTCGTGAGGCTCCGGTTGAAGGGGAAGGCGAAGAGGTTGGCGTTGCCGGCCGAGGCGGGCCGTGCAGAGTGACGAATACGGCAAGATGCGCGCGGCGGAGGACACCTATTGGTGGTTCGTCGCCCGCCGCCGCTTGGCGTTGTCTTTGGTCAAGAGGTTCGCGCCCGGCGGCGGCCGCATCCTTGACGTCGGCTGCGGTACCGGGGCGGTCCTCAACGAACTGGCCGAGGTCGGCGCGACAGCGGGGGTCGACGTCTCACCGCTGGCCCTCGGTTTCGCCAGTGAGCGAGGCCTGAAGAACCTGGTTCTGGGCGACGCCCAGCGTCTGCCGTTCCGGCCCGGCTCGTACGACACCGTCGTCTCGCTCGACACCGTCGAGCACGTCCCCGACGACGTGGCAGCGGTGAAAGGGGTCTTCGACGCGCTCAAGCCGGGAGGGGTCTTCGTCATGAACCTGCCTGCGTTCGCCTGGCTTTGGGGACCCCATGACGTGGCGCTGATGCACTGCCGCCGGTACACGGCCAGGCAGGTGAGGCGCCTCCTCGTGGACGCCGGGTTCCAGGTGGAGTTTCTGTCATACAGTGTGTTCTTCCTCTTCCCGGCGGTGGTGCTCACCCGGTGTGTCGAACGCTTCCGCCGGGGGCCGGCAAAGGTGCGGCTGCCCGCCGTGAACGGCCCGGTCAACGCCGCTCTGGTCGCCTTGATGGAGTTTGAGTCGAGGGTCATGTCCGCGGTGCCGCTGCCATGGGGCAGCAGCGTCTGCGTCGTGGCGCGGAAACCTGCGGCGCGTGATACCATCGGCCGGTGAGCACCGCCCACGGCTACTCGGGCAAACCATTGGTCGAAAAACTGGGATGGAAGCCAGGCGACTTAGTCGTGACTAACTTTGACGGCGACTACCTGTCGCTTATCGGCGGAGACGTGTCCCTGGCCGTCTGGGACGGGACGCAAGCGCGGCGGGCCCACCTCTTCCACACGTCCCGGGCTGACCTAGAACGCGACCTGGCCGTCGCCCGGCGGGTCGGCGGCGACCTCGCCGTCGTGTGGGTGAGCTGGCCGAAGCGGACCTCGAAGGTGGCCACCGACATCACGGAGCAGACCGTCCGCGACGTCGCGCTCCCCATGGGGTGGGTCGACGTCAAAGTGTGCGCCGTCGATGAGTCGTGGTCGGCGCTCAAGCTCGTGGTCCGGAAGTCCGAACGAGGCTGACGGGGACCGCGTAGGATGCAGGCATGCCCCGGTTCACGGTCGCGTCGGTGCCCTATGTGAACGCCGCCCCGCTGGTGTGGTGGTTCGAGTCGCAAGGCGAGGAGTCGCCGGTCCAGGTGCGCTACGACGTGCCGTCGAAGCTGCCAGTCCTGCTGGAACGGGGCGAGGCCGATGCGATCTTGGTCAGCAGCGTCGACGCTTTGCGCGAGCCGGGCCGCCGCGTCCTTCTTGCCCCAGCGATCGCGACTCGGGGCCCGGTCCGGAGTGTCCGTCTGTTCAGCCGCGTCCCGTTCGACCAGGTCCGGACGCTGGCCTGGGACGCCAGCTCAATGACGAGCAACCGCTTGGCCATGGTGGTCCTCGGCGAAATGTTCGGCGTCAGGCCGGAAGCGGTCGAGATGGCCCCAGACTTGGCCACGATGCTGGGTGCATGCGACGCCTGCGTCCTGATCGGGGACCTCGGCATGACCGCCGACGGCACGGGGTGCCATGTCCTCGACTTAGGCAAGGCCTGGACAGACCTGACCGGGGTGCCGTTCGTTTGGGCGGTGTGGGCAGGTGGCGAGGGGTTGACCCCTGAACTGGGCGCGCACCTCCATGCGGGATGGCTCAAGAGCGGGTGCGGGGCACAGACCGAGCGGACCGCCAAGACCGCGACCGCTCTCGCTTGGGCGGCGGGCCGGGCCGGATGGACGGTGGAGGTGGCGGACAGTTACCTGAACCAGACAATGGACTTCGGTTCGGAGTCGTTCTTAGAGTCGTCCCTCCGCACGTTCCGCGAGTTGCTTCTTGCCCACGGGTTCGAGGACTGCCGCCACTTTCCCATGGTCGTCGGGCCGACCGCCGACTGTCCCGTGTGACGGCCGGCCCGAGAACCTCTTCTCTTACTGCGACCGTCGCCGACGGAGGGCGAGGGCGCCAAGGCCAAGGACAACCAGGGTGGCTGGCTCGGGGACCGCTTCCTGGCGGATGTTGTCGAAATAGACCTCGTACGGGCCGGCGTCGCCGCCGACCGGCTTGATGCCGAAGTTCTCTAGGACGCCCTTACCCGTCGTTGATTCGAGGACTCCGTTTCCGGTGAAGCCCTTCACCACGGGCGGCGCGGCCAAGTCGATGGCGTAGTGGAACCACGAGCCTGCGGTGATGAGCGTGCCTCCGCCGGGGCCGCCCGTGCCGGAAAGCGAGTCGTTGGAGACCCACTCGATCGAGCCACTGGTGCCGCCGTTCTCGCCGATCGCGGCGGTGGTGTTGGTCTCACGCAGGCCGATCGCGATGGTGATGTCCTTTGTGGTGTAGACGTCGAACTTGAGCCACTGGGTGAAGTCGACCGTCGGGTTCTTCAGGTTGGTGGCGTTGAAGGTGGTCAGCCGCAACCAGCGGCTGGCCTCACCGTCAATGAACTGGAAGTTGGTCTTCAGAACGTTGGTGACGTTGCCACCGACGCCTCCGTCGGGTTTGACGACTTGACTGAGGTTGGGGTCGGTGAGAAGGTTGCCTGACGTGCTGCCGGAGAACCGGGGGTCGCGGAAAAGCACGGTGCCGTTTGCCGTCGGGGCGGTGAAGGATTCGAAATCGGAAATCAGCGTCTGTGCGGCGGCGGGGGAGGCGAAAACGAGCGACACACCCGCGAGCCAGAGTCCTCTGTTCATTATTTACGCTCCAATCCCCTGCATTTCTGGCAGGGAAGTCTCACCTTGGCACAGTCACCGGGTTGATTGCGACCCTTCCGCGACGAATATGGCGCGGGGCTCGGTTGGAGGTTCAATTCTCGTAGATTTACGGGGAAGGCGTTCGAGGCCGCACCTTGTCTGATACCATGCGCCCATGCGAGAAGGTCAGGGGGCGCACCTTGTCCGTCAGATCGGCTTGGGCAGCGGGGTCGCGGTGGTCGTCGGGAGCACGATCGGGTCGGGGATCTTCAGGAGCCCGGCGGGCATCGCCGAGCAACTCCCGGGCCCGCTTCCGTTCCTCCTCGTATGGGTCGTCGGAGGCTTCTTTGTCCTGTGCGGGGCCTTGACTTTGGCCGAGGTGGGCAGCGCCTATCCCTATGCCGGCGGCTTGTACGTCTACATCCGCGAGGCGTTTGGGCGACAGGCCGCGTTCCTGTTTGGCTGGGCGCAGCTCATCTTGATCCGGCCCTCGTCGGTCGGGGCGGTCGCCGTGGTGTTTGGTGAGCACGCCTTGAGGCTGTTCGGCGTGCAGAAAGAGCATCCGGCGTTCGTGGGGTTGGTCACCGCCCTGTCCGTCGCCGCGATCCTTGGCGTGGCCGCGGCGAACATTCGCGGGGTCAAGTTGGGGACGGGCGTCCAGAATCTGACGACCCTGGCGAAGACGGCCGGGCTGCTCGCCCTGGTCGTCCTGGCCTTTGCGGTGGGCCTGCCCAAAACGGGCGGCCACTTCTCACCCGCCGTGCCGCCTGGCAGTTTCAATCTGTCCCTGTTCGGCCTCGCCCTGGTCTCGGCGTTGTGGGCGTATGACGGCTGGACGGACGGCACCTACGTCGGTGGGGAAATGACGGAGCCGCGCAAGAACCTGCCTCGGGCGACCCTGTTAGGGACGCTCGCCGTCATCGGGGTCTACCTCCTCGCCAATGTCGCCTACCTGTCCGTCTTTTCGGCGCAAGAGGTCGCCGCGAGCCCCCTGGTCGCGGCCGACGTCATGAGCCGTCTGGTCGGGGCGGGCGGGGTCACCTTCATTGTGGCGACCGTCATGGTGTCCACCTATGGCACCCTCAACGGGTCGGTGCTGACGAGCCCTCGACTGTTCTTCGCCATGGCGGAGGACAAGCTCATCTTCCCCCAATTGGCCACCGTCCATCCCAAGTTCAAGACGCCGACCACCGCGGTCGTCTTGGTCGCTTGCCTTGGCGTCCTGTACGTTGTCGTCGCGGCCGCGTTCACCGGGTCAAAGACCTTTTCGACCCTGACGGACGCCTTCGTCATCGCGAGCGTCCCGTTTTATGCTCTGGCGGTGGGTTCTGTGTTCGTGTTCCGCCGTCGGCGACGACGTCTGCCCACTTCGGCCGGGCCGGAACCGGACTCCTTGGTCGACGCTGGTGACGACGCCGGGACCGGGGCCCGGCCTCATGTCTATGAGCCCGCCGCTCTGACGCCCGGGTTCCCCGTGGTGCCGGCCCTGTTCATTCTCTCGACCGTCTTTCTCTTGGGCAACTCGTTGCTGGACCCCGGGGCTAGGGGGGCCACCTTGGTCACCTTGGGTCTGGTCGCCCTCGGGTACCCGGTTTACGCGTTCACGATCGGTCGGCGCGCGGCATAGGGACGGCGAGGGTCTCGTAGCCGAGACCCTCGCCGGGGTGGTGCGGATGCCAGTTCAGGCTTTCTTGCGGCGGCGGAGGAGCGCCAAGGCACCAAGGCCGAGGACACACATGCTCGCGGGCTCGGGCACAGCGGCCAAGTAGCCCATGTTGTGTCCGGTGTCGAACTTGCCGTTGTCCGTCCAGGTGCCGCCGTTGTCCAAGTAGCGCTGGATGAAGTTGCCGGTGTGGCTGGAGACGAACATTTCCTCGCCATCGGGGCTGAAAGTGATGCCGACGGCGCCACTGACGTCAAATAGAACGCTGCTCGACGTGGGGTTGTAATCAGCGTCGAGTTCGACCTTGATGACCTTGCTGCTGTTGAAGCTCGCGACATAGAGCGACCCGCCTCTGAACGCCATCTGATGGGTCGCGTCAGCTTGGCTCATGGTGAAGTCCGTCGAGTTGCCAAACCCGTCCCCGACAATGTCGGTGATGTGGAGGGCGTTACCGACGCCCGACGTGATCATCTTCTTGCCGTCCGGCGAAATCCACACGTCGCGGACCGCGCCGTTGGCGACGCTGGCGATCTCCGTGTAGCCCGAACCGGTGTCACGGTAACGGTGGGTGCCGTTGGAGACCGTGGTGACATAGAGGTCGCCGTTCGGGGCGAACTGGAACCCGTGGAACCCTTGGCTGGCCGCCGTGGTCTGCTCGGCGACTGTCGCACCGCCGGACAAGGTCTTCGTCCCAAAGTCGAAGTCGAATTCTTGGACACTCCCTTTGCCCTGGGTGTTGCCCCAGCGGTTGCTGACGTAGAGTTTGCTGTTCCGGACGACGAGACCGACCGGGTCGTGCAGATCGGCGGCGGCCAAGCCCCCACCGGCGACAAACGAGCCGCCCGTCGAGGCAAAGTCGTACTGCTGGACGCCGCCGTAGTGAGCGGTGTCTCCGCCAAGGGAACCGGAGTTGGTCTCCGCGGCGAAGAGAGTGAACTGGGCCAATGCCCCTTGGGTCAGTAAGACTACAAGGGCCGAGCAAATCATCAATCGCATGTCGTCAGTCTATGACATTGCTTCAACACGTGGGCGGGGACGTAACGGACGTAACGCTAATCCCCGTAAGTTTGCGGGGAAGAACCCATAAATCTCACAAGGCGCGGTAAGTCCGTCAAGGTGCCGCAAGGACTTTGACATCCATGTAAATGTAGTGGCATCGTTGGGATAGACTGGACCGCCATGACGACGATCCTTGCCTGCGTGATGCTTTCGTCCGCTTTGGGCGCACCGGCCGCCCAGCAGGGGCCGCCGCCGGGAGGGCAGGCGAGACAAGGCCGCTTTGGCCAGCCTGAACAGACCGGTGCGGCAACCCACCCCATGCCATCGTTGCCGGAATCCCGGACCGACCACACCATCAACCTCCCGAGTGGCGCACTGAAGTACAAGGCGGTCGCGGCCCAGATCCCGCTTGGGCCCGACGGGGCCCCGCCCGAGTGCGAGATGTTCTATGTCGCCTACCTGAAGGACGGTGCGGACGTCACGAAAAGGCCGGTCACTTTCGCCTTCAACGGCGGTCCCGGTAGCGCAACCCTGTGGCTCCACATGGGCGCCCTCGGTCCCAAACGCGCCCCGATGAACGACGACGGCAGCTTGCCCGCCCCGCCGTACGAAGCGGTCGACAACATGGAGTCTTGGCTGGACTTCACCGACGTCGTGGTCATCGACGCCCCGGGGACTGGGTACAGCCGGTTGGCAAGCCCGAGCTACGGAAGCAAGTACTTTGGCGTCCAGCAAGACATCGCCGCGTTCACCAACTTCATCAAGGGCTGGCTGAACAAACACCAGCGATGGCGCTCGCCGCTCTTCGTCGCCGGCGAAAGCTACGGCGGTATCCGTGGCTCGGGGCTCACGAACAGCCTTCTGCGGTCGGGCATCGCCATCAACGGCTTTGTCAGCATCTCGGGCACGAGCAACTTCATGACGCTGGACGGCATGAGGGGGAACGACACGACGTACATCGGGTTCCTGCCCTCCATGGCGGCGTGCGCCTGGTACCACCACAAGCTCAACCCCCGGTTCAAGTCGGTCGAGGCCGTCGTCAAGGAGTCCCAAGAATGGATCGACAAGGAGTACGCCCCCGCCCTTCAGCGCGGCGACAGCCTGAGCGACCAAGAGAAGGACCATATCGCGGCCAAGTTGTCTGAGTACCTGGGAATCAGCAAGGCGTACTGCCTGGCGGCGAACCTGAAGATCAGCGAGTTCCAATTCTTCCGGGAGCTGTTGCGCGACCAGCGGTTGACGATCGGCCGCTATGACGGGCGGTTGGTCGGCCAAGAGGAGTTGGGCGTCGGTGACCGGGGTATCGCCGGTGACCCCAGCGACAACGCCACGACTCCGCCGTTCACCAGCACGATCAACGACTACCTTCAGCGTGACCTGGGCGTCCGGGCTCCGTTCCCCTACCTGAATTCAGGGTCAGTGCAGCCCTGGCAGGAAGCGGAGGGCGGCTATTCGGAGACGGCTTCGGCACTCCGCACCGCCTTGGCGCGGAACCCGTACCTCCGTGTCCTCTACTGCTGTGGCTACTACGACCTCGCCTGCCCGCTCAACGCGACCGTCTACACGGTGAACCACATGGGATTGGACAAGGCGACCCGGGCACGTCTTTCGTTCGAGTACTACCCGGCCGGTCACATGATGTACATCGAAAAGTCATCACGGATCAAGTTCCACGACGACGTCAAGGCGTTCGTGGAGATGTGCCTGAAAAAGTAGCCCTCACATGGCCGGGTCGGACGTGGTCCATTCGCCCGTCTCGACCCGGCCGGCAAAGCGGTAGGCGGTCTCTCCTGCGGACGCCGACACGTCGTACCACCGGGCCGACTTGGCCGTGGAAACCCTGACCTTGCGAGAGCCGTGGGCGGGGACTCTGACCGTCGGCAGCTTCTCGCCATAGCTTTGGTCCTTGACCACCACTTGGATCGATTCGCCGGACGGGTTAAGGATCTCCAGCTGGACGTCACCACCAAGGGACCGGACGTTTGCCTCGAACAGGGGCGTGCCAGACGACTTGACCTGGCGGAGGAAACCGTTTGGCCCGTCGATCCTCACGTGGACACGGTCACCAACGGGGAGTTTGTCGGTGACGGTGTCCCCGGGCGTCACGGCATAGGCGCGGGCGACAAAGGTCGGCGCATAGGAATAAGCCATGAACGCCCCACCGGCGGCCTTCTTGCCGTGCCGCGTGTCCCCTGCCTGAAGACTGATGTGCGCCTCACCGCCCTTGACGACGACGCTGGCCTCAAGTTCGTAAGGCAGGGGGCAGGCGGGGCGGACGCCTGGTTCTTGGGCGGCCGCGACTTTCGACGCCAAGGCGTCGTGCTCCGACAGGCCTCGGACGGGCTCCGGCTCCTTGCGAAAGCTGGCCTTATGGATCCGCTCGATGGTGGTGTCACGCTGGAGGAACTCGGGCAGCTTGGTCTTCTGTCCCTCATAGCGTTGAAACGCCGACGTCAGGTCACCGCAGACCGTCCGGCGCCACGTGCTGATGTTGGACTCGTGCACCTGCTTGCCCTTGCCCGCCAACCATGTCTCGATAAACCTGATGATCGATGTGTGGTCGCTGACCTGAGAGTTCACCGCGCCGCCGCGGGTCCATGGTGAGGCGACCACGAGCGGGCATCGATATCCTAAGCCGATAGCGTGGTCTCGGTTGTGGGTGTCCGCGACGTCGACCGAAGTGTCAATGTTTGGAGAAGTCTTACCGGTCTCGGGCCGACCCGGATGAGGGGCGATGAACGGCGGCACATGGTCGAAAAGGCCGTCGTTCTCGTCATAGCACAGGATGAAGACAGTCTTCTTCCAGACCTCGGGGTCCTTCGTGAGGATGTTCATCGCCTCACTGAGATACCAGGCGCCGAACCATGCCGACCCCGGGTGGTCTGAGAACCGTTCGGGGGCGACAAGCCACGAGACCGCCGGCAGTCCGCCCGACATGACGTCTTGGCGGAACTGGTGCAACACGTCGCCCTTCGGCACTTTGATGGTCCGGCTCGTGCCGTTGTCGTCATAGGTGTGGTCGACAAGGGTGCGAAAGTCAGGGTCTGCAGCGTTGTCGGCGAAGGCCCGGCGATGCAACTCGCGGTCATGCGCGGGGAGAGCGGCCCACGCCGACTCGCTGTAGGTTTCGGCCTCGAGCCGCAACGCGGCGAGCTTGGACTTGGCGTCATTTGTAGCCCCACCCTTGGCCGCTTCTGCCTCAAGCCGGGCGATCTCGCCCTTCACAAACTCACGCCGTCGAGGAGAGAAGCGGACCCGGTATTGCTGGAACCACTCCAACGGGTTGTCGGTGAAGTTAGCCAGCCACGTGTCTTCGTCGCCGTTCAGTCCTGAGCTGATCGAGATTTCGTTCTGATAGACCTTCCACGAGACACCGGCTTCCTGGAGCCGCTCGGGGAAGGTTTTCCATGCGGCCTCTGAGCCATAGTCGGTCTCGCCATTTGTGACCCGGGCCGGGTGGTCGGCGTCCTCGCGAATCGTTCCAGTCCAAAGGAAGAGGCGGTTGGGCGTCGTGCCGGTCAGCGACGAGCAAAACGCTTGGTCAAAGACGGTGAAGCAGTCGGCTAACGCGTAGTAGAAGGGGATGTCTTCCCGGCTGAAGTAGCCCATGGTCATGGGGAACTTGTCACCTCGACGCTTGGCTTGGAGCCATTTGTCATACCTTCCGCCGTGGCGGGCGTCGATCTGGTCAGTCCATGAGTGCGGTGTCCCGCCCATCCATGTGACGTTGGTTTTGTCCATCTCCAGGCGGAACGGCGGCACGACGGTGCCGTCGTCGTCGGTCTGGAACCAGGCGCTTCGTCCGTTGACAAGTTCAAACGGCCGCGGGTCGCGGAACCCGCGGACGCCGCGAAGACAGCCGAAGGTGTGGTCGAACGAACGGTTCTCTTGCATGAGGACCACGATGTGCTCGGCGTCGTGGAATGTGGTGCCCGGGTCGGGGTCGATCATTGCCGCCCGGACGATCGTGGCGGTGATCGCCTCGTTCAGAAAGGCGGACGAACCGACCGCCGCAGCAGCCTTGAGGAAGTCACGTCGGGAAGGGGCCACCCCCGGATTATACGCACGGCGCTTGAAGGCCGGCTTAGGTTCAAGGAACCGTGTACATCCGCACTTCTGGCGAACGGACACCGGGCCGCATCTCGCCGTTGACGACCACCCAGCCGCCTGCCCAGGAGACGCTCGGTGCGGTGACCCTAGGCGCGGTGAGAGACCCCGCCGACACCCATCCTGAGTACGGCGTGGCCAGGAGCTGGACGTCCTTGGCAAAGCCCTTGTGTTGTCCGGGGGGCACACCGACCTGGGAGCCGTCGTCCCCGCCCAGGATGAAGATTCCGCGCGGGGAGGTCGGGGCGGGTGACGGGGCCGCGACGGCGGGCCGGGGCAGGTCGGCGACGCGACGCCAGCCGTGCTGCGGGTCATACCGGTAGGCGTTGCGGAGATACGTGCGGACGGGTTGCCCCTTGGCGTCGGGGTGGAGCGACGCGCCGCCGAACACCCAGAACGAGCCGTCGTGGGACGCGGCGGCGGCGAGGATACGGCCCTCTCCGGGGAATCCAGGGACCTCCTTCCATGCCGGGGTTTGGTCCCCCAAGCCTAGGACATAGACGCGGGACAGGGCCGAGGTCGAGTCCGGCTTCTCCTGCCCCCCGGCGACGTAGAGGAGGTCGCCGACCAAAGCTCCGCATCCGTTCGCCATGGTGACCGGCAATGGGGGCAGGTTTTTGACGGAGAACTTGCCCTTAACAACCTCGACGGTAAAGGCGTCGGCGTAGTGCCGGTCGGCGTCGCTGCCCCCGACACACACGACTCGGTCACGGAAGGACACCGACACACCATAGCCAAGGGGGCGGGGCAGACGGCCGGCCACCCGCCATTCGCCACCGGGCCTGTCCAGGGCATAGACCGTGTCGTACCAGACCTTCTTGCCGCCCTCCCACGGTTTCTTGTCGGGGAAGTTGGCGCCTCCGGCGGTGACGAGAGAGCCATGGCTTGTCCCCGCGTACATCCCGGCGAACCCTTCGGCGTCGGGGAGGGGCGGCAAGGCCGTTGATCCAAGGGACTGGGTCGCCGTCATCATCGCTATGGTGACCAGACACATCATCGCGTCGCCACCCAATCGAAGAACCCTAAGGCGTCGAGGTCGGATTTCAGCCGGGCCACTGAGTCGGCGGTAAGACCCGCGTTGGGCAGTCTCGGTGCGCCGACGTCCACCCCGAGGAAACCCATCGTCGCCTTGGCCGCCGCCATGTACCCGTAGGAGGCGAGCAGCTCGACGAGCCGGACGGACTTCAGCTGCTCCTGTCGGGCCGTCCCCATGTCCCCCGCTTCAAACGCCGAGACCAAGCGGTGGTACACCGGCGCGGCGAAGTTGAAGCTGCTGCCGACGGCACCCTTGGCTCCCAGGGCCAGGGCCCCGAGCATGTATTCGTCGACTCCCCAAGGGATGTCGAACGGGGTGCGCAGGCAGTTCTGGTATGCCATCAGATCGGGGTTGGTGAACTTGATACCGGCGAGGTTGGGGATCTTCTCCGGTGCCCGGGCGAGGAACTCGGGCATCGAGAAGTTCACGCCGGTCAGGGCCGGGATGTCGTAGAAGTAGAACGGCACCTGGGGGGCACTTCTGGCGACTTCGGCGCAGCAGTCGACGAGGACGTCAAGCGACTTCGGCTTGAAGTACATCGGGGCGAGGGCGGAGACCGCCGCCACACCACGCGACGCCGCGTGGGCGGCCAAGGCGCAGGCGTCTCGAAGGCAGTTCGACCCGACGTGGACGACGACACCCAGTCCATGTTCGCAGGCTATAGTTGTCCATTTCTCGGTCATGGCGAGGCGTTCGTCCAGGGAAAGCGAATGACTTTCGCCCGTGCTGCCCCCGATGAAAACTGTCGTGACGCCGTTCTTGGCGAGATGGGCGGCCTGAGCGTCCACGGCGTCCAGGTTCAGCTCCCCGTGGGCGTCGAACGGCGTGTGGGTCGCGGCGACGAGGCCATGGAGCCGGAAGGTCATTTCGCGACCTTCCTTACCGTCGAGGACGGCATGCACGCGCCGACGCCCGGCCTGGCCTGAAGGGACTTCAGGCCAGTCTCGACTTTGGCAATGGCGTCGGGTTCCTCACGCACCGCCCGCATCTCCGCCAGAAGACGCGTCCCCGTCTGGACTAGCAGGTCATGTTGCCCTGGGTCTCGGGCGAGGTTCCGGGTTTCTCCCGGGTCGCGCTGAAGGTCAAAAAGCTCCCATTCCCCAAGCTGGTCGTAGAAGATCACTTTGTGGCGCTCGTCTCGCCAGGCCATGTAGCGGGGTGCCTTATGGTCGGGGTCGTCGCTCTCGTAGAAGTGGCCGTAGACCTCGGTCCTCACCGGCTTGCCCGCCGGGTTTTGCAAGAGGCTCTTGAGCGAATACCCCTGCATGTCGCGAGGGACCGCCACACCCGCAAGGTCGAGGAGGGTCGGGGCGACGTCCACGTTGGAGGCGAGGCGCGACGTCGCCTTGCCGGCCGCCCCTCCCGGCCACGCGACGATCAACGGGGTGCGGCTTGACGGTTCGTAGAACCAACGCTTGTCATACCAACCGAACTCGCCAAGGAAGAAGCCTTGGTCGGAGGCGTAGACCACCACGGTGTTCTTCTCAAGTCCTGAACGCTTGAGGTAGTCCAAGACACGGCCGACCCCGTCGTCCACCGCCGCGACGCACCGGAGGTAGTCCTTGATGTACCGCTGGTAGTTCCGGCGCACCAACGCCTTCCCTTGGAGGGGCACTGTCCCTTCTTTGTCCAGCGGGCGATAGAACGCGTCCCAAACTTTGGCTTGCTCCGCGTTCATGCGCGGCGGCGTGTAGCCAAACTTCAGGTCTACCTTGGGGTTCATGTCGCGGCCGATCCGCATCAGCGTGGCGGCGGCTCCCGACGCCAGTCCGTCGTAGTCACGGAAGAGGTCCGCCGGTTCGGGGACGTCGCGGTCGGCAAAGAGGGGGAAGTGGCGCGGCGCCGGCTCCCAGTTCCGGTGCGGGGCCTTGTGTTGCACCATCAAAAGGAAAGGCGCGGACTTGGGCCGTGCGTCAAGCCAACCAAGGGCTTTGTCGGTGATCAGGTCGGTGACGTACCCGGTCTCCCGGTGGGTGCCCGAAGGGTTGACGAAGTCTGGGTTGTAGTAGGAGCCTTGGCCGGGCAATATCTCCCAATGGTCGAACCCCTGGGGCTTCGACTCCAGGTGCCATTTGCCGATCAAGGCGGTGGCGTAGCCCGCGGCGTGCAGGAGCTTCGGGAACGTGGGCTGCGACCCGTCAAAGGAGGTCGAGTTGTCCTTGTGGCCGTTGATGTGGCTGTACTTGCCGGTGAGCATCGTGGCGCGGCTCGGTGCGCAGATCGGATTGGCCGTGTAAAAGCGGTCGAACCGCACACCGCGGCGGGCGATGGCGTCGATGTTCGGGGTGCGGTTGATCCGTGAGCCATAGGCCGAGACGGCCTGGGCAGCGTGGTCGTCGGTGAAGATCACGACGATATTGGGCCGGTCCGCCCGGACGACGGACGAGAGGACCAGGGCGGTGGCGGCAACGACCATAGGACTCCCTCCCCCAAGCCTACCTACGTGAGGCGATGACCGGGAGCACGGGCGCCGCCTTCGGTTGGGCGGCCCGGTAGTCCTGCCCCAGAAGGGCGGCGATAGTCGTCGCGACCTGCCCGTTGGTGACGGCGGGGACGTTCGTCCGCTCGCCAAGGGCCGGTGTGTCCGGGCCGACGACCATGATCCAGGTCTGCTCGGCCCGGTCGATCTTTTGCCCGTGCGACGTCCACTCCTTGCCCACGCCCCGGCCATGGTCCGTCGTCACGACCATGGTGGTCTTGCCTCGGTATCCGGGCATTGATTGGACGGTCTCCCAGATTTCGCGCATCCAGGTGTCAAAGCGGTGGACGGCGCTCAGATACTTGCTGTAATCGCCGGAATGCGCCCAAGAGTCCGTCTCGCCGTAGAGGACGGCCATGACCCGGGGCTTCTTCGCCTTCAGGTACATCAGGGCCGCCTCGTGGGTGAACGTGTCGTCGGGGTCGGGCGGGAACGGACGGTTTGTCGTCGACAGCATCTTGTTGTAGAGCCGTGACTCTGGGGTGTCGGCGAACCTGATCGGTTCCGGGCCGCACTGGGTGAAGAAGCCGCAACGGGCTTTGTTGAAGATCGCGGAGACCACGTCCCAGTTGGCAAACCCGGCGACCTTGCCCTTGAACTCGGGCTTTTTCGCCAGCCATTCAAAGACGGTGGCGTTCGGGTTGGGGACGGGGTCGTTGCTCGTGATCACGGGGTCGTAGAAGCCCTGCATCGTCTCGCTGTAACCCGGATAGCTGAACTTCAGCGGGTTGGCGACTTGGCAGTCGCTGCCCTTGGTCCGGTTGCCGAAGAGCTGTCCTTGTTTGCCGACGACGCTCCAAGTAAAGGGCATCAAGGCGGCACGGCGTGCCTCCGGCGTCTCGGCCCAGTAGGTCTTGTCTTTGCCGACCAGGTCGGCCTCCGCGCCAGTGAAGACTTCCTGCCAACGCAGGCCGTCGGTGAAGACAAACAGGACGTTCTCGGTCTTTGGCGCCAGAAGGGCGCACGCGGCGACCACGGGAGCGAACATGGGGCCGAGCCTACCACGGGCGCGTGGCGCGCCTCGTGGTGGCTCGGCGGAGGGAACGTTTACAGGGCTTGGGCGGCTTCAATCGCCCGAGGGAACAGGATGTTGTTCTCCAAGTGGACGTGCAGATGGGTGTCGGCCTCCAACTCGGCAAGAGCTTGGAGCATCGCCCGCCAGGTGTTGCAGGCATGTTCGGCGGGGGTGAACCCGTCGGTGAGTTCGCGCATCCGCTCAAGCGCGGCGCCGGCGTCGTCGTGGTCGTCCAGCATGTGCTGGATCGGCTCGGCGATGCGCCGGGAGATCGCCGTCACCTCGCCCTGGCCGTCGAGCGACCGGATGGCCGGGAAGAGGATTTTGTCCTCCTTTTCGGTGTGGAACTCCATGTCGGAGCGGAACCGGGCATAGACGTCGCGGAGTTCGACCAAGCGGGGGTCGCGCTCCTCATGGCGGTCGGCGACACGCTCGGTCATCGCCGTCAGGCGCGGCAATGAGTCGCGCAGGTAGCCGTGGTGCACCTCCTGGATGTGGTCGGCCAGCTTGGCCATGGGTTCCTTTGTCCAGTCGATGGTGGGCGGTTGGGGTTGGGCGTCGCTGGCCTCGAGGTCGTTCACGACCGCCTGAGTGTCGAGACCCTTCTTGGCACACACGTCGGCGAGGGTCTTGCGGCCTCCGCAGCAATAGTCGATGCCCCAGCGTTCGAAGACGCGCGAGCGGGCGGGCTGCTCGGCCACGAGTTGGCCGACAGGTCGGTCTTGGAAGAGGGTGGTCATGGTCTTTGTCCTTCTAGGGTACGGGGTGGTTGGAGACGGCCGCGATGCGGCGGCCCTCGGTGGCGTTTTTCTCGATGTAGTCGGCCCACTGGACGGGCACGTCGTGCTCGACAAAGATGGCGGAGACCGGGCACTCCGGCTCACAGAGACCGCAGTCGATGCATTCGTCGGGGTTGATGTAGAGCATCAAGTCGTCTTCGTAGATGCAATCGACGGGGCAGACCGCGACGCACGAGCGGTCCTTGACTCCAATGCAGGGCTCGGTGATGACGTAGGGCATCAGTCGACCCCTCCTTTGGCCGTGGCCAATTCGGGGGTGGCCATGTGCAAGCGGAAGATCTGGGTGATCTCGGCCCGGTTCGGGGAGACCAGGTCGGCCAGGCTGACCGACCGCAGTTCGGCAAAGAACGCCCCCAAAGCCGAGCCCAGGGCCCCCTTCAACAGACACGCCGAATCAAGCGGGCACTCCGACTTGGTCATGGGCTGCATGCACTGGACGAGGGCGAAGTCGGGTTCGATCGCCTTCACCACGTCCTCGACAGTGACCTGGTGCGCCTCGCGCGAGAGCAAGAGCCCACCGGCACGGCCCCGGGTGGTCTTCACCAGGCCGTGGGCGGCCAGCTTCGCCGCGATCTGCATCATGTGGGCCCGGGAAAGGTCGAGCCGGAGCGCGACCTCGCGGATCGTCGCGGGTTCCCCGCCCTTGGCGGCGAGCACCATCATGATCCGCAGGGCGTAGTCGGTCTGTGCGTTCAGCCTCATGGCACGTCACCATTATACATGAGTCTTACATTCATCTTTCCACCTAGGACGAAAGCCGACCTCTCCTACCAGTATTTGCCGCCGTGGTCGCGCATATAGAGGAGGACCATGGCCACCTCGGCCGGGTTGGCGATGCCCTTCGGGCCCGAAAGGACCTGGCCATAAGCGACCTCGCCGTCGGCGTCGATGACGTAGACCGCGGGCTCGCCGTGGGGCTGGGGGCCCTCGTCCACTTCGTCCGAGCGGTACACGCCGTACTGCTCCGACACCGCGAAGCCCTCGTCGGACAGAAGTGGGAAGGGCAGTTCCAACCGTTCTTTGAGGCGCCGGTGGGCGTCGGGCGGCTCGACGGTCACCGCCGCCATCTCCGCGCCGAGGGAGCGGACGCGGCCCCAGACGTTGGCGTAGGCGAGCAGGTCGCGGCGCGTGGTCGGGCAGTCGGCGAAGCGGAGGAAGAGGAGGAGGAGCGGTCGGCCCTGGCGCAGTCCGGCCAGGGTGCGTGTGGTCCCCGTCTCGTCGAGGAGGGCGAAATCAGGGGCGGTCGTCTTGTTGCGGATCACGTCTTGGTCCTCGGGCAAATTGTGGCCCGAGAAGGGTGACGTGGCGGCTGGCGGTGCCATCGTCGGTGAGGGCGAGGCGGGTCATGTCTGGCGATAGTCCACCGCGCGGAGATTGCCGCCTTCGTCCACCACGTTGGTCTCCATGCCCGGGACGACGTCGGTGTTGTGAGCCAGGACGCACCTCCAGCCGGCGGTGGTGCGGCGCACCACAAAGGAGAAGACGGTATGGCGCGTGCCTGGCTTGACGACCCCGGCGACCGCCGTCTGGCCGGAGAGGACCATGCGCACCTGCACGACGGCGATGACGTCGGACAGCCGCTTCGTCCGCATCGTGCCGATGCTGAGCGTCGACTCGCTGAAGATATGGGCGAGCCCGTAGGCGTGCGCCTTCCGGACGGACTCGCGGTCGTGCCACCAGAGCCCGGTGACGTTGACGAACTCGGCGTCCTCTTCGAACAGCGCGGCTATGCCGTCAGCGTCGCGACGGTTCCACGCCTCGACGAAGGCCAGGGGAAGATCTTCGGGATTGTTCAGCGTCATGTGGTCAGGCCGCCAGTTCGGGCGTCAGTTCACGCTTCGGCCGCACGAGCAAGACCAGCGCGACGTTCACCGCCACCAGCACGGCCCCGACGCCGAGGATCGTCTCGAACGAGGCCCCGCCGTCCTTCATGTGGCCGACCGCGATGTCGGCGAACCCGCCGATGCTCACGCTCAGGAAGTTCATGAGCCCGTAGCCCGTCGCGCGGAACTCGGGCCGGGCGAGCTGGGCGAGGATCGGCATGTTGTTGCAGTCGAACAACCCGAAACCGAGCCCGAACAGCGAGAGGAACGCGACGGCGACCCCGAGGCTGGGCGAGTGGCCCAGGCCGTAGAGCGCGGGGATGAGCAGGGCCATGCCGACCGCACTGACGTACGTCCGCCCCCGCACCGTCCGGCGCACCCACCGGTCCGACATCCAGCCGCCCAGGAACAGACCGGCGAACCCGGCCACGTTCACGTACAGCCCGGCCGACACCCCGGCGACGCCCTGGCTGATGTTGAACTGGTCTTTCAGCATGCTCGGCATCCAGTCCTTCATCATCCAGCCCGGCATGGCGACAAGGGTGAAGTAGACGGCGAGCAGGAGGAAGGACGGGTTGCCGACCAGGGCGCGCAACGTCTCCCCAAGGCCGGGTTTGGCCACCGGGCCGTCCGCGGCCACGGGACGGGGCGCGTCCTTCAGGAAATAGAGCAGGGGGAAAGCGTAGAGGACGCCCAGCGCGCCGGTGACGGTGAAGGCGAACCGCCAGCCCAGGCCGGGGGCGTCGGCGACATAACCCGAGAACCCGCCGAGGATGACGCCGACGTAGATCGCCGCCATGTGGACGCCCACCGCCCGCGACTTGGTCGCTCCGGTGTGGTAGTCGACGATCAGGGCGAGGGCGGCGGGGATGTAGAGCGCCTCGCTCACCCCCATCGCCGTCCGCGTCCAGAGCAGGGTGTGGTACGAGTCGGCGTGGCCCGTCCACCAGGTGATCGCCGACCAGACGAAGAGGCTGGCGCACACGATCCACCGGCGGCTGAACCGGTCGGCCAGGTAGCCCCCGATCGGACTGAAGACCGCGTAGACCCACTTGAACTGGGCGAGCATGACCCCCCAGTTCGTGTCCGTGCCGATGTCCTTGATGTCGGCCATGACGGAGAACTTCATCGACGCGAGCATCTGCCGGTCGAGGTAGTTCAGCAGTGCGACCGGCGCGACGAGGGCGACGACCAACCACGCGGTCCGCAGGGCTTTGGCTTGGGGCGTCGTCGCGGTCATCGTCGGGCTCACCCGGCCTGAGTATGCCCCAGCCGGCTACTTCCCGCCCTTGGTGCGGTTGTCGGCCTTGCACAGCATCTGGCAGTTCGCCGCGTCTGTCTTCCCGCCCTCGTGCCAGGGCTTGATGTGGTCAGCCTCCATCTCGCCGATCTCGAACTGCTTCTTGCACACCGGGCAGACGCCGTTCTGCCGCTCGTAGGCCTCGCGCTTCTGGTTGTCGGTGAAGGCGCGGATGTTCAGGCGCCTCTCGTCGCCGGTCAGCACGTACGGGTAGATGCCCGACTTCTTGGTCACGTCGTCGTCCCGCATCAGCCGCGCGACTTCTTTCTCGAGCGCCGCCGCGTCGAACACCTTGTCCTTATGGTCGCGGTAGAGCGGGCCCCAGTCCACGCTCCTCATCTCCTTGCGGTGGGTCGTGAACGTCCCCGAGACCCACGTGATCGCCGCCTGGAAGTGCGCCCACAGCGCGTTCGCGTTCGGGTCCCCTTGGTGCGCGGCCATGTACTCCTCGACCTTCCCGTCGTTGATCCACTCCAGCGCCGTCTCCAAGAACTCCTGCCGGATCGGCGAGCCGGTCACGTACTTCTCCCCGATCGCGTACGCCGGACAGCCCGTCTTGCTGAACCACTTCTTCGCGTCGGCCAGCCACGGCCCGGTGTAGATCGCGTTGCGCAGTTCCTGGTCGGTCAGCTTCTCGCCCGCGATGTTGATGATCTTGAACCAGTCCAGCTTCTCCTGGTCCGTCCCGTCGCACACATAGATCTGAAGTTCGTAGTCCAGGATCCCCTGCTTCCGGACTTCGCTCAAGTTGTGGAAGAAGTACGGCGCGCCCTCGATCGTCACCGCGAAGTCGCCCTGCACGAACTGGCAGACGCTGACCGTGCGCTGCTGCCCGTCCATCAGCTCGAAGCCGTCCCCCGCCACGACCCAGTACATCGTGTTCAGCGGGAAGCCCTTGCGCACGGTGTGGACCACCTCTTCGCGCTGCTTGTCCTTATAAATGAACTCGCGCTGGTAGGCGGGGCGGATGTTCAGCCGGCCGCCGTAGCCCCGCACCCCCTCTTCCTGATGGTCCACGTAGCCCGCGACCAGCTCCGAGACCTTCACGCTGCGCAGTTCGATCTTCATTTCATCGGCCCCATACGATGGCGTCCGTATCCAGGAAACCGTCGGTCGCACCCCTGTGCGCCGCCCAGAGGCTATTGGTTGATTTGATTCGCAGTGTCATCAAGTGTCCGACCGTGATGCCGTAGGCATTGCTAGAATCCGATCTGCTTATTCCAGTCGGCTAAGTGCATTTCGATTCGGGAAAACTCTGCTGGCAGTAGCAGCCGGTTGTGAGCTACGAAATTCCGGGCCTTCTCCAAGTCTTCGAACTTCTGCTTGATCCAGGCTTGGGTCGGGATGACGTCCTCAAAGTCATCCCACTTCGCAATGATGATGTCGGAAAGCTGACCAAAGTCAATCCAATAGATCTTTCCTTTGTTTTGGCCTTCGAGCCACGAGTTCTTTGCAGCATCTGCCTCCCGTGAGTCCGCATGTCTTCGAATCTTCTCAGGAACCGCCGAGTCCCACCAATTCGTACCGTACTTTTCTTCCAAGCGATCCCGGACGAACTCCCGGACGCTGTTTTCAAAGCAGTTCAAATATGCGTAGAGGCGGGCCATTTGCAAGGCCTCGTTTCGCATGCTCAAACCGAAGGAAGCAAGTACTTCGCCGAACAGGCTTTCTTCTGTCGATCTGAGATCGTGTCCGAGTTGCACGCCAGCGCGACGGAACTGTTCGGCTTCTAGTTCGAACATCAAGCCCCGAAACAAGTAGTCACGCAAATCCTTCGGATTACTCTTCAAGAAGGTTCTCCCGGAGTGCCCTAAATATCGCATTGAAGACTTCAATATCCTTTGTGGCAGGAAGGTGGATTTCAATGTTGTAATGCAGGCCAGTCGAAAATTTGCGTCCTCCAGGCGTTCCCTTCTCTCCTATTGCAAGCTCTTCGACATCCTCTTGCTCGGTCGGGATTGTTCCCGCCTTCGCCGAATGATCCGCAAGCTTCCAGAAGGCCAGGAACGTGGCGGCAGCGAGTTTTGACTTCGATTCATCCAGTCCGCCTTCAGATGTAAACTTGCCTTCTATCGCCGTTCGATCAGACTCCGATAAATTTTCATTGATCTGGAACAGGCTCGCGTACGCCTCCCGCAGCGCGGCCCCGAGAACTTGCTTCGATTTGGATTTGTCTCGATAATCGTGATAGCGCTGGGTCGGCGCTCCTTCGGAGGTCAGGAAGCCAATGGCCTTCAGAACGGGCAGAATTGCCCGATCACCGCTTGCTTTGAAGCCGATGCCCTTAAGGTGAGCCTGCGTAAACTTGGCGGGAGGGGCTCCTTCGACAATCTTTGCAAGAATCTTCGAGACGTTCCCGGTCCCGCCCGCCATGTAGTTGGTCGGTAGTGACATATAACCTTCCCCCCTAACTATGCGCGATCACCGTCAGCGTCGCCGACCAGTCGGTCGTCACCACGTCGGCGTCCACATACGCCGCCTGGTAGCGCCGCTCCTCGGGCTCGCCCGCGACCAGCGCCGCGCGGTTGTCCACGAAGGGCGGGGTCATGTCCGTCCCGATCTCCGTCCACGTCGCCTCGGCCGCGCGCTGCGAGCGCACCCGGACGCCCGCGTGGCCGCCCCGGTTCCAGCCGACCTCGACGTTGTAGCCGGTCAGGGCCGTCCCCGTCAGCACCGGCGGGGTGACCCCCGGCGCGGCCCCCGTGCTCACGATCCCCAGGTCCTGGCCGATCGCGACGGTGTAGCCCGGGTCCGTCTTGATCCGCGCCGCGATCTGCCGGTACCAGGGGACGATCCCCGCGATGGCCCCGACGGGGAAGTCGGCCCAGGCCGTCGCCGACGGCGCGGTCGGCACCGCCGTCCCCAGCGGGGCGTAGAGCATGATGTTCTTGACGTTCGTGTACTCTTGGGCGTCCTCGCGGATGTTGTTCACCGTGTTGACCGCGGCGGCGAGGGTCGTCGAGTTCGTGTTGGCCTGGGTCACGTCGGCGGCGGCGACGGTCGTCAGCACCGGCTCGTGCACGGCCAGCTTCACCGCGAAGTTCTGGGCGAACGAGATCAACTCGGTCTCGGTCAGGTTCAAGAAGTCGGCCATGGTGTCGTGTTTCTACCTGAATTGTCCGACCTTGCGCGACGAATCCCCCGACCGGCGCGATGAATGCCGCGACCCGTGCGGCGGCGGCCCCGACCGGAGCCATGGATGCTTCGACCGGAGCGGCGGCGGCCCCGACCGGCGTCGCAGATTCCCCGACCGGCGAGGCGGCGGTCTCGACCGGCGCGGCAAATTCCTCGAGCGGCGAGGCGGCGGGCCAGACCTGGGTCGCAGATTCCCCGACCGCCGCGGCGCGGCGGGGGCTCACTTGCGCCTGATGACCACGCGGACGTACGTCGGCTTGCCCTTGATCGCGCTGTCCTTGTCCTTGATGAGCCCGTGCTCCTTGAAAGGGGCCGTAGTCTTCTTCTTCCGGAGATCGTTCGCGTCAAGGATGGCGAACTGGTCGGGGTTGTACTTGTCGAAGAAGGTGATCGGCACCCCCATCGCCCCGTCGTAGTCCACGGGGATGTCGGCGACCTTGTTCACATTGATCGCGTCGTAGTTGTCGTACTTCGGGTATTCGGCGGCGGTGTACTTCCGGAAGAGCGGGATCGTCTCGTGCCGCTTCGGGTTGTCCATGTTCGTGAACCAGCCGACGTTGCGGAACTTGACGAGGCCGGTGCTCTGGTCGTAGACGCCCGAGGCGAACTCGCGGACGTTCGCCTCGGGGATGCGGAAGAACGCGTTGCCGTTGGCGAAGCCGGTCCCTAGCCAGACCTTGTTCTCCTTGATGAGTTTGAAAACCTCCTTGTAGGTGATCGCGTTCTTCGAGCCGATGATGAGGAACTTCTTGTCGTGCTCGACGAGCTGGGCGATGTACTCGCGGAAGAGGGAGAAGGGCGGGTTGGTGACGACGACGTCCGCCTCCTTCAGCGCCGCGACGCACGCCTGGCTGCGGAAGTCGCCGCCGGGGTAGGTCCCGTCGCCCTGGAGCGGGCGGGCGACGTTCTTGCGCTGTTTCAGGAGCAGGCCGACGTCCACGAGGTCCACCGAGCCGTCCTGGTTCAGGTCGGGGACCTCGACGATCTCGACGAGGTAGGGCTCCTTGTTCCTCTGTTCCTTCAGGCCCTCGATCTCGAAGAGGGGGAGCTGGCCGCCGACGACGGGCGATCCGGCGTAGCTGGCGCAGACGAGCTTTTTGAGGCCGAGGGCGCGGAAGTTGAGGGCGAAGTACCGGAAGAAGTTGGACTCGTAGGGGTCGTCGCAGTTGCAGAGGACGACTTTGTTTTTGAGGTGTTTGGTGTAGTGCTTGAGTTCGTTGGCGATGTCGGGGAGCTGGGTGTAGAACTCGTCCTGCTTGGCGCGCTTGGCACTGGAGAGGGTGCGGTTACCGGGGGCTTCGGCGTCCTTGTTCTCGGCCATCGGGTCTGATTATTGCCGACATCGGCCGGGGCCATGGGCGTCTGGCCGTCGGGGCGGCTCCGGGATAGAATGGGGCGGTGCGGCCGTCGCCAGCCGCCCGGACCCCCTGACCATGAAGACGTGCCTCGCCTTGCTGGCCCTGCTGTCGGGGGCGGCCCCCGCCGTCGGCCGCGACGTCCCGCCGCCCCTCGCGACGCCGGTGGAACTGGTCGTCTCGGGCCGCACGTCCACCCTCAGGTCGGTCACGGTCCGGGACGTGGGGCAGGAGGTCCCCAAGACCTTCTCGGGGGACCGGCTGAAGAACTCGCCGGGGTTCAAGTGGTACGTCAGCCGGCACTACGCGCTGCAGACCGACTATGACGCGGCGCGGGCCCGCCACCTCGTCACCCTCCTGGAGTTGGCGTACCCCCACTACAGGGAGGCCTTCGGGCGCGAAATGCCGGGCAACGAGACGACGCGGATGGCGGTGGTCTACGCCGCCAGCGCCGACTCGCTCCGCAAGGTGCTGCTCGGCGACGGGATCAATTGGAGCTTCCACGGAGGCGGGATCACGTTCGAGGGCGTCAAGGCGGCCTTCGTCTATCCCAGCGGTTCGCTGCAATACCACCAGCGGGCGATCATGCTCCACGAGGCCGTCCATCTCTACCAGATGTGCCTGAACGGGACGGTCGGCAACACGCCGGCGTGGTACTTCGAAGGGGTCGCCGACGGGCTGTCCAGCCACGTCTGGGACGAGTCGGCCCGGCGTCTGACAATGGGCGTCACCGACAAGCCGACGATCGCCAACTGGTACGACGACGGCCTGGAGGATTTCGCCCGCACCCCGTTCAAGCTGTCCCAACTCCTGGGCGAGCAGCCCAAGTCGCGGGCCCGCAGCTTCCTCATCTACACGTTCTTTACGAGCGACCGCGAGCGGCTCACCCGCTTCCGGACCTGGCGCGACGAGATTTCTAAGCTCAAGCCGGGCGAGGCCTGGCAAGGGCCGTCAGCCCGCCTGTTCGAGCGGTTGTTCGGCATGGCGAGACTCGACGCGGACTTCGACGCGTGGGTCCGGGCCCGCCGTTCGTCGTTCCACTACGTCGACTGGGGCTGGGAGCAGGACGGGGACACGTTGATATCCTATGGCTGGCCGCAGTCGGGCCCCTTCTCGCAGACCAACCTGAACTTCCCGCCCGGCCAGACCCCGGTGTACGACCCCTTGGTCATGGACTACCCGCTGCACCCGCAGTCCTCGCTCGTCGGGCCGGTCCGGCGGGGTGTCCCTGAGCCGACCGTCGGGTGCCTGGTCGGTTTCCAGAACACGCCGGACACGGGGGTCGCGGGCCTCGGCCTTGGTGTGGAGGACCGGTCGATGGTCAAGGTCCTCGTCGACCGGCGTCAGGCCGTCGTCGTCGACGGGACAGACCTCGGGGCGGGCAAAGCCACCAAGGCGCTCGGCGAGGCGTTCCGGGCCGCGACCGCCAAGACGATGGAAGTCGGCCTGACCGTGCGCGTCGCCGCCAAGGGTTTGGAGGTCACCGTGCGCGGCGGGCAGCCCGGTCACGTCCAAACGGTCACCGTCACCCTCCCGCTGGACCGGGCCCAGCGACAACGGGTGCTCTCCCGGCCCTTGGCCGTGCTCTCGCGTGACGGCCGCCACCGACTCACGCCCTACGTCGACGACCGCCGCATGCCCGAGCCCGATCTGTCGGTCCCCGCGCCGCCGAACCGTTGGCGGCTCCCGGTCTGGGCGCGGACTGCCGGATGACTTGGTGAGGTCGGCACGAATCTTTTGGCGCCTCGCCGATGACCCTGATATGATAGGGGCATGTCTGTTATTGTTTCTGCCCTCGCCTTAGCCATATCCGTAAGCCAGGACGGTGGCCTTTTCCAGCCGAACCAGCCCCCGACCGGGACTCTGGCCTTGCCTCCGGTCGGAGCCGAGCTAGGTGTCTTCGGCAAGTGGGAAAGGCCCGCGGGGCTCGCACTCGGCAAAGAGCCCCGGATCGAATCCAAGAAATCTGACATCCAAATCAAGTCGTTGACGACCACGCGGGTGGACGACCCATACGGCGGCCGCGGACACGTCCGGGTCGACGTCGTGCTGACCGGGAGCACGCCCGACCACTATGTCGACCTCTATGTCGCCGGCTACTACATGGGTGTCATCGGCGAGGTCGAGGGCGTCAAGGACGTCGGCCGTCGACCGGCCTACGAGTTCGCCCGTGTCCACCACAACGGACTGAACAAGCATCCGACCGGCAAGCTGTTTCGCACCTGGCAGTTCCGGGTCCCCGACGTCTTGCCCGCTAAGGTCCGGGCCGAGCTCTACCAGATCAAGCTCGGCAAGCCGGCGCGTCTCCTCGCCACAAAGGAGACCGGCTTCGACACGGACTTCAAGGACATGGGCGTCTTGACGGGATACCTTTTCGGCGTCCCGGGGAAGTCGGTGACGAAAGCCTCGTTCCTGGTGCTCCCGGGCACGGAGTCGGTCAGCGTGCGCGTGCCGGCCCTGAAGCCCCTCAAGCCCGGCGACTTCAGCAACGACCTCACGTTCAACATCCGCACGAAGGGACGGACGGAGGTCCACGAAACGCTGGCCAAGGACATCCAGGGTCGTGGACTGCGTTGGAAGGCCACGTGCGTCAGCGCCGGCCCGTTGGCAAAGGACCGGGACACCCGCAACAACGAGTATTGGCCCGGGTTAAAGGACGCCGGATACCTGGACGTCCCGCCAGTCCGGGTGGGCTCGACCGTGACCTACCCGGGAGGGGCGTAGGCACCTCCCGGGGCCACCCTGCGCCATTCCGTCAGGGCGCGCTGGTGGCGATGAAATCCGAGACCTTCAGACTCTTGACGTTACGCCAGCGCACGCTGCCGTCGTGGCTCAGGGGGTTGAAGCCCCCGGTGTGGCGGTCGGGGTAGTGGGTGTGCTTGGTGTCGGCCTCGGGCGGGAAAGGCGTCCACGGGGGTCCGGCGTGGCCCGTCCGAGTGTCGGCGCAACCCGGCGTGCGGCGGTGGTCCCACACCTGGAGCACGACGGGGTTGGCGACCTCGCTGGCGCTGCGGCCCATGGGCCCCTCGGTGACGTAGCTCATGGCGTAGCCGACTTGCCAGACCGTGTCCGACGGGTCCTTAAAGATCTGGAAGTTCTTGACGTAAGGCTGGAGAAACCCGCCCTTCCAGTGGTAGTAGGGTCCGGGCCAGTCGGGCTCCACCGAGTTGTCGTAGGGTGCCCACCAGATCTCCTGCGGCCCGGTCCATTGCACCGGGTTGGTGAGATACGTGCACAGTTCGTTGCCGGGAAGGTCCGGGCAGAAGCGGTACCGCGGGTTGTAGTCGTCGTAGTCGGGGCGGTACATCGCGATCGCAAGGCCGATCTGCTTGAGGTTGGAAAGGCACACCGCCTTCTTGGCGGTCGCTTTGGCCTGGGCAAACACGGGGAACAGGATGGCGGCAAGGACCGCGATGATCGCGACCACGACCAAGAGCTCGATGAGCGTGAACGCCCTTGGTCGGCGGTTTCTTCTCTGGGGAGCCATGACCGCTTGTTACCCATGGCCACCAAAGGTCGCAGGGACTGCCGGACGGTGCGCCGGGACCTTCGTGCGGGAGGGAGAAAGGTGACGGGTCGTCCGGCCAGAGGCCGGACGTGGATAGACTCTACCCATGTTCGCCGCGCTAGTCCTCGCCATGGCCCCCTTCGGACACGACCACGTCGTGGCCCGCGACGGGGGATGGTGCTGGTTCGCCGACCCACGGGCGGTCTGGTTCCGCGGGCGGATCGTCGCCGGGAGCGTCGCCTCCGACGGTGACGTCACCGTCCATGACTACGACCCGGTGGCGAAGAAGGGGACCGACCTGCTCCTCGCCGGGCAGTTTGAGCGGGACGACCACGACAACCCCGCCTTCCTTCCCCTGTCGGGCGGGCGGCTACTGGCGTTCTATTCCAAGCATGCGGGCCGCGAGATCTGGATGGCGGAGTCCGACGGAGGCGCCGGTGCGCTGCGCTTCGGCCCCGCCCGGGCTCTGAAGCTGAACGGACAGGCGACGCGGATGACCTACACCTATCCGAACCCCCAGTCGCTTTCGGCAGAGAAGGGCCGCATCTACCTCTTTTGGCGCGGCATGGACTGGAAGCCGACGTTCAGCTGGTCCGACGACCAGGGCAAGACGTGGGAGCCGGGCCGGGTCTTCGTCCAATCCCCCGGCACGGGGCCGGGCGTCCGTCCCTACATGAAGGTCGCCGGTGACGGCGTCCGTCGGATCCACTTCGCCTTCACCGACGGCCACCCCCGCGACGAACCCACGAACTCGATCTATTACATGCGCTACGAGGGCGGGGCGTTCCGCGACGCCGCCGGCCGCGTGGTGGGCCGCCTCGACGGGCGCCCCGTCGACCCCAAGCAGGCCGGCCTGGTCTACGACGGAGAAGCAGAGAACGTCAGGGCGTGGATCTGGGACGTCACCGCCACGAAGAAGGGGGACCCCGTCATCGTCTACACCCGGCTGCCCGCCGAGGACCACCACGTCTACCGCTACGCCTGGTGGGACGGACGCCGTTGGGTCGACCGGAAGATCGTGGACGCAGGCAAGTGGTTCCCGCAGACACCACCGGGCACGAAGGAGCTCGAACCCCACTATTCGGGCGGCGTCTGCCTGGACCCCGCCGACCCTCGGTTCGTCTATCTCTCCCGCCCGGTCGGCGGCCGGTTCGAGATCGAGCGGTGGTTCACCGCCGACGGCGGTGACACCTGGAGCCATGTCGCGGTGACCGGGGCGAGCAAGCACGACAGCGTCCGGCCGTTCGTGGTGCGGGGCGACCGCCCCGGACAGGGGCCGGTCGTCATGTGGGAGAACGCCTCGAAGTACCGCCACTACACCGACTACCGCGCCACCCTCCAGGCCGCCGACGAGGACCGCGGGCCCTGGTCGGCGACGGACCCGACGCGGACAATGGAGGCGGTCTGGCGATGGGTGCGGAGCAACCCCTCGCGGCACCAGCCCACCGACTGGACGGTGGCCCCCCTCTACTCGGGCGTGCTGGACTATGCCGCCGCCACCGGCGACGAGGAGGCCCGGTCTTGGGTGCGGGCCGTCGGCGAGGCCAACGCCTGGAAGCTCGGCCCGCGAAAGCTCATGGCCGACGACCACGCCGTGGGCCAGGCGTACCTGCAGCTCTACGCCAATGACCACGACCCGCGCGAGCTCGCCGCGGCCCGCGCGATGGGCGACAATGTCGCCGCCGCCGACCACACCGGCAGCCTGGAATGGAAGGACTCCGTCCACGACCGCGAGTGGGCGTGGTGCGACGCCCTCTACATGGGCCCGCCGACCCTGGCGATGCTCGCCCGCGAGACCGGCGACCGCAAGTACCTCGACCTGGCCGCCCGGCTCTGGCAGAAGACGTCCGACTACCTCTACGACCCCGTCGAACACCTCTACTTCCGCGACAGCCGGTACTTCAAGACCCGCGAGGCCAACGGCAAGAAGGTGTTCTGGTCGCGGGGCAACGGCTGGGTCCTCGCCGGGCTGGCCCGGGTGCTCGGCCAAGTCCCCAAGGGCGACCCCGTCCGGCCCCCGCTGGAGGCGCAGTTCAAGGCGATGGCCGCCCGCGTGGCGGGACTGCAGTCCAAGGACGGCTACTGGCGGAGCAGCCTGCTCGACCCGGCCTCCTACCCGGCCGCCGAGACGAGCGGCACCGGGTTCTTCTGCTACGCCTTGGCCTGGGGGGTCAACGAAGGACTGCTCGACCGGGCCGCGTTCAAGCCCACCGTCGACCGCGCCTTCGCCGCCATGACCCGCGCGGTCGACCCCAACGGACGGCTGGCCTGGGTGCAGCCGATCGGCGCCGACCCCCGCTCGGTGTCGTATGCGGACACCGACGCCTACGGCGTGGGGGCGTTCCTCCTCGCCGCGTGCCAGGTGGCCAAGATGTGATGAGCCGGGGCGGCGCCGGCGGGGACGACCGGGGTCACGACGGCCGCTCCCCCCGGCCGCTCCAAGGGCCTGGATGCGCTGGTCAAAGAGCCGTCCTCGTCGGCCGTGCGGAGGCCCCCCTCCGACCTTTCGCTAACCTTTCGCTTACCTTTCGCTCACCTTTCGCTCACTTTTTGCTCGCGCCGCCCCCGCCGACCGGCTTTGGGGGCCATGTGGCGGCCCGCCGAGAGGGTCCGGTAAAAGCCGCCATGACAATGCAGGAAGCGCTGAGCACACTTGCCGCGCTGCTGATGAATGGCACCGAGACGCCTGTTTCTCGATGGCCTCGCCGGGTGCGTGGACGCAGTCATCATGCCATCGCAAGAACGTGTTGGTTGACGCGGTGATCGGTGCCCGATTGGAAGCTTCCTCCATGCTAGGATGAAGACGAGGTGTGAGCGATGAGCCACAAAGAGCCGACCCACGATTGGCTGCCCGCCGACATCGACAAGATGTCGGACTTGCTCCCAATCATCGGGGCACCGGGCTTTCAAGTGTGCCTCGCGCCCGACCCGCCCAAAAAGACCAAGGGCCGGGCCACGAGCATCGTCGGGCCTGGCGTTTCCCAGAGCAACGTCTACAACGGCCTCGACACCCGCGTGGGCTCGACCACAAACTCGGTGGGCCGCTCTTTCCTGCGGGACGGAGCCTACGTCACCGATCCAGTGCTCTCCGACGGAGCGGCAACCTACGCGCCGGGCGTTTCCGAGCGAAGAAGGGCGGCCACGACCTTCCTTCATTCGGGCACCAAGAATGCCGACGCCCAGAGCGGGACGGGCCAGACGGTGGCGGCATCCAGGCAGTACGACGCTTTCGGCAACCTCATTGCTTCTACGGGGACATGGAACGGTCCCTTCGGTTATGCGGGCGGATTCGGCTATCAAGAGGATGCTACGGGCCTGAGGCTTCTGGGGCACAGCTACTATGACTCCTCTACCGGAAGATTCCTTACACGCGACCCTATCAATGATGGACGCAATTGGTATCTCTATTGCGATAATGACCCTCTTAGCCGGCAAGACCGTACCGGGCTAGCTTGGCATGATCCCGTCTCGGTTACTGTAACTGCTGGTTTTGGTGGCAAGGTCATTGCATTCGGAGACTTTCCGTGGATGCCTGGCGACGGTTGGCGAGATACAGAAGTGCCACGTGGATATGTAACTCACCCCGACATGGACGTGGATATGGTCCTGATCATACATCCAGACGGTCGCACTGAGTTCGTGTTTCTACCAGGCAACGGGATTGTTGGAGACGGTAAGGAGACGCGTTCTTGCTACTACATAGACGCTGACGGAAAAGTCCGCTCTGATATCTGTCAAACCCCATGCATCCCAGCCGGCCCTGGCTTATTTCAATGGTGGGATCAACGTTGGAGCGATTGGATTGAAGAAGCATACGGGACAGGCTTCCCGAAGGGTTATGGACCTAAGCAGTCACCATTCGAGCCCTGTCTGGCGCGCTGGTAGCTATGATCGAGTTGATCTTGTTTTGGGCATCAGGGCTAGGAGCCTTGTCCCTAGTCGTTTGCCTTTGGGCATTCGCTCCGCTAGTAGTTCCCTTATTGCTCGCGGTTCGACTCTTCTTTGGGTTAGGCCAGGTGTCGAGAACAGTATTGATTATTGCTACTGGTTCATGTCTACCATATGCACTTCCCGCCTCTTGGTTAGGAGGTGGACTGATATATTTAGCCGTACTCGTAATAGTAATATGCCCTCCGTGTAGTCTCTGGGCGCTCTTCAACAAGCAAGGAGATCAGCAAGCGAAAGAATGGATTTTGGTACTACTGGCTCCTTACGCTCTTGGAGCTGCACTTCGGATTATTCCTGCTACGATTAGTCCTGTAGGATAATACTCGACAGGCTACTTGTAGTAGGAACATAACTCAAAAACACCGCTTTAAGCAAGAATAGCTCAATGCGCCCCCAAGGCCCCACTTTCAACGCTTCGAGTAATGACGCCTTGGCCGCGATAGAACGCCTCTCGGTTCAGCACTCGCAAGACTTGGACATGGGAGAACTCGGTCCCTCGCCTTGGCTCGGAGACCTTGTTCGCAGACGAGTAGGAACGGTAGGAGTTCACCTCTGGGGAAACCGTTGACAACAGTTTACGAAGTGTTGGCCCCGCCTGGGAAACGGTATGGAGAAGGATAGCCAACGAGCATGACATTGTTTCATCCTGACTCGCACGTTTGCGAGCAAAGTGCCCTATAATGGGAGCTATTCGAAGAGTTCCCTGATGTCGCTGACTGTCCTTTCCCGTGCCCGTGCGTTTCGCGCCATGTCCCTGTGCATGGCCGCGACCCTGACCTACAGCGCGCGGCGGCAGGCTTGAACGCCCTCGCTCTCGGGGCGGTGGAACTAGGCTCCCAGGTTCTTCGGGGACGGGCTCCCCACTTTACCGAGCGACCGACAAAGGTGTACCGAGGGGACAACCCACGCCGGGATTCTATGCGTTCGAACTGGTGGACGCCGAGACTCCAGCGCGACTTAGCTGACAATTTACAGTTGTGGAGATCGCTTTGAAGATCATTGCATGGTTTCTGGTGATTGGTTCATTCGCCCTTTTCCTCTCCGGGTGTTCGCACACAAAGACGATCTTTGTTGTGAACTACCGCAATGAAAATCTCACGGTCTCAACCAGTGAGAGTCGCGGACAAAGTGACTCCGTGGTTGCTCGGTCGGGTACCACTCTGACGTGTGATGAATATGTGGGTGGTTCCTTAACGATCATCTTATTGAACTCAAAAGGCACTAAGGAAACTCTCGTTGTTGATTCGACTACAATGAAATCGATGACGATCAAAGACTCAGTAGTCATTGTAGAAATACGATGACTACTGAATAATTGCGATGTGTGCTCCCACAGCCACGTTTTCGACGCTTCGCGTGATGACACCTTGACCGCGATAGAACGCCTCTCGGTTCAGCACTCGCAAGACTTGGACAAGGGTGAACTCGGTCCCTCGCCTTGGCTCGGAGACCTTGTTCGCAGACGAGTAGGAACGGTAGGAGTTCACCTCTGGGGAAACCGTTGACAACAGTTTACGAAGTGTTGGCCCCGACTGGGAAACGGTATGGAGAAGGATAGCCGACGAGCATTACATTGTTTCATCCTGACTCGCACGTTTGCGAGCAAAGTGCCCTATAATGGGAGCTATTCGAAGAGTTCCCTGATGTCGCTGACTGTCCTTTCCCGTTCCCGTGCGTTTCGCGCCATGTCCCTGTTCATGGCCGCGACCCTGACCTACAGCGCGCGGCGGCAGGCTTGAACGCCCTCGCTCTCGGGGCGGTGGAACTAGGCTCCCAGGTTCTTCGGGGACGGGCTCCCACTTTACCGAGCGACCGAAAGGCAAAGAAACGGAAGTACAAGCGGTGACAAGGACAAGAGACTTCCTTTGGCCGAGCGTATTCCTAGTTCTTGCTATTCTCAGTTTTATAATCCGAAGTGGTCTAGGGATACCAGTTCTGTCTGGCACGTGGATCAGGAGCATCGTCACCATGGAGCCATTCGGCTTCAATGTGACGGGTCTTGGCCCTTGGTACGACGGGTCATGGGGATGGCCGTTACTCGTTGCCACCGTGCTCGTGTTTATCTCCGCTTTGGTAGTGTTGAGCCGCGATCAGAACCCATTGTTTGCATATGCGGTGTTCATCCTTCTAGGAATAGCATCGATACCCACATGGGCATTCCCGTTGTCTCTACTGGTTCCAGTAGCACTAATAGGACTGCCAATAATCGCGTTCAGCGTGATCTGGCAAGTCTTTAGAAAAGGGCCCCATTCTTATTCGCAAGCCTCACAACTCCGTGCAGCCTATGTACTTTCCCTGTTCTCCCTAGTGCTCGCTGGCCTAGATTGGGCAATGGTTTTTCTTGTCGGAGGAAGCTAACAGGATGGCCGAGTGTGCTCCCGAAGCTCCACCTTCGACGCTTCGAGTGATGACACCTTGGCCGCGATAGAACGCCTCTCGGTTAAGAACTCGCCAGACTTGGACATGGGAGAACTCGGCCCCGGCCTTGGTTCGGAAGCCTTGGGCGTTCAGTTCTCCCGCGAACTTTTGAAGCGTCATTCCCTGATCACGCATGGCGATGACCAGCCGGATCGATTCGGCTTCCTCTTCGATCAGTCGAAGGGCACGCTTACCGGGGTTCCCCCTTTGGTCTTCGGGCCGACAGCCGAGAACACCGTGGCCACCCG